>JABFVM010000518.1 GCA_013362785.1 Streptomyces sp. | reverse complement strand
CCGCTGTGCCCACCGGGTCTTCGCCAGCACGTCGAAGGGCTGGTCGACGGGGGAGCCCCAGGTGTAGACGCCGTGCGCGGTGGCCGGCACGACGAGGGCACGGCTGTCCGCGGCGTGCTCGTCCAGCCAGCCGGCCGCCTGCTCCCAGTGCGAGGGCAACTTGGTGAACGCGCCCGGCTGGAGGACGGAGCCGTTCACGTACGGCCACGCCAGCCCCGGCAGCACGAGCAGCGCGGCGATCGCCGGGACGTACCGGCGTCCGCGTGCGGCCCGGGTGCCTTGGCGCTCGGCCAGGACCGCCGTCAGATGTGCCAGACCGAGGGCGAGCGCGAGGGCGAGTCCCGGCTGGAACTTGTAGATGTTGCGGAACGGCCGCAGCGTGCCGTCGAGCCACCCCTGCACGGTGCCGTGGAAGGGCGCGCCGAGCGTGCCGCCGTATCCGGCGAGGGCGATCAGCGCGACGGCCAGCACGGTCAGCAGCAGCCAGCGCCGCTCGGGGACGTCGCGGCGGGCCAGCCCGGCCAGGCCCAGCGCGGCGGCGAACGCCGAGCCGAGCACGGCGACGACGGACGCGGCGACGGTCCAGCCCGCCGGCAGCCAGGCATCGCCGAAGTTCAGATACGCCACCCAGTTGCCCGCGCCGCGCAGCAGTTCCGTCGCCGACATGGTGGCGGTGGTGGTGTCCGCCTGCTCCACGTACGGCATGAAGTCCTCGCCGTGGACACGCAGAAGCAGCAGCGGCACCGTCCACCAGGCGGTCGCCAGCACCACACCCGGCAGCCACCAGCCGAGCAGCGCCCGGCGCCGGGGACCCTTGGGCCGGCTCAGCAGATACAGGCCGACCGGCAGTAGCGAAGCGAGAGTTGAGGCGGCGTTGACCCCGCCCATGAAGGGCACCAGCAGCGCGGAACGGGCCGCGGCGATCCGCGGGGTCAGCGTCGCCGAGGTCAGCGGCAGCAGCACCCAGGGCAGCAGCGCCCCCGGCAGCGCGGCGGCGGACGTGGAGCCCACGACGATCGTGAAGGTCGGCCACAGCGCATACGCCACGGCGCCCAGCACACGGGTCCTGGACGAACCGACGCCCAGCCGCTCCGCCAGCCGCAGCGCACCCCAGAACGCCGTGGTCACGACGATCGACAGCCACAGCCGTTCGGCCAGCCACACCGGCAGCTGCAGCAGGTCCGTCAGGGCGTAGTACGGCAGCATCGGGAAGGCGTAACCGACGTACTGGTCGGAGATGCCGCCGAAGCCCGCCCGGTCGTGCCACAACTGCCCGAGGTCGCCGAGGAACCGCAGCGGATCGGCGGCCACACCGAGCTTCGTGTCGAAGGTCATCCGCCCCGGCGACACCAGGAGGAAGGCCGTCAGTACGGCCGCCCAGAACCCGAACAGCAGGCGTCGGCCGTGCCGTTGTTCCGGCGGATCCGTCGGGGCGGGTGCGGGGGCGGCGTGCGCGGGAGCCTGGATGGTGGTGCTCATGAGCGTGCCTCGCTAGCGGGTGCCTGACCGGTACGCAGGATCAGCAGCAGATTCCAGGTGGCGATCTCTCTCAGTCCGGGGACCCGGGTGACGGCACCCGGGAGGAACGGCCAGTAGCGGGAGCGGGCGGAGACGATCCGCACGTCCTCACGGGCGCGCACCTGCCGCAGGGTGGAGCCGATGTGCAGGGGGAAGAGGTTCTCGCCCACGGTGTGCTTGGCCTCGCGGCCGGTGCGTCGGCGGTAGCGCGCACGGGCCCGGTCCGCGCCGAGGTAGTGCCAGGGCGCGGTCTCGTGACCGCCCCACGGGGAGAGCCAGTTGGTGAAGGAGACGTAGATCAGCCCGCCGGGCCGGGTGACCCGGACCATCTCGCTGAGGAAGGTCTGCGGGTCCGCCACATGCTCCAGCACGTTCGACGAGAAGCACACGTCGGCGACGCCGTCGGCCACCGGCAGCAGATAGCCGTCGGCCACCACCGCGCCCTCCGGCGGGCGGCCTCGCGCCGCCAACTCCCGGGCGTCGGGCTCGAAGAGACAGGTGTGGGCGCCCCTACGGCGGAACTCCTCGGTGAAGTGCCCCGGTCCGCCGCCGACGTCGAGGACGATCCGGCCCCGCAGGTCCGTGTGGCGGGCCACCTGGGCCACCGCGTCCCGCGCCAGCAGCGAGTAGCAGCGGTCGGGGTCGGACTGCTCCCGCAGGAAGGCCCGGAACAGCGTGAGCGAGCGGCGCAGGGACGGGTCCCTGAGCGGGCGTTCGGTGACCTCAGTCATGCGCGGTCACCTCACGCACCGGCGGGGCGGGCGGTGGCAGGGTCGCGGCGGACGCCGACGGGAGGGCCGATCCGGGCGCCACACGGGGGAGCGGCAGACCGGGCGCGGCGCCCGGTGCGGACCGTGCCGTACGGCAGGCCTCCGCGGCCACCTCCCGGAACTGCCGGACCGTGTTGCTCCACCGGAAGTTCTCGGCGCGCGCCTCGGCGGCACGGCCCATGACACTCCGGCGCTCGGGGCTGAGCGCGAGTGCGCACCAGGCCGCCGCGAACGAGCTCTCGCCCCCGGCCAGCACACCCGTCACCCCGTCCACGACGGAGTCCCGCAGGCCGGGTATGTCGAAGCCGACGGACGGGGTGCCGCGCGCCGCGGCCTCGGTGACGACCAGGCCCCAGCCCTCCACCAGGGAGGGGTGCAGCAGCAGCCACGCCCGGCACAGCAGCCGGTGCTTCTCCGCCTCCGAGACGTGGCCGGTGAACACCACACGGGGGCCGGCCATGGCCTGCAGCCGGTCCCGCTCGGGGCCCTCCCCGACGATGACCAGCTGCCCGCCGGTGACCGGACGCACCCGCTCCCACAGCCGCAGCAGCAGATCGATCCGCTTGTACTCGACCAGCCGCCCCACCGCCACGAACAGCGGCTCGGCGGCCTTGGGCAGCAGTGGACCGGGCGCGTCCACGCCGTTGTGGACCACCCTGATCCGCTCCGGCCCGACACCGATGGCGCGCAGTGCCGCGGCCGTGGAGTCGGACACGGCGACGGTCAGGCTGTCGCGGTGCGGGCCGGCCAGCGCCCAGTGCTCCAGCCGGCGGCCGAGCCGGGCCATCGGACCCGGGTAGCGCATGTCCCACAGGTCGGTGTGCACATGGTTCACCAGACACAGCGTCGGACCGCGGTGCCACAGCGGAGCCAGGTACGGCATGCCGTTGCACACCTCCACCAGGAGGTCGCAGTCCCCGACCTGACGGGCGAACGCCCGCTTGGCGCGCAGGAAATGACCGGCGTCGCCGCCCGCCGAGACCACGCGGTAGTCGCGGTGGGCGGCCGGACCGCCGCACAGCAGCGTGACCTGGTGGCCGGCCGCCGTGAGTCCGTCGGCGACGCGGTCGACGAGCAGTTCGGAACCGCCGGCGGCGGGGTTGCCCAGATCGCGGCGGGCGAGGAACACGATCCGGCGCGGGAACGGGGACGAGCCTGCGTCGGTGACATCGACGCCGGGGGTACGGCGGCGAGCGGTGCGGGGATGAGCGGGGGCGATGTCCTCATGGCCGGGGGCCGGGCCGGGGACTTGGCCGGGGACGAGGCCGGAGAGCAGGGAGGAAGCGTGCGGGGGCATCGTTGCTCCAACTCGTCGAACGAGGGGGGCGGGGAGCCGGGCGTCCGGGGGAGACACGCTGGGCGGGGACGTTGTGTGACGGTTGGGCCGGTTCCGGGAGAACGCGGAGGTACTGGTTGGTAACGTAAGTTTTCGGATGAAGCGTTCGATCTGGCTACGCACGAAGGTGACAATTTCCCCCTGCTCACACCCCCCGGAGCAGTCACCTGTGTGAGCACTGTCGGCTTACTGTGAGTCCTCCGTCGCCGCCCGCCGCCGACGCTCACGGACCAGGAAGGCCAGCCCCGCGGCCGTGAACACACCGCCCGCGACCGTGGCGAGCATGGGCGCGGTCTCGCCCAGCACCTCCAGCCGACGGCTGTCCCGGGCGGTCAGCGCCACCTGGGTGCGGCGGGTCGCCTCGGTGAACTCCAGCCGGTCGCTCGCCAGCAGCGTGACCGCGTCCTGCTGGGCCCCGGGTGCGCGCAGCGTGATCCTCGGCGCGATCCGGGCGTTCATGATCCGGCCCGTGCGCCGCTCCACCACCAGCTCGATCCGGCCGTTGGCATACCACTCCTCGGCCGTCACCTGCCGCTGCTTCGGCCGCCCGACCAGCGTGCCGGGCACCTCACGGGTGACCTCCGTCCGCCTGGGCGCCACGCTGCCGGTGAACCGGTAGCCCGTCTGTCCGAGCACCTTCTCGGTCCCGGAGTACTTCAGCGGCACGGCCGCGCCGAGCACGCCGTCCCACCAGCGGTAGGTGCGTTTCTGCACGTCGAACGGGAACTTCAGATAGGCGTCGCCACGGAACGACGGCTGCTCGCCGCAGCAGTGCACCGGCTGGTTGGTCCGCCGGTCCGTGACCCAGCGCTCGGTGGTCCACTGCAGCGACCTGCGCGGGTCCCGCAACGACAGCGTGGCGGGGGTGTCGATCTGCGTGGAGACGTTCCACACCGCGTTCCCGCTGCGCTCGGCGGCGGCCACGTCTCCCACGATCCGGCGGGTGACCGTGATCCGCTTCCCGTGCACGGTCTTCAGGGCGCCGGTGTCGAAAAAGCTCCCTGTCCCGGTGAGGACCGAGTCCGTCTGGACGTCGACCGGCGTGCGTTTGACCCGTGGCTCCACATACCGGTCGAGCAGCTGGCCGAAGACCAGTGCGAACACTCCCAAACCGAGCAAAATCAGCGGAAGAACGGAAGCTGTACGGCGCATGAGGGCACTCCGGTGGCAGCGGAAAGAAGCGGACTGTGCGCACGGTGTCGGGCAGTCCGGGTCACCCGGGGCGAAGATGGCCTACCGGGGAGTAAGTAGTTATGAACGGCGAAATTAGGCCGCTATTGACCCCATGTCAACAGTGACCTAATACTGATCCTGCCGGTCCGGGCCGGAACGCTGGGTGACAACCTCATCGACCGAGAGGCTCCTCGTCCCCATGCCCAGAACCCTCGCAGCACTGCTGACGTGTCTACTGTCCGCGGCCCTCGCCACGGGCGCCGCCTTCGGCCTCGTCGCCGCCCTGACCGCCACTCCCGAGCAGCCGAACGTGCCGCTGGTCACCTTCCCCGACCAGGCCGCCGACCGGTCCTCGCCCACTCCGCCCGCGCCGTCCGCACCGGCCGCGGAACGCTAGGAGGTCGTGCCGTGCCCGCGCCCCCCGCCTGGCACAGGGTCCCGCCGGACCAGGTACGGCGGTTCGCCGACCTGGCCATGGAACGGGTGCCGGACATCGCGCAGGACATCCTGCGGGCCATGCGCCAGGAGTTCCCCAACCTGGAGCTGACGGTCGGCGAAACGGGCGAGCCGAAGGCGCTCGTGGCGACCCGGCTCGCCCTGGAGAGCTTCGTCGCGCAGCTGACCACCGACATCGAGCGGCCCCGTGAACTCCCCGAGGTCTTCCGGGAGTTCGGGCGCAACCAGGCCCTCAAGGGCCGCCGTCTGGACTCCCTCCAGGCGATCTACCGGCTGAACGTCAGGCTGGCCTGGCGCAGCTTCGCCGAGATCGGGCAGAAGGTCGAGATCCCGCCACCGGCGATGTACGAACTCGCCGAGTCCGCGTTCGAGTACCTCGACGAACTCGTGTCCCACTCCCTGCACGGCTACGCCGAGGTCGCCGCCGGCCAGGCGGGGGAGCGGATCCGCCGTCAGCGCCTGCTGGTCGACCTCCTCCTCACCGAGCACCGCACCGACCCGTCCGCCGCGCTCGCCGAACGCGCCGTCGCCGTCGACTGGCCCCTGCCCGACGAGGTCGCCGTGGCCGTCCTGCTCCGTCCCGCCCAGCAGTACGTCACCCCCGCCCTGGGCGACGAGGTCCTGCTCGACATGGACGGCGAACAACCCCGACTGGTGCTCCCCGACCCCGACGCGCCCGGCCGCGTCGACCGGCTGCACCGCGCCATGAGCGGCTGGTCCGGAGCCATCGGCCCCGCCGTTCCGGTGACCCGGGCCGCGACCTCGCTGCACTGGGCCACGGCCGCCGCCCGGATGATCCAGGAGGGCCTCCTTCCCCAGGGCCGCCTCCTGCGCTGCAGCGAACACGCCGAGGCGCTCGTGCTGCTCCCCGCCGAGACACTGATCGACGACCTCGCCCGCCGCCGGCTGGCCCAGCTGACCGAGGCCGGCCCGGAGCAGGCCCGCCGCCTCGCCGAGACGCTGCTCGCCTGGCTGCAGACCCAGGGCGGCGCACCCGAGGTGGCCGCCCGGCTCGGCGTCCACCCCCAGACCGTACGCAACCGCCTGCGCCAGATCAGGGACCTGTGGGGCGACGAACTGGACGACCCCGACCGCCGCTTCGAACTCGAACTGGTCCTGCGCACACGCCGGTTGCGCGGAGAACTCACCGACCCGACCACCTGACGGCGCCGCGCCCTCGCCTCCGTCGACCTGGCGATTGTCGGGTGCCGCCGTCGCCCAACTCCGAGCCGAGGGCCACGAGATCGGCGACGAGAACACCACCCGGCTCACCGGATCGTCCCATGGTGGTTCGCTGTTGCTCCCGCGCTCGGCGGTCAGGACGGCTGGACCTGGTCGAAGAGGGCGAGGGCTTCGGCGGGGTCCGGGCTCACTAGGCGTTCCAGACCGGCCGTCGTGATCTTCGCCCACTTGCCGGCCCGTGCCCACATCTGTTCCTCGAAGGCGCGGACGGCCTCGTCCAGCTCTCCAGGGCCGGGGGCGGCGGCTATGGACTCGGCGAGTTCGGCGCCTTCCAGCATCGCGAGGTTCGCGCCCGCCCCCAACGGAGGCATCAGATGGGCGGCGTCGCCCAGCAGCGTCACCCCGGGGACGTGGGTCCAGGTGTGGGACACGGGCAGGACGTGGAAGGGGCGGTGGACGAAAGCGGTGCCGTGGCGGAGGAGGTCGAGGACAGGCGTGGCCCCCCATCCGTCGAACAGGGTCAGCAGGCTCGATCGCACGGCCTCGTCGTCGGCCGGGTCCAGGTGCGTGTGCCAGTCCACCGGCGCGCGGAATTTGGCGTACACCTTGACGTGGCCGCCGCTGCCCCGCTGGGCGACGACGGAGCGGTTCACGCCGTACGCGGCCGCGGAACCGTCGCCGATCAACCGGGCGAGGTCGGGGTGGCGGGCGTCGACGTCGTCCAGGGAGGTCTCGACCGAGGTGACGCCGGTGTAGTGCGGCGTCACCGACGAGACCGCCGGGCGGATCCGGGACCAGGCGCCGTCCGCGCCGACCACGAGGTCGAACGTCTCCTGTCGCCCGTCCGCGAAATGGACCAGTGCGCCGTCCCGGGTCCCCGGCACCACCCGCGTCACGCTCCGGCCCCACTGGACGTCGAGAGGGCCGAGCAGCAGGTCACGGAGTTGCCCGCGGTCGATCTCGGGATTGGCCCGGTCATCCGGACGGGGTCGCCAGTCGCGCAGGACGGTCCCGTCCGTCTCCAGGATGCGCATGGCCTGCCCCTCGGGACGGGACAGCGCCTGGAACTCCGCCAGCAGCCCCGCCTTGTCGAGCGCGAGCTGACCCAACCCTTCGTGCAGGTCCAGCATGCCGCCCGGGGGGCGGGCGCCGGGGGCGGGATCGCGTTCGAGGACGGCGACGGGGTGGCCATGGCGGTGCAGCACACGGGCGAAGGTCAGGCCGCCAGGGCCGCCACCGATCACTGCGATACGTTGTCTCATGTCGATACACTGTATTTCTCCCATACGATGCCTCGCAACGGAACGGAACAGAACACAGAACAGAACACAGAACAGAACACAGAACAGAACGGTGTGACCATGACTGTCTGGGACCGGCCGGAGCCGTCGGCTCGCCCCGTGCCGCTCGACCGGGAGCGGATCGTCGCCGCCGCCATCGCGCTGGCCGACGAGGGCGGGCTGGAGGCGGTGTCGCTGCGCAAGGTCGCCGCCCGGCTGAACGCCGGCCCGATGCGGCTGTACGGATTCATCTCCACCAAGGAGGAGCTGTTCGACCTCATGGTGGACGAGGTCCAGGCCGAGATTCTCCCCGAGGAGCAGCCCGGTGACTGGCGGGAGGCGCTGAGCACCCTCGCCCACCGCACCAGGCGGACCGCCCTCCGCCACGAATGGCTGGCCGACCTGCTCGGCGGCCGCCCGACCCTGGGCCCGAACGGACTCGCCGTGACCGAGGCCAAGCTCGCCGCCCTCGACGGCCTCGCCGACGTCGACACCGTCATGCGCGCTGTGGAGACGGTCAGCGCCTACTTCACCGGCGCGATCAGGCGCGAGATCGCGAACCTGAGGGCCGAGCGAGCCACGGGCCTGTCCAAGCGCGACTGGCAGCGCGCCTCCGGCCCCCATGTGACGAGGATGTTGGCCACGGGCCGCTTCCCGGCGCTGACCAAGGCCGTGCACGACGGCACCGACGTGGACGCCGAGACATCCTTCGCGACCGGTCTGGACTGGGTCCTCGACGCCGTGGCCGCCAAACTCCCCCGGCCGCCGGCGTGACGCTCAACCGCCGCACCGATGCTCCCCGAGGCCGTACGATCGGCTGCCGCCCGCAGCCGAGGAGTCCCGTATGCCGTCCGTCCGCCCCCGCATCCTGTACGTCACCGACCTGGCCTACCCGGCACGCGGGCGCCGCTACTGCGACGAGGACATCTTCCTCACCTCCCGGCTGCGCGACGACTTCGACCTGGCGCTGTGCCATCCCCGGGACGCGGCCGCGCTCATGGGCGCCTTCGACGCGGTCGTCGTCCGCAACAGCGGTCCGGTCCTGGCGTACCAGGAGGCGTACGACGAGTTCCGCCGACGTGCCGCCGCCGACGGGACCCGCGTGTACAACCCCCTCACGGGGAAGGCCGACATGGCCGGCAAGCAGTACCTGCTCGATCTGACCGCCGCCGGGTACCCGGTCATCCCCACCGTGGACCGTGCCGAGGATCTGGGCCTGCTGCCCAGGAGCGACCGGTATGTGGTCAAGCCCAAACGGGGAGCCGACTCCATCGGCCTGCGGATCGTCTCCGCCGAAGACGCGCGTGCGTCGGCCGACGGGGACGTCCTCGTCCAGCCCTGCGTGGACTTCGCCTACGAGGTGTCGTTCTGTTTCGTCGACCACGACTTCCAGTACGCCCTGTACGCGCCGCACACCGACCGGCGCTGGCAGCTGGAACCCTACGAACCCACCGACGCCGACCTGGAGTTCGCCCGGCGCTTCATCGACTGGAACGGCATCGCCCACGGCATCCAGCGCGTCGACGCCTGCCGTGCGCCGGGCGGTGAACTCCTGCTGGTCGAGCTGGAGGACCTCAACCCGTATCTGTCGCTGGACGCCCTCGACGACACACGACGCGACGGCTTCGTCGCCGCGCTGAAGGCGTCGCTGCACGGCTTCCTCGCCGCCGAGGCCTGACCGCGGCCGCACGCGCACCGCACTCCGCTGAACCGGCGGGACGCCAACCCCGTATCACTCCCCGGGGATTGGCGACGCCCCGTGCGACGGGGACGGAAGGAGAGCGGTGTGCCCACACGGCCCGATCCCGAGGAACCGGACGAGAGTCCGGCCCTGGAACCGATCCACGTCCTGCGCCCACGCCGCACCGACGCCCTCGCGGAGCTGTTCCGGGAGTGGGAGGAGGACAAGGCCGGCTACGAGACCGTGGCCGTGCCCGGCGCGCTGCCCGTCGTCGAGGACGCGACAGAGGAACTCCCGGCCGTCGCCGAGGACACGAGGAGCACGAGGGACACGAAAGGCACGAGGGACACGCGGAACGGCGGCGCCCGCCCCGGTCCGGGTGCGTCGGGACCGGGATTCCGCCGGACCGCCATCGCGGTCGCCGTGACGGCGGCGGCGGTCGTCGGCTTCGGCGGCGCCCTCGTGCTGACCGGCCGTGACGACGACTCCGCGGCCCGGGACCCGGCGCCGTCCGCGACCGCGTCCGCACCGGCCGAACCCGCACCCACCGAGCCGGACGCACCCGGCGCGGGTGGTGAGCCGGGTGACTCTCCCGTCTGCACGGCCGCCTTCCGGACCGTCAACAGCTGGCAGGGCGGCTTCCAGGGCGAGGTGACGGTGACCAACGCGCCCGCGTCCTCGGCCTCCGGCTGGACCGCGACCGTCGTACCGCCCGACGGAGCCCGCCTCACCCAGGTCTGGGACGGCACCCTCTCCAACACCCCGGACGGCAGGGCGACGGTCTCCAACGCCTCCTGGAACGGCACCCTCGCGCCCGGAGCCAGCGTCACCTTCGGCTTCCTCGCCGCCACTTCGGACTCGGCCTTGGAACCGTCGGCGAAGGTCACCTGCGCGGCGACGGCCGGGGCGGAGTGAGGGCTCAGCGGCAGTGAGGGCTCAGCGCCCGTGCTCGACCAGCGCCTGCGACACCGCGCGCACACTGCGGGCGATGTGCTGCAACTGCATGACCTCCGCCGCGTACATCTTGATCGTGTGCTCGATGACCGACTCCGGCATGCCCAGCGCCGGCAGGTCGGCCCGCGCGGTCTGCAGCGCGGTGCGCGCGACCCGGATCTCGTTCTGGACCTGGATCTGGGCGTGGCGGGCGAGCAGCACGGGATGGCGGATCAGCGCCGGATAACTGGCGTAGCGGGCCGGCACCAGCTCGCGCAGCCACTTGGCCGCCGAGCGCTCCCAGTCGTAGGAACCGGGCTGCTTGACCTGGCACGGCCAGTCGGGGCTGATGCGCGTGGTCGTCAGTTGCATGGATCGTCGCTTCCGGTGTGCGGCGTCGGGAGGGTGTCCGACAGGGGCGGGCGGCCCCGGCCTAGGGGATGACCGGGGCCGCCAAGGGCCATCGCACGGAACGAGGCCCGACCGGACCACCGGGGCGCCGACGCGGGTAGGAGACGGCGGCTTCGGGTGTCCGGGGTGACGCGTGAGCAGTATTTATATATGCCGTCCGCTTTGCAAGGCGCATGAAAACATTCATGCGCGCTTTGATCTGAATGGTGCCTCTGTGGCCCGGTTTGAAGGGGGTGAGGTGCGACCGTGCCGGCGGACGGCGCGAAGGATCAGTCCCGGATCAGTCCCGCAGGAAGAACTGGTGCTGGTCGGAGATGTGCTCGTACTCCTCAAGGCGCGCCTGCGTCCGCTCCGGGTCGGCGTCGGTCATGGCCTGCAGCAGCGCGGCGGCCATCACGCCGGGCGCCGCGTAGGAGTCGAAGACCAGGCGGGAGCCGGTGCCGGTGGCGAAGACGACGTCGGCGGTGTCGGCCACCGGACCGAGCGCCAGGTCGGTGATCAGGGCGACCTTCAGCCCGGCGCTGCGCGCGACCCGTACGGCAGTGAGCGTCTCCTGCGCGTGCCGCGGCATGGAGAACGCCAGCACCCAGGTGCCGCCGGCCTCGCGCGACTGCAGCAGCGCATCGTAGGCGACGCTGCCGCCCCGGGTCACCAGCCGCACGTCCGGGTGGATACGACGAGCGGCGTAGGCGAAGTACTCGGCCAGGGACCCGGAGATACGCAGCCCGAGGATGGTCAGCGGCGTCGACTGGGACAGCTTGCGGCCGATGTCGATCACCTGGTCGGGGTCGGCGAAGTCGCGCCGGAGGTTCTCCAGGTTGTCGATCTCGGCGTCCACGGCGGCCTGCAGTTCGTTGGCGCCGTTCTCCTCGGCCGCCGCCGTCCCCCCGGCGAAGCTGCCGAGCGCGATCGTCTGGAGCTTCTCCCGGAGCGCGGGGTAACCGCTGAAGCCGACGGCCGCGGCGAAACGCGTCACCGACGGCTGGCTCACGCCGACCCGCTCCGCGAGATCGGTGATCGAAAGGAACGCGGCCTCGGTGATGTGCTCGATCAGGTACTGGGCGATACGCCGCTGCCCGGGCGACAGCCTCGGCTGATCGAAGAGCGCCCTGAGCTGGGAGGTCGGGGACGCCTCGGCCTCCGGGACCGTCTTTCCCGAGGTGATGGCGGATGCCTGTGCGCGTGCCTGCTGAGCCGACGACACCGGTGCGCCTTCTTTGTCTCCCACAGTGCTTCAACATAGCTCACACACCCTGCCGACCAGGGCTGTTCCCCGGGGCAGGGCTCATCGGCGATAGATCGTCATCGAATGGCCGACGGTGTCGATCGGGCGGCTGCTGTCGATCAGTTCGGCCAGTCGCCCGGTCGCCTTGGCCGCCGCGGAGTCCGACACGACGAGCAGCCCGCGCACCTCGCGGACGGGCACCCTGCGCGGATCGGCGGCGCGGATGCCGTAGAAGGAGGGCACCCCGCTGCCCTTGTAGACGAGCCAGACCCGCTCGCCCCGGTACCGCTCGCGCAGCCGGTCGGCCAGCCGCCCGAGGTCCTGTCCCCAGTCCACGTTGGAGTCGTGCAGCCGCAGATGGGTCTTCGCCGGCCCGCCGAACGCCTCGTTGGAGTACGGCAGGTAGTAGGGATACGTCCGCAGCGAGCTGACCGCGACGAACAGCACCAGCACGCCCGCCGCGACCGGCACCCACCGCCTGCCCAGCGCGAGCACACAACCCGCCGCCACCGCCAGGAACATCGGTACGAAAACCGCGTACCGGGTGCCGAAGTCCCGCGACCCGAGCATGGCCGCGGCCAGCAGCACGGCCGTGGGCACCAGCAGATACGGCGCCACCGGCCACAGCCGCCGCACGGCCACCAGCGCCACGGCCCCCGCCGCCCACAGGGCGAGCATGCCCAGCGGCGTCTTCACCAGCAGTGCGGCCGGCAGGTAGTACCAGAGCGAGCCCGTGTAGAGCCGCCCGAACAGAAAGCCCTGCCACGGGTAGTTCTCGAAGCCGAACTGCACCCGCATCCCGTCCCGGTACGCCTCCGGGAACGGCAGCAGATCCACGGCGAGCCCCCGCAGCCCGTGCACATCGGGCACCGGCTGCTCCGGCGCCCAACGCAGCCGCGGGTCGACCACCAGATACGACGCCCATACGACCGTGATCGCGACCAGCGCCACGACACCCGCGCCGGCGACTGCCCGCCCCAGTGCCCGGCGCCGGGACCCGGAGGGCGGTCGCGCGCTCCACACCGACAGTGCGGCGAGCGCCACCAGCACCGGGACTACCGCCAGCGTGCTCATCTTCGTCGCCAGGGCCGCACCCAGTGCCACCCCGGCCAGGGGCACGTACAGCCGGGGCCGGTGCCGGGCCCGCCACAGCAGCCAGGCCGACGTCAGCACGAACCCGGCCGCCGGGACGTCCAGCGTGGCGAGCGAGCCGTGCGCGATGACGTCGGGGGAGAAGGCGTACAGCCCGAGAGCCACCAAACCCCCTACCGATCCGGCGAGTTCACGGGCGAAGGCGAACACGACCAGCCCGAACGCGAGCGTCAGGGCGATCACGGGCAGTCGGGCGAACAGCATCAGATGCCAGGGGTCGTTCCCGGACTCGTACAGCAGATGCCGCCCCAACCGGCCCTGGTCGCCGGTGAAGGACGCATCGACGTGCGGATCGGCGAGCGCCACTCCGACGGCGACGACCAGCTTGCCGAGCGGGGGGTGCTCGGGGTTGTGGACCACGCGGTGCTCGTGGAGGTATTCGGCCGCCGTGCCCACGTACACGGGTTCGTCGATCGTCGGCGTCTGCTGGACGGCCGTGGTGACCATCGCGACGGCCATCTGACCCAGCAGCAAGACCACCAGGAGCGGCACGAGCCAGCGCCTGGGAGCCCGCTGCGCGGGGCGTGCGTCGGGGACCGTCTCGGGGGCCGAGGTGGTGGTCGTGGGCGGGGCCGAGTGCTGTTCGAGCGCCATCATCCGCTCCGCGGCGCCGTCAGCCCCACGGTCACGGAAGCTGATCCGGAGCCGACCCATGGGTCCCACTCTGCATCAGCTCCCGCCCGGGACGCCGCCTACCGCTTGAGGAGTCGTACCGACAGACCTTCCGTCGTGTAGACGGGTACGGCCCGCAGCGTGTCGGAGTTCAGCTCCACCCTGTCGAACTGGCCGCGCAGCCGCCGCGCCCCGATGACCGGGACCGTGGTCCCCGCGACCGGCGGGCGCTCGGCGTCGAGCCGCAGCGTCAGCACGCTGCCCCGGCCCAGCACCACCCGGCCGGACACGTCGAGCGCCGGACCGTGGTTCTTGCGCACCGGCAGCTCCAGGCTCGACTCGCCCTCCTGGACGTAGGCACCGCGCACCCGCAGCACCTTGTCCGCGCGCAGCGTGCCGCCCGCGACCCGTACATCGCCCTCACCGAGCGCGTTCGCGGATCCGGCGACCAGCACGCCGCCCTCGACCACCGTGCCGCCGTGGTAGCGGTTGTGGCCGGTCAGCGTGAGCGTGCCGGTGCCGCGCTTGGTCAGGCCGCCCTCGCCGCGGATGTCGTTGCGCCAGGCGTCGGCCGCGCCGAAGCCCCCGGCCGCCGCGTCGAGCGTGACGGTCACGCCGGAGTCGAAGGCGCCGTAACCGTCCGCCGCGGCGAACAGGTTCAGCCGGCCCCACTGCTCGAAGCCGTCCAGCAGCACATATCCGGCGGGGACCGCGGTCGTCCGCAGCACCACGCGGCGTTGGGCGGCGGTCAGGTAGGGCTGGCGCGTCTCCAGCAGCACCTCGGCGCCCTTCGGCACGGTCAGCGGCTCGTCGCGGCCCTGCCGGGTCAGCACATAGGTCAGCTTGGGCTTGACCGTACGGGCGTTGGCGTCCCGGTCGGCGTACGGGTCGGTGGCGGTGCCGGCCGCGTGGGCGTACGCGTAGAGCGTGTCGGACGTCGAGCCGGTCCGCTGTGTGAAGTACGTAAGCGCCTGGGCGCGTGCCGCGGCCTTGAGGTCCGCGTTGGCCGGGTCGGCGAGGGCGGCGGCGGCCAGGGCGGTGGCCATGACGCGGCCGCCGAGGACGTCGACCGTGGAGTGCATGCCCGCCACGATGCGGGTGTGGCTGAGCTCGAATGCCCGCGTCACCAGCTCCTGGAAACGCTCGGGCACGGCGTAGGCGTAGGCCAGGGCCGCCAGATGCAGGGCGTTGGTGTGCCCGCTGGGGAAGCCGCCGTCCTCGGCCGCGTTCTCGCCGCGCTGGCGCAGCAGCTGGGGGGCGACTACGACCCGCGACTCGTAGACCGGGAAGCCGAACGCGTCCTTCTTCCCCGTGTCGACGACCTCGCTGTCCTCGTTCATCCGCCACGGACGCGGGTACTGGAAGGCGAACTTGGCCGGGTTGCCGGAGGCGAAGGGGCCGCGCACTGTGTCGACCAGCTTCGCCACCTTGCCGAGCTCCGAGTCGTACGACCCCGCGCCGATCGCGGAACCGGCCGGCGCGTCGGCGGGCAGGGCGTCGCTGATCTTCCCGTCGGGCGTGCCGTCGGGCGCGCTGGTGATCGAAGTGACCGCCTTGGCACCCGACTTGTACAGCTCGGCCAGCGGACCCAGCCCGGCGATCACCGAGTAGCTCTGGTGCTGGCGGTCGATGATGAACGACTCCTTCGCCTGGGCGTCCGTGCGCGCGGCGGTGATCCGGGCGCAGTAGCGCATGTTGGCGCGCAGCACCTCGGGCATCAGTGGCGTGCCGGTGTCCCAGGCACCGCCGGTCTTCCACACCCGCGCGAAGCCGCCCAGGACGCGGACCACAGCGTTGGTCTCGGGTGTCTGGTTCGCGACGACGTTGGTCTTGTAGTCGTCCACGAACGCGGCGGCGTTCTCGGCGGCCTTGGCGTCCGCGGAGGGAAGCCAGCCGGCGAACGCGGGGACGGCCACCAGGGCCGCGCCGCTGCCGACGGAGGTCAGGAGAAAGCGCCTTCTGTTCAGGGACGAGGTGGCGTGGCGCCCGGCGGTTGACGGCATGAGTGCCTCTCTTGAGCTCTTCGGCCGTACGGCCGGCGGGAGAACGAAACGATCGACTCGACCCCGGGGTCGTCGCACGTGACGTGTGAGGCGCGTGAGACGTATGAAAGCGCTTGAGGTCCGAGTCGTATGAGCGAAGATCTACGGGCGGGTTGTGTCGGACTCGGGATGGCCCGGCGTCCGGCAGGTGTCACACAAGTGAACGGGCGAGCGCCACCGCACCCTCGACCGGCGGCAGCCGCAACGGCCGTGGCCGGGCCCCGGGCACGCTCTCGGCGAGAGCGGCGGCGAACGCGTCGTACAGGACGGGCTGGGCGAGCACGGTGCTGCCGGCGACCACGACGTCGTCCACCACGACCCCGCGCGCGGCGAGCCGGGTGACGAGCGCGGCCAGCGAACGCCCGCCCTCGGCGATCACCGCCCGGGCGAGCTCCGAACCGGCCTCGGCGGCCGCGAACACGACCGGGGCGTGCCGGCCCCACTCGGCGGACACGTCCTTGGCGCCTTCCAGCGCCGCGCCGAGCGCGGGTACTTCGGTGACGCCGAAGGAGTCGACGAGCCCGCGGGCCAGCGGGTCGGGTTCCTCTCCGCGGTCATGGGCCGCCCACACGGCGCGCGCGGACTCGCGCACGAGGCCCGCGGAGCCGCCCTCGTCGCCGAGGACCGCGCCCCAGCCGCCGACCTGGACCGGTGTGCCGTCGGCCAGCCGGCCGACCGCGACGGAACCGGTGCCGGCGACCAGGCCGACCCCCTTGTCCAACCCGGCGGCGGGGACGAGCAGTTCGGCGTCGCCCACCACCGACGCGGGCGCGTCGAAGTGGAGTTGGAGCGCGGTGCGGATCTGGCTGCACTGACGAGGAGTCTCGCAGGCGTGCCCGCCCACGGCGAGCGCGGACGGCCGCACACCCGGCGGCAGGGCGCCGGCGACCAGTGAGGCCAGCCAGCCGGCGGCGGCCACCGGGTCGTGCGGCCGCCAGCCGCTGCTCGTGCGGACGTGATCGGCGACCAGGGCGTCCCCCGCATGCGCGCGGAGATGCGTCTTGGTGCCGCCCACGTCGATGCCGACCACCAGAGGGCCAGACAAAGGGGTGACCTGCACGGATCCTCTTTCGTCGGTGCGCTGTGTGCTGCGACGGCGGGGCGAACCGTGCCGGAGGGCAAGACAGTTGAAGAGCTGGGGAAGCCCCGGGACGGGCCTCTGGACGGACCACGGCAGGCGAGTACCGTGACGTTCGTTAGGAAGTTAACTAACGAAGTACAGTGCGTGTCAATAGGCGTCCCGCAGTCGGCTTCCCGGGCCTTTCGCCCGGGCCGGCGACGCGTGCCGCCAAGGCAACCCATCGCCGCCTCCCGCCGAGCCGATCGGCCCGGGAGAGCAGCCTGTCACCTGGGGGAACTGTGGAACACGACGTGGTAAGAGCCCCCCGTCTGACCGAAAGCGCGAGCCACGTGTTCGCGGTGCTGGCCCAGGCCGGCACCGCGACCCGGCCGCAGCTCGCCAGCCTTGCGCGGCTGTCCAAACCGACGGTCTCCGCCGCCGTCGCCGAGCTGGAGGGCGTCCGTCTGGCCGCCCACTCCGGCACCGCCTCCAGCGGCACGGGCCGCAACGCGGCCGTCTACCGCCTCGGCCCGGCCGCCGGTGCCGTGCTCGCCGTCGATCTCGGCCCCGCGCTCACCCGGGTCCGCGGCTGCGCCCTGGACGGCACCCTGCTCGCCGAGGCCACCGGGCCCCGGGCCGACGCGGCCGACGTGGTGCGTGACGCGCTCAGCGCGCTGCCCGCCGACGCCCCGCTGCGCACCATCGTCGTGGCCGTCGGTGACGTCACCGCCCGGGCCGAGGAGGGCTCCGGCATGCGCCCGGCGACAGCCAAGGCGGGGCCCGTCTTCGACGCGGTGGCCGTCGCGCTGCCGCCCGGAGTCCCCGTCCATCTGGAGAACAACGTCAACTGCGCCGCGCTCGCGGAACTGCACGAGGGCGCGGCACGCGGCCGTCACACCTTCGGCTATCTGCGGATCGGCGTCGGTATCGGTCTCGGCATCGTCGTGGGAGGCCAGGTGCTGGCCGGGGCGAACGGAGCCGCCGGAGAGCTAGCCCGGCTGCCCTACCCCTGGGCCGGCGACGTGGAGCCCCGCCACGAGGCCCTGGAGGAGTACATCGGGTCCCGTTCCCTGCTGAGCCGGGCCGCCGAGGCATGGCCGGATGCCGTCGGCGCCGGTCCCCGTACGGCCGAGGAGCTCTTCGCGCTCGCCGGACAGGGCAGCGCCCCGGCCTGTGCTGTCGTCGCCCGGCACGCCGTGGACGTGGGCCGGCTGGCCGCCGCCGTGACCGCCGTACTGGACCCGGGGCTGCTCGTGCTGGGTGGCAGTACCGGCGCGTTTCCGCAGCTCCTGCCCGGTGTGCGGGCCGAGCTGGAGCGGCTGAGCTGGCCCACCGAGGTGGTCAGCAGCCAGGTCGGCGATCTCGGCACCGTGGTCGGCGCGGCCCGCCTGGCGGTCGCCAGAGGAGTCCAAAACGTGACCGAGGCGGCGCGAATGAAGGATTGACGGTTTCGGACTCGGTCTGCCAATGTCCGGACAAGCGCTTTCTAAGTCGGCCGGGACGCCGGCTTGGGGCGAACATCCCGCCCGTACTTCGACGTACGGGGCCGCACGAGGGCGTGCCCGTGCGGTGACGGCCAGGAGGCCGGGGATCTCGCCCCGCGCGGACGACGCGGCCGGGCGAGGCCGCGCCCCCGGAAAGCGAACTTTCTTGCAAAATGCACCCGTGCCGCCTCCGTCGGCCCCGTGCTCCGTCCCCTACCACGAAAAGGGATCGAAGATGACCACTGTGGGTGTGCGGCGCTCTCGCCGACTCGGCCGCGGCGGCATGCGCCGCCTGGTTCCCCTCGCTGCCGTGGCCACGGCAGGTGCCCTGCTCCTCTCCGCCTGCGGGTCGGGGTCCAGCTCGGGCGGGACTTCCAAGTCCCTGACGTTCTGGATCTCCACGGTGCCGGGGCAGGACGCGGGCTGGAAGAAGATGGTGGCGCAGTACGAGAAGGAGACCGGCGTCAAGGTCAAGCTCGTCAACATCCCCTACGACGGCTACGACGCCAAGCTGCACAACGCCGCGCAGGCGAACTCCCTGCCCGACGCGGCAGCGGTGCCGAAGCTGGACCCGATCTGGTCGAACAAGCTGATCGACCTCAGCTCCATCGCCAACAACAAGAGCAACAAGATCAACGCCAACTTCATCGCCAAGGACTCGTCCGGGAAGGTGCTGTCCATCCCCTCGGACGTCACCGCGTCCGGCATGTTCATCAACAAGTCGCTGTTCGAGAAGGCCGGCGTCTCCTTCCCGACCTCGCCCTCGAAGACCTGGACCTGGAAGGACTTCATCGCGGCGGCGAACAAGGTCCGCGAGAAGACCGGCGCCAAGTACTCCCTGACCTTCGACCAGTCGCCGTCCCGGCTGCGCGCCATGGTGTACGAGATGGGCGGGAAGTACGTCCACGCGGACGACTCCGGCAAGTTCTCGGTGGACGCGGCGACCAAGAAGGCCGTGAACACCTTCGTCGGATGGAACGACGACAAGACCATGCCGAAGTCGGTGTGGACCAGCGGCGCCGACCCGTCCGCGATGTTCCAGAGCGGTGACGTGGTCGCCTACTGGTCCGGCGTGTGGCAGGTTCCCGCCTTCGCGGAGAGCATCAAGAAGTTCGACTGGGCGAGCGTCCCGACTCCCGCCGAGCCGGTGCAGGCCAGCGACGTCAACAGCGGCGGCATGACGGTGGGCTTCAACAACAACGCCGACGCGGCCACCGCCGCGACGAAGTTCCTGTCCTGGCTGTACGAGCCGGCCCACTACCAGGCGCTGTGCGAGGCGTCCGGGTTCCTGCCGGTCGAGAGCGGTCTGAACCCGAAGTACCCCTTCAAGTCCGAGGCGGCGCAGGCGGCGTTCAAGCTGTACAACGAGTCGATCCCGCTCTACGCCCCGATCTCCGGCTACTTCAACAGCGCGCAGACGGACTGGGTGCTGAAGGGCAAGAGCCTCACCGAGGACCCGACCAAGACGGAGCTCGGCAAGGCGATCAACGGCCAGCAGTCGGCCGACAAGGCCCTGGAGAACATCGTGGCGGGCTACAACCAGCAGGTCGGCGGCGCCTCGTAGGCCCCAGGGCCGGGCGGTGGAGTGCGACGCCGCCGCCCGGCCCTGGACTCCCACGTGATGCCGGGCCCATGGAGTGAGCCCACCGCAACCCAATCCACCAGCACGGAGTTAGGAAGATGACAAAACGCGCCTCGGACGTGACCACGAGCCCGCCCAGGAGACGCAGTAAGTACACCCTTGCGCCGCTCGTCCTCATCGCGGCCAACGTCGTGCTCTTCGCGCTGTTCTTCCTCTGGCCGGCGGTGATCGGGCTCGTCTACTCCTTCACGAACTACACGGGTGTGGGGGCGTTCCAGTTCATCGGACTGGACAACTACAACAACCTGTTCGGGGACTCCACCTTCTTCGACGCGCTGACCCGGACGCTGCTGTACACCGTGCTCTTCGTTCCGCTGAACTTCGTGTTCTCGCTGCTCATCGCCAACGTGCTGGTGAGCAAGCACGCCAAGGGCGTCTCGGTCGCCCGCATCTTCTTCTTCATCCCGTGGCTGCTGTCGCCCATCGTGGTGGGCGTGCTGTGGCGGTGGCTGTTCGGTGAGAACTTCGGACTGGTCAACTACCTGATCGAGAAGGTCGGCGGAAGCGCCGTTCCGTGGCAGTCGAACGCGGACCTGTCGCTGCTGGTGGTCGTGGTGGCGGCATCCTGGGCCTGGACGGGCTTCTCGATGCTGCTGTTCATCGCGGCGATCAAGAACGTACCGACGTCGTACTACGAGGCGGCCGCGCTCGACGGCGCCGGTCCGTGGCGCCAGTTCTTCAGCATCACGCTGCCGAGCATCGCGCCCACTTCCTTCATCGTGATCCTGCTCAACACGATCCACGGGATGAAGGAATATCCGCTGTTCGCCTCCCTCAACAACGGCGGACCCGGAACGTCGAACAACCTGCTTGTCCAGTACATCTATCAGACCGGGTTCAAAGCGGGCCAGATCGGCTATGCGAGCGCCGCGTCGTTCGTGCTCATGCTCATCCTGATGGTCGTCGCGGTCATCCAGATGATGGTCAACCGGCGGGTGGAGAACCGATGACAACCACAGACATGCCACGCAAGGTCGACGCCGGGCCCGGACGGTCCGTCCGCAAGAAGCGGTCCGGCGGCTCGGCCACCGGTGGGCTTCGGCGCGCGGTGGCCCCGACGACACTGCTGTGGGTCCTGGCGGCCCTCTACGGCGTGCCGGTGCTGTGGTTCGTCCTCAGCTCCTTCAAACCGGCGGGAGACCTGTTCTCCCTTCCGCTGACGCTGTTCCCGCAGAACCCCACCGTGTCGGGTTACAAGGCGGCGTGGGACAGCGCCAACTTCTCCCAGTACTTCATCAACACCACCATCGTGTGCGTGATCGCGACGATCCTCACGGTGGGAGTCAGCTGCTGCACCGGGTACGCGCTGGCCAAGTACGACAACAAGTGGCTCAAGGTCTTCTTCGTCGGCATCCTGGCCACCACGATGCTGCCGTCCGAGGTCATGCTCGCCCCGCAGTTCCTGGTGGTCCGCGACCTCGGCCTCTACAACTCCCTCGCCGGCATCATCCTCCCGGCCGTGCTCACCGCGACCGGCTGCTTCATGTTCCGCCAGTTCTTCCTGACGGTCCCCGACGAGCTCATCGAGGCCGCCCGCATCGACGGCGCGAAAGAGCTGTCGATCTTCGTGAGGATCATGGTGCCGATCTCCCGGCCCATCATGCTGACGCTCGCCATCCTGTCGTTCCAGTGGCGGTGGAACGACTACATCTGGCCGCTGCTGATGCTCAACGACCCCGAGAAGTTCACCGTGCAGATCGGCATCCAGAGCCTCGTCGGCGCGCAGAACATCAACTGGTCGGTGCTGCTCGGCGGTTCGGTCATCTCCATGATTCCGCTGATCGTCGTCTTCCTGGTGTTCCAGCGTTACGTCATGAACGCCGACATCAACGCCGGACTGAAGGACTGACCTTGTCCATCCCGCTCGACCACGAGTTCGTCCGCGCGGCGGCCCGCGCCGCCGACCGGGCGGCCACCCCCCTGGCGGCCGGCGCGGACGAGGAACCCACCGGTGTGCCCCACCGCGTACTGGCCCGCCGGGTGAAGACCCTGGTCGCGGCGTACCGCTCCCCGGACTCGGCACTGCACGGCAGCAGCCGGGCCGTCGCCGCCGCGATGACCCACCTCCGCGCCCTCCAGGCCGCGCAGACCCTCACCGGTCTCTTCGCCGGCGGCGACAACGTGCAGTCACCGCCGGACTCCGCGTTCACCGTCAACGACGTGTGCGACGCGCACGTCCTCGCCGCCGGCGCGGGCCCGGAACTGCGCGACGTCACGGCCGCGCTCGCCGAGATCGCCGACGCCGCCACCGGCAGTCTCCTGACCGGCGGGGTGCACACCCCGAACCACCGCTGGGAACTGTGCGCGGCGCTGGCCCGGCTGCACCGGTCCTTCCCCGACGACCGGCTGCTCGACCGCGTCGAGGAGTGGCTCGCCGAGGGCGTCGACATCGACGCGGAGGGCCTGTACTCGGAGCGGAGCGCCAACTACGCGGCCCACGTGTCCAACCCGTCGCTGCTGCTCCTGGCCGAGGTGCTCGGCCGCGCCGACCTGCTGGCCGCCGTCGAACGCAACCTCGCCACCACCCTGGACCTCATCAGGCCGGACGGCACGGTCGAGACCGTCCACTCGCGACGCCAGGACCAGTACCACCCGTTCCCGCTGGCGCCCTACCTGCCGCACTACCGGCTGCTCGCGATCCGCACCGGCCGGGCCGACTTCGCCCGGGCGGCGCTGCTGGCGGCCGCCGGCGGCATCGACGACCCCGACCTGCTCGCCCAGACCCTCCTCACCCCCGAGCTGTGCCGCGCCCTGCCGGCCCCGGCGCCGGAACCCCTTCCCCGCGACCGGTATCTCACCACCGCACGCCTCGCCGCACGCGCCTCCGCGACCGCGCACAGCGTCCTGTACGGCGGCTCCGACGTGCCCGAGCACCGGCGCATCCGCTCCGGCCTCGCCTGCAACCCCACGTTCCTGCGCCTGTTCGCCGGCGACGCCGTCCTCGACGCGGTCCGCCTCTCGCGAGGGTTCTTCGACCTGGGCCCGTTCCGCGCCGCCGACATGCAACAACTCGCCGACAACCGATACAGGCTCACCGAAACCCTGACGGCCGCCTACTACCAGCCGCTCCCGATGGACCGGAGACGGGTCGACGGCAGCTACGGGCTGGTGGACGAGGGACGCTTCTCGGCCGCGATGGCCTTCCCGGACCGGCCACGGGACGAGGTCTCCCACACCACCCGTGTCGAGGTGGACCTGCGGGACGACGGCGCCGACCTGCGCATCGACATCAGCGGACCACGGGTGCCCTGGGCCCTCGAACTGACCTTCCGGCCGGGCGGCGAGCCGGAGGGCGCCGTACCGGTCGGCGACGGACGCTGGTGCCTGACGAACGGGCCGATGACCTACCGGGCCGGTGCCGACGAGATCCGGATCGAGACCGCCGTCGAGGCGGGCGAACCGCTGGCCGGGCCGGACCGGAGCGACGTACTGCGATACGACCCGGGGCAGGACCACACCGTGGTGGGCGGCACCGACGCGACGACCGGGAACCGCGTCTACATCGGTGGACTCGGCCCGCACACACTGACCGTCGCACTGCGCGCCGGCCGGCCCGCACCCGTCGTGTGACCCCGACGCACCACGCCATGGCCACCCCAGGCATGAAGGGTTGATCCCCGTGCACCTCACGCCCCCGCCCGTGCATCTCCCACGCCAGCTGGGCCCGCTGCACGACCTGCCGGACAGCCCCGAGGCGTACGACGCGGTCCTCGCCGACGTCGTCGAGCAGGCCCTGGCCCGGATGACCCGGGAGGGCAACCTCGAACATCCGGACTGCGTGGACGACATCGGCGACACCTCCCTCGGCATCACCTCGCTCCTCGCCCTCGCCTGGCAGCGCGGCAAGGACCCGCGCGTGCCGGAGGCGGTGCGCCGCAGCCTCGCCTTCCATCTGCGCGAGCGGGTCTACGCCGACGACAACCCCGGCTACCCGAACCTGACCGTGCGCGACTCCGGTCTGCCGTACGCCCGCTACACCCTCGCGGCGGGCGCGCACCCCATCGGTGACTGGCCCAGCACCGTGTGGGCGCTGCTCCAGGCGGTCGACGTGCTGGACCTGGCGGACGGGCTGGTCGAGGACGGGCAGCGCGCCGAACTCGTCACGGTGGCGCACGGCTACTGGCGCTGGCTGACCGAGGCGACCTTCTTCAATCCGCAGGAGGCGGGCAACCAGGCCATCGGCTGTGTGGTCGGCGGGCTGATGCTGGCCCGCCATCTCCCGCCGGACCGGGGCGAGGCGGTGCGTGCCCGGGCGATCGCCCTCTACGCCGACAAGATCCGCGCCCACCGTGTCGCCGACCGGGGCGCCTTGCTGCCGCCCGAGCACGGCGGCGCGTACGACAACAACTACGGCCCGATCTCCCTGTCCTTCCTCGCCCAGGCCCATCGCGTCAGCGGCGAGACGGTCTTCGCCGAGGACGGCGACGCGCTCGCCCGCTACCTCGACGCCCGCCTGCCCACCGGCGGCTTCGACAACGGCGGACCGCGCTACAGCGAGCAGCACAGCGGCTTCGAGTCGGTCCTGGGCCTGCGCTACTTCGGCCGGCGGATCGGCTCGGACCTGGGCCGCTACCGGGGCGACACCCGGTGGGGCCGGCACGCGGTGAAGGCCGACGGCGGGGTCGACGGCCACTTCGCCTGGATGCTGGTCTGGCAGATCCAGGACACCACGCGCTGGCACCGCAGCCCCTCGCCCGCTCCCGCCCGCCACCAGCTCCGCGCGGGCACGGTCTCGGTGGCCTTCGACAGCCGTATGACCCCGTCGCTGGTCGAGGCCGCGGGCACCTACTACCTCCCGGCCGCGGTGAACCGGCAGCACGGCTTCGGCCCGGTGACGGACGGCTTCCTGCACTGCCGCCCGATGGGCGAGGTCCGCGTCCGGGACCTCCGCGCCGACGGCCTCACGGCGAAGCTGGTCACCAAACCGGTCGTCGGCCGCGACCACGTCCTGCGCCATGTCCGCTCCCTGTACGTCACCGACGGCACCCGCCTGTGGGTGACGGTCGCGGTGGAACGGCTCCCCGGCACGCCGTACCTGCTCGCCGGCCTGCCGTACGCCGCCGACGACGGCGACCGCGTGCGCAGGGTCGCGCAGGGCCAGGTCACCTCCGCCGGTGAACTGCGCCTCACCCACCCGGAGTCGGACGGCGTGGACCACTTCGACGCCCGCGCGGACCGCACCCAGGAAGAGGCGGCCTTCGCCCTGGCGGCCGACCCGCGCGGCTACGGCAACCCCGACGAGGGCTGGCGCCACCTGGTCAGCTCGACGGCCCTGGAGGCCGGACCGGCCCCCGGCGCCCCGCAGGACCTGCATGTCTTCGCCGTCCGCTACGGACCGACGGGCCCGTTCGCGCCCACGTTCACGCACGACGACGTGGGCCTGACGGTCCACGCGGAGGCCTTCACGGCCGTGATCGGCGAGGTGTCGGGCGACGCACACGGGGAGCCGGAGCTCACGCTCAGGGCGCCCTAGGGGCGGGGCGACTCACCACGACGGGCCGAGCAGGCCCACCTCCGCTCCACCCCCGGCCCCGTGATGTCCAGCCCTCTACGGTCAGGTTCCCGCACGGGCCGTCGGCGGCTCCTGCGGGGCGGGCAGGGCGGTGCCCGGTACTACCAGGTCGGCCCGGTCCCGGGTCGCGGCGACCAGTTCCGCGTTGCGCTGGTCCGAGCGCATCACCCAGGCCACCGCCTCGTCGTGCGACTTGCCGAACCGCTCGTGCCGGGCGATCAGCCGCCGCAGCCGCTCCGGCTCGTCGAGCTCGCAGAACCACACCTCGTCCAGCTGCGGCCGCACCCGCGCCCACGCGCCCGTGTCGAGCAGCAGATAGTTGCCCTCGGTCACGACCAGCCGGGCCGTCGGCTCCACCGCGAGGGCACCCGCGATCGGCTGCTCCAGGACCCGCTCGAAGCCGGGCGCGTAGACGGTGTCACCGCCGGACTCCTCGTGCAGGCGCCGCAGCAGCGCCGCGTACCCCGCCGCGTCGAACGTGTCCGGCGCGCCCTTGCGGTCCCGGCGGCCGAGCCGGTCCAGTTGGACGTCGGCGAGGTGGAAGCCGTCCATGGGCACATGCGCGACCCAGGGATCCCCGGCCCCGTTCAGCTCCCGCACCAGGTGCTCGGCGAGCGTCGTCTTGCCCGCGCCGGGACTGCCGGCGATGCCGAGCACGGCACGGCGTCCGTCGCGGGGGAGTGAGCGGGCGCGGGCCAGGAGGTCGTCGAACGTCGGGATCACACAGCAGAGTCTGTCACCCGGTCGGCGCCGATTTCCCGTTCCGACTAAGGCCCCCGGGTCAGGCGCCTGGCCGAACTCCGCGCTGCACACCCATCCCTTGCGGGTTACTTTGTCCCTGCTTTCTGAGTCTTATGTGCCTTATGGGGCATCTGTTCTTCCGAGTACTGGTCACCGGGGTAAGGGGTGGACGATGGCCCACGGCACGAAGCCCATGTTCGTGGGTGTCGAGCGGTACGGCATGGCGACCGTGTCCGACGGGTCCTGGCGGCAACGCGGCACCGGCCCACTGATGGCGGTGGCGGGCGCCTTCATCCTCGCCCAACTCCTCCTCGTTCCGCCCTCGATGGGCCTGGGCTGGGACGAGGTGGTCTACGTCAGCCAGGTCGGCACCAACGCTCCGGCCGCCTTCTTCAGCGCACCACGCGCGCGTGGCGTGTCCCTGCTGGTGTGGCCCGTCGCCTCCTGGTCGTCGTCCACGACACTGCTGCGGGTCTACCTCGCCGTCCTTTCCGGACTCGCCCTGTATCTGGCCCTGCGTGCCTGGCGCGGACTGTTCCCGGCCCGCGTCCTGGCCGGCGCGGGCGCCCTGTTCACCACCCTGTGGGTGACCCTCTTCTACGGCCCGCAGGCCATGCCCAACCTCTGGGTCGCCTACGGCGCCCTGTTCTGCGTCGGCTGCTTCCTGCGCGCCCACACCGACCGCTTCGACGCACGGGCCCTGTGGGGCGTCCTGGCCGGTGCCGCGGTCATGGCCTGGATGCGGCCCACCGACGCCGTGTGGGTCGCGCTGCCCCTGCTCGTCCTGGCGGTGGCGGTACGGCACCGGCGGCTCGGCGGCGCCCTCGCGGCGGGCCTCGTCGCCGGGGGCGCCGAGTGGGTGATCGAGGCGTTCGTCAGCTACGGCGGACTGCGGGAGCGGCTCAACCAGGCCTCCCGCATCCAGGGCGACCTGGGCTGGAACCTCGCCGTCGACGACCAGTTGCGCAGCCTGGTCGGCACCACCCTGTGCCGCCCCTGCGACGGCGAGATGCCCGACCCGGCCGTCTACGCCTGGTGGTTCGTCCTGCCCCTGCTCGCCGTCTACGCCCTGGCCCTCGCCGTCTGGTCCGGGCGCACCACCCGCACCCTGGTCCCGCTGGCCTGCGCCGCGACGGCCGCCTTCCCCTACCTGTTCCTCATCGGATACGCCGCACCCCGCTTCCTGCTGCCCGCCTACGCCCTCCTCGCCGTCCCGGTCGCCGACGCGCTGCTCCACGCGGCCACCAGGCCGAACGGCCGATGGCGCCCGGCGGTCGCCGCCGTGCTCGCGGTCGGGCTCATCGGACATCTGGCCGTGCAGTACACCGTCCTGGACCGCACCGTGGACCGCACCACCGCCAAGCGCCGGGCCTGGACCCGCTCGGCCGCCGAACTCCACCGCCTCGGCGTCCGCCCGCCCTGTCTGCTCACCGGGCACGAGGCCATCCCCGTCGCCCACTACACCGGCTGCTCGTCCGCGGCGACCCACGGCCACAACGCCAACACCACGAGAGCCCGGATCCTGCGGACCGCCCGCAGCATCCCCGTGGGCGCCCTCAGCGCGCCCGGCCGCAAACCGCCCCGGTACGCCCACGACTGGGAACCGCACCGCCTCGACCGGCTGGAGGTCCGCATCGCCCCGACGCCGGGCGTCGGCGGACCGGCATGACACCGGATCAGGTCCTCGCCGAGCCCCGACGCAGACGGATCTACTGGCACGGCGCCCTCACACTCGCCGTCCTGGTGGCCGTGGCCTGCCTGGCCCGGCGGCACTGGCCGGTGCTCGAAACGGGCGCGGTCCGGCTCGCCGTCGCCGACCAGGGCTGGCTGCTGGTGGCCGCCGCGGCCACCCTGGCGACCTGGCCATGCGCGGCGCTCGCCCAGCAGGGCGCGGTGCCCCACCGGCTGCCGCGGGGGCGGCTCGTGGCGGCGCAGTTCGCCTCCTCCGCAGCCAACCAGATGCTGCCCGCAGGCCTCGGCGCGGGCGCGGTGAACCTGCGCTTCCTGATGCGCTGCGGCTTACCGCTCGCCGGCGCGGCGACCGCGCTCGCGGTCAAGGGCACGGCCGGCGCGATCATGCGCGGCGCCCTGATCGCCGTACTCGTCGCGGCCTGCCCCGGAGTGCTGCGTCTCCCGCACGTCGGCGCGGGACACCTGCTCACGGGGTGCGCGTTGACCGCCTGCGCGGTCGCTCTGCTGGCGGGCCCGCTGTGGGGCCGGTGCCGTCCGGCCGTCGCCTCGGTGCGGGCGCACATCGCGGCCGTGCACCAGCGACCGGCGCGGGCCACAGCCCTGTGGGGCGGCTCGCTGGCCTTCGTGACCCTGCACTGCGGCGTACTCGTCGCCGTCACCCGCGCGGTCGCCCTGCCCCTCGCACCCGCCCGTGTCGCACTGCTCTACCTGGCCGCCAGCACCGCGGCCGCCCTGCTGCCCACCCCCGGCGGCCTCGGCTCCCTCGACGCGGCCCTCGCCTTCGCGCTCACCGCCGTGGGCGCGCCGGGCGCGGCGGCCGCCTCCGCCGTGCTCGGATACCGGCTGCTGACGGTGTGGCTGCCGCTCCTGCCCGGCCTGCTGGTCCTCGCGGTGCTCGTCCGGCGCCGGGCCCTGTGAGTGCCAAAGGCGTTTCCCGGGCGGCCGGTTCAGGTAGGACTCCGGTTGTCGGCCGGACGTGGGAATCGGACGGAAAAGGGGGATCGCCATGGTGAGCAGTGAGCACGAGGGGCGGCTGGGGGAGGAGTTCTTCACTCCGGGCACCTCGTCCTTCACCGAGTTCCTGACGGCACACCGGCCCGCCCTGCTGCCCATGCGCCGCCCCTTCCCCGACGGCGTCCGCGTCGCCGCCGACCGCTTCCCGCACGGCACCACGGTGCTGGCACTCACCTACCGCGACGGCGTACTGATCGCCGGCGACCGCAGGGCCACCATGGGCAACCTCATCGCCCAGCGCGACCTGGAGAAGGTCCACCCCGCCGACGACCACACCGCCGTCGCCTTCGCCGGCACCGTCGGACTCGCGGTGGACATGGTGAAGCTGTACCAGGTCGAGCTGAAGCACTTCGAGAAGATCGAGGGCATCCCGATGACCCTCAAGGCGAAGGCGAGCCGCCTGGCCGGCATGATCCGCCAGAACCTCGGCCAGGCCATGCAGGGCCTCGCCGTCGTACCGCTCCTCGTCGGCTACGACGTCCGCGCACCCGAGGGCGCACGCGGACGCATCTTCGACTTCGAGGTCACCGGCGGGCCGTACGAGAAGTACGACTTCCACTCCGAGGGCTCCGGATCGCCGTATGCGCGCGGCGCGCTGAAGAAGCTGTTCCACCCGGGGATGTCCCGGCGAGAGGCGGTCCTGGCCGCGCTGCACGCCCTGTACGACGCGGCCGACGACGACTCGGCGACCGGCGGGCCGGACATCAACCGCCGGATCTTCCCCAGCGTCGCGGTGGTCACGGAGGAGGGCTTCGAGCGACTGGCCGACTCGGAGACGGAGGACCTGACCCGAGAGATGGTCGCCCAACGGCTCAGCCGCCCGGACGGCCCGAACGCCGCGCCCTGACAGGGAGTTCCCCACCCCTCGGTGCCCTCTCCCTCCGTGCTTTCCCTCTCCATGACCGGAGCTTTGGCTTCCATGGCGAAGAAGTGCCACGGCCTTTACTGCACATGGTTTGCAAGTACCGGAGGATGGCCGCAGGCTGTACAGCGCAGCCGCCCTCCACGAGAAAGACCCCACCTCCCCGATGACGGCTGCCCCTGACTCCACTCCGACCCTCCCAGCCACGGCCCCCGCGCAGCGCACGGCCTGGCACCGCGTCCGCGGCTCCATGACGCGGCAGGAGTGGAGCAGGGTCGGCGGCATGGCAGCGTTCGTGCTGGCCCTGCATGTCATCGGCTGGTTCACCCTGGTCGCCGTGGTCGCGCCCGAGCACTACAGCATCGGACAGCAGACGTTCGGCATCGGCATCGGCGTCACCGCGTACACGCTCGGCATGCGGCACGCCTTCGACGCCGACCACATCGCGGCCATCGACAACACCACCCGCAAGCTGATGGGGGAGGGGCAACGGCCCCTTTCGGTCGGGTTCTGGTTCTCACTCGGCCACTCCAGCGTCGTCTTCGCCCTGGCGCTGCTGCTCTCGCTCGGCGTAAGGACCCTGTCAGGGCCGGTCCGCGACGACGACTCCCGCCTCCACGACATCACCGGCCTGATCGGTACGACGGTCTCCGGGGCCTTCCTGTATCTGATCGCGGCGATCAACCTGGTCGCCCTCGCCGGTATCTGGAAGGTGTTCCGCCGGATGCGCACCGGCGGCTACGACGAGGCGGCCCTCGAAGAGCAACTCAACAACCGCGGCTTCATGAACCGCCTCCTCGGCCGCGCGACGAGGTCGATCACCAAGCCCTGGCACATGTACCCGCTCGGCCTGCTCTTCGGCCTCGGCTTCGACACCGCGACCGAGGTCGCCCTGCTCGTCCTGGCCGGCTCGGGCGCCGCCTCCGGGCTGCCCTGGTACGCGATCCTGTGCCTGCCCGTCCTCTTCGCCGCCGGCATGTCGCTGCTGGACACCATCGACGGCACGTTCATGAACTTCGCCTACGGCTGGGCGTTCTCCGAGCCGGTCCGCAAGGTCTACTACAACCTCACCGTCACCGGCCTCTCCGTCGCGGTCGCCCTGCTCATCGGCACCGTCGAACTCCTCGCCCTCCTCGCCGACCGCCTCGCCCTGCACGGCCCCTTCTGGGACTGGATCACCGGCCTCGACCTCAACACCGCCGGCTTCGTCGTCGTAGGCATCTTCGTCGCGACCTGGGCCGTGGCCCTGCTGGTGTGGCGGCTCGGTCGGATCGAGGAGAAGTGGGCGGCCGTTCGGGGCGCCGGATCGGCGTGAGGCAGGTACGCCGATCCGGCGGGTCACCTGCTGGCCGTAGCCGACGACCTGGTCGAGGACTTCGTCGGACTCGCCGGCGTCGGGTCTGAGCCGGTCACCGGCGCAGCCCCACCTCCCCGCGCCATCTGACGAACTGCTTCTCCGGATCGCCGGTGTACGCCCACGGAGCGCGCGTGGCGCGTCGCCCCAGCATGCGGAACAGGGACGCGGCGACGTCGTGGACGCCTGCCTGACATGCCGCGTGGGCCAGGTAGTTGAAGTCGCGCAGCTCGCCGGGGGCCACGGCGTCGGTGGCCCGGTTCATGATCCAGCGCTCCCAGGTGCGGCGTACGTCGCTGACGGCGCCGTCATGGCTCCAGTGCTGGCCGAGCCCCATGGAGGCGTGCTGCCCCTTGGCCGCGTCGAGGGCGTAGCGGTACTCCTCGACCCGGGCGTACTGCACGAGCACCGGCAGCGGGCAGCCGGGCGGTGCGACCCCGGCGGCGTCACGGGCGAAGTCGTACATCAGGCCGTGGGTGCCGTGCCAGCGCGAGGAGTAGTAGTGCAGCACCTGGAGATGCCCCTCCACGCTGTACGGGTCGCGCTGGTGCAACTCGTCCCACCAGCGGCCCAGTTCCTGGCGCCGTACGCCCGACGGATACAGCCGAGCGACGGAGATCAGCGAGACCCACGGCGTCGGGTCGTCCGGGTAGGAGTCCGCGGCCTTCAGACACGACAGCACCGCGGTGTCGATGCGCTGCTGCTCGATCGGCACGCCCCGGCCCGCGGCGATGGCAGTGTTGAACGCCCGGGCCGTCTCCGTGGCCGCCCGCAGCACCAGCGCGTCGCCGCTGTGCGGCTCGGCGGCCAGCCACGACTCCACCGTCGAGCTGCCCGCACAGACCTGCGCGAGCAACCGGACCCGGTGGCCCCGCACCGTCCAGTCCGGACCGGTGGCCCGCAGCAGCTCCCGCAGCCCCTGCCAGCGGCCGATGACGATGTCCTGGCGGGCACAGGTCAGCGGCGCGTCCCCGCAGTCGGGGTCGAAGTCGGGGGCGAAGCGGTCTCTCGCCATCGCGGTCTCCCTCAGAAGTCGGTGGGAAGACCCTCGTGGGCAAGTGAGTTCGTGCCGCCGGCGCCGTCCGGAACGTAGTCCGCCTCGACGGTCCGGGCGGCATCCAGTTTGTCCGGCCGGTAGTAGTCACTGCCCTGCCGCCAGTACCAGAACATCGGGATCAGCCCCGCGGCGAGACCGCCGATGCCGATCGCGATCGCCGACGTACTCAGCTCGCTCAGCGACTCGACGAAGATCCAGAACATGAACAGGGCCCCGAACAGCGGCCACAGCCCCCCGAGCACGAAGTTGCCCACCGACTTCAGCAGCATCCGGCGGTAGGCGACGACCACCGCGAGGCCCGTCAGCCCGTAGTAGACGGCGATCTGCAGCCCGATCGCCGAGATGGCGTCGGAGAGGATGTCGCCCACCGTGCCCAGGGCGTTGGAGGCGATGAACATCGCCAGCGCCACCACACCGACCACCGCGATCGCCACCCACGGCGTGTTCCACCGGCGGTGCACCTTGCCCAGCGCGGCCGGCATCGTACGGTCCCGGCCCATCGCGAACAGCGAGCGCGTGACCTGGATGAGCGTGGTCTCCAGGGTGGCGATGGTGGACAGCATCACCGCCACGATCAGCAGCTTGCCGCCCCAGCCCGGCCAGATCTCCTCACCGAGCACGGCCAGCACATTGGCCTCGTTCTGCTGGATCTGCGTCGAGGAGAGGATGACGTTCACCGCGATCGTGAACACCTCGAACAGCAGGAACACGATGCCGACCCCGATGAGGCCCGCGAGACCCGTCGTACGACGGCTGTTGCGGGTCTCCTCACTGAGGTTGCTGGTGACGTCCCAGCCCCAGTAGTAGAACGCGGCGATCAGTGCCCCCGAGGCGAACCCCGTCACCCCGTCGAAGTGCCCGAAGCCGAGCCAGGACCAGTCGAAGGCGCGGGCACTGCCCGAGTGGAAGAGGGCGAGGACGGTGAACAGCGCCAGTATGGCCAGCTCGACACCGGACATCACCAGCTGCGCCCGCACGGTCAGCCGAGCCCCGCCCAGCACCACGAACAGCATGATCAGGAACCAGCCGGCGCCGACCAGCGTCGACAGCGCGGTGTTGTCCGCGAGGTCCTGGTCGAAGACGGCCAGCGTCATCGATCCGGCGGGCAGGGAACCGGCCACCATGAAGATGGTCGCCGAGATCACCAGCGCCCAACCGCTGACGAACCCCAGGAAGGGGTGCAGCGTACGCCCCACCCATGAGTAGCTGGCGCCCGCGTTCACGTCGATGCGGCTGAGATAGCTGTAGGCCAGGGCGATGCCCAGCATGGGTATCGCGCAGTACAGCAGTGCGGCCGGACTGGCCAGCCCCACCGCCGAGACGAGGACCGCCGTCGTGGCGGCCAGCGAGTACGCCGGGGCGCTGCCCGCGACCGCCATCACCACCGTGTCGAACGTGCCGAGGACATTGGCCTGCAGCCCTCTGCCCCTGTTCTTGCTCATGGATGCGCTGCTTTCCGTCGTGCACGACGTGAGGCGAACCTGGCCCCGACGGCGTATTGGGGGGTGGGAGTGGAGCTACGCCACGGACCGGAGAGGGATGACCTCGGGGCAGGGGCGGCCAAAAAGGGGTGGCGGACACTGTACGCCGTTGCGTCGCCGCGCAGTCACGCCGCGTGCGCGAGTGATGATAGCCACTTCTTGAGGCTTCAAGAGCCCCGGTGGTCACGGTGACCACCGGGGCGTCAGAGGCAACAGGGGAGACCGGTGGGGAGAGCGGTGCGGTGCTCAGTCCCCGATCCGGTCGATCTGGCGCAGCCGGTTCGTGGCGTCCAGGGCCGCGACCTTGTACGACTCGGCGAGCGTCGGGTAGTTGAACACCGCGTCGACCAGATAGTCGACCGTGCCGCCGCACCCCATCACCGACTGCCCGATGTGGATGAGCTCCGTCGCCCCCGTACCGAAGCAGTGCACCCCGAGCAGCGTGCGGTCCTCGGGGGAGACCAGCAGTTTCAGCATGCCGTGCGAGTCGCCGATGATCTGCCCGCGGGCCAGCTCGCGGTAGCGGGAGATGCCGACCTCGAACGGCACCCGGTCCTCGGTGAGCTGGTCCTCGGTCCGGCCCACGAAGCTGATCTCCGGGATGGTGTAGATCCCGATCGGCTGGAGGTTGTGCATCCGCCCCACGGGCTCCCCGCAGGCGTGGTACGCCGCCGACCGGCCCTGTTCCATCGACGTCGCGGCCAGCGCCGGGAAGCCGATGACGTCGCCGACGGCGTAGATGTGCGGCACCTCGGTGCGGTAGTGCTCGTCGACCGTGATCCGGCCGCGCGGGTCCGCGGTCAGCCCGGCCTTGTCCAGGTCCAGTTCGTCGGTGAGCCCCTGCCGGCCCGCCGAGTACATCACCGCTTCGGCGGGGATCTTCTTGCCGCTCTCCAGGATGGTCAGCGTCCCCCGGGGATGCCGCTCGACCGCGGCCACCGTCTCCCCGAAGCGGAACGTCACCGCGAGGTCCCGCAGGTGGTACTTCAGCGACTCGATCACCTCGACGTCGCACATGTCGAGCATCCCGGCCCGCTTCTCCACCACGGTGATCTTGCTGCCCAGCGCGGCGAACATGCTGGCGTACTCCATGCCGATCACCCCGGCCCCCACGATGACCATGGAACGCGGCACCCGCTCCAGCGCCAGGACGTTGTCCGAGTCCATGATCGTCCGCCCGTCGAACTCCACACTGCCCGGCCGTGCGGGCCGGGTGCCGGTGGCGATGACGATGTGCTCGGCGGTGAGCAGCCGTTCGTGCCCTGTGACCTCGCGCAGGGCGACGGTGTGCGGGTCGACGAAGCGACCCGTCCCGGCGTACAGGGAGACGTGGTTGCGAGAGAGCTGGCTGCGGATGACGTCCACCTCACGGCCGACCACGTGCTGGGTGCGGGCGGTCAGGTCGGCGACGGTGATGTCGTCCTTGAGCCGGTAGCTCTGGCCGTACAGATCGCGCTGGGTGAGACCGGTGAGGTACAGCACCGCCTCGCGCAGGGTCTTGGAGGGGATGGTCCCGGTGTGGATCGAGACGCCGCCCACCATGTCGGGGCGGTCGACGACGGCGACCCGGCGGCCCAGCTTGGCCGCGGCGATGGCGGCCTTCTGGCCACCCGGACCGGATCCGATGACGAGCATGTCGAAGTCGGGCACCCTCCGGAGTCTGACAGCCGGAAGACCCCTTACGAAAGGGTGAGCGGGAAACCATCGCCGGCGTGTGAAGTACCGCGGGCGTGACGGAAGTTGCCACCGCCTCCCGTCCGCGGCCGCGGCATCCGTGCCCGGTCCGGGCGGTGTCGGCGGAGTGACGAGATCGGGCGCGGGATCGGGCGAGGGATCGGGCGAGCGATCGGGAGAGGGATCGTGCGGGAGTGGCTCAAACACGCCGTCATGGGTCGATAATGCGCC
>JABFVM010000496.1 GCA_013362785.1 Streptomyces sp. | reverse complement strand
GCCGGAGGAGACCAGGACGATCTCCCGCTCCCCGCCGCTGCGGCCCTTGGCGAGGACGTCGACCAGCGCGTCGACGCGGTCCGCGTCCAGACCGCCGGACGCGGTGGTCAGCGACGAGGAGCCCACCTTGACGACGACCCTGCGGGCCTCGCGCACACCCTGTCTTGCCCCTGCCACCTGTGCTCTTCCCCCTCGCGCGGATGCCGGTTGCCTGCCCCGAAATCTACGCGAAGCGGATCGGGTGGCGCGCATCGGTCCAGCCTCCGGACAGTCACCGCGTAACGGTTTGCTCACGCGTTGCGTACGGCAAAAAGGTTGTACTCGTTGCTTATGGATATCAACTATTCGATGAACTTAAGTTGAACGCTGTGTCACCCATAACGCCCACAGCACCCACGGCTCGTCGCGCGCAGCGCATCCTCCTCCGCTCGGGGAAGAGCCCTTACGACGTCGTCCCGGTGGAGGAGGCCCTGCACAGGGACGTCATCGCCACCAACTCCGGCAACCTGATCTTCAGCGACGCCACGCACAAGATCCTGGAGACCCCGCACACCGAGGTCGTCTCGAACGGCATCCGCACCGACGTCTCGGCGGCGGGCCGGATCAACGAGGAGTACGACGCGTTCGTCGTACCGCTGGCCAACGCGTTCCGGCCCTCGTTCGAGGCACAGCTGAAGCGGCTGACGCGACTCATCACCAGGCTGCGGATCCCGGTGGTCGTGGTGGGGGTCGGCGCGCAGACCGGGCTGGGCTACAACGCGGCGCGGCTGAAGGCCATCGAGCCCTCCGTGCGCGCGTTCGTCTCCGCGGTGCTCGACCGCAGCGCCTCGATCGGGGTGCGCGGCGAGTTCACCGAGACGTATCTGAAGGACCTGGGCTTCCGCGACGTCGAGGTCATCGGGTGCCCGTCGCTGTTCATGTACGGCAAGGAACTCGCCGTCGGCAAGCGGGAACCGGCGCTCACTGCCGACTCCCGGATCGCGATCAACGGCTCGCACAGCGCCGTGCGGACGCAGGGCCTGGACCGAGTCGTCAACCGGGCCCACGCGCGCTATCCCCACCTGCGCTTCATCGGCCAGAACATCAGCGACGCACGGCAGTTGCACTGGCGGGACCTGTCCGAGCCGAACGGCCGGGTGACGGCGATGCCGACGCACCCCGACCACCCGATGTACCGGGAGGACAAGGTCCGCGTCTACATCGACCCGGTCACCTGGATCGACGACCTGCGCACCTTCGACTTCTCCTTCGGCTCCCGCATCCACGGCAACATCGCCGCGCTGCTCGCGGGCACACCGGCGACCGTGCTGTGCGGCGACTCGCGGACGCTGGAACTGTGCCGCTACTTCGACATCCCGCACCGCCGGATCGACCGGCTGCCCGAGGACCTGGACCCGGCGTCGCTGTACGAGGAGGCCGACTTCGGTGCCCTGACGGGCGGTCACCAGGAGCGGTTCGAGCGGTTCACGGCGTTCCTCGACAGGAACGGCCTGGAGAACACGTTCGCGCACGGCGACGGCGGTGCCGCCTTCGAGAAGCGCATGCGGTCCCTGTCCTTCCCGCCGGGCATCCGCCCCTGGAACGACGCCGACCTCGCCTCCCTGACCACCCGCTTCGGCTGGCTCCAGAGCCGCATCACAGAACTCGACGCCGACAACGACCGCCTGAAACGCGAACTGGCCCGCACCACCAGGACGGGCACGACCCTCCCGGCGGCATCCGTCTACCGCCGGGCCCGCCGCGCGGTGGGCGGCCCGATCCGCCGAGCACTGCAAGCGGGACGTCAGTAGAGCGCCCCCGAAGGGGCGCGGGGCCGTATCGATATGCGGCTCCGCCGCGTGGGCGCGACCAGCCACAACGGCGCCGCAGCCAACGAACGACCCATTCCGGCTCTCCCCAGCGGAGCGTCACGTGCGTGTCGTCTGGAGGCAGCCGAGCGTTAACCCGGGCGCACGACATCCCGCGCCTACCTTGGAGTGACCGCAGTTGCCCACACCCCTGTCCCGCATCCCGGCGAGAGCGCTGGTCACGGCTCTCCTGGTCGCGTCCTTCGGCGCCCAGGCCGTCGCGGCGCTGCGTCCGCACGTCCCGCTGCTGCTCGCCGCGACGGTCGGATCCCTGGCCGTCGAGGGCGTGCTGTACCGCTGGCACCGGGGCGTGCTGTCGGTGTTCGCCAAGTCACACGCGGACATCACCGTGCGCCATGTGCTGCGGGACCTGCTGCTGGTCGTGGCCCTCCTACGGCTCGGCGAGCAGCACCGGGAGACGCTGTACACCCCGCTCGTCGCGGGCCTGCTCGCCTTCTACGCGCTGCACTGCGCGATCCAGGCGCTCTCGGTGCTGGTCCGCCGCACCCGCACCCTGCCGGTGATCACCCGCAACATCGACGCCTCCGCGCTGCGCCTGTCCCCCGCCCCACCGGTCCTGCTGCGCCGCCCCGGCGACCGTCTGCTCGCCTTCGGCCTGCCCGCCACGGCGGGCCTGCTCACCACGGCGGCCACCGACGACCCCCGCTGCGCGGCCCTCGGCATCGCACTGTCCCTGGGACTGGCCCTGCTGGGCCTGTACGACCTTGTCGTACGACTGCTGCCGAGCCGTCGTCCGGCGAGCGAGCGCGAGGCGCTGGAGTGGCTGGACGCCTGGCTGGCGGAGTACCGGCCGACGGCCGGGCTGTACTTCTCCGGCGGCGCGTCCTCGGCGTACCAGGCGAACATGTGGCTGGAGCCGCTCGCGCAGCTGGAAGGCCGTCCGCTGATCGTGCTGCGGGAGCGGTTCATGGTGCAGAAGATCGGGCCGACGGACGTACCGATCCTCTGTCTGCCGAAGGTCTCCACCCTGATGCGCCTGGAGCAGTCCTCGCTGCAGGTCCTCATCCATCCCTCGAACTCGGGCAAGACCTCCCAGGTCCTGCGCATCCCCACGCTCAAGCACACCTTCGTCAACCACGGCGAGAGCGACAAGCTGTCGTCCTGCAACCCGTACGCGAAGGCGTACGACGAGGTGTGGGTGGCCGGTCCCGCGGCGCGTGAGCGCTATGCGACGGCGGAGGTCGGCGTCGAGGACAAGGACGTCGTGGAGATCGGCCGCCCGCAGCTGGAGGCCGTACGGCCGTACGCGGGTCCGCCCGCCGGGGCCGGAGACCGTACGACCGTTCTGTACGCGCCGACCTGGGAAGGCTGGGACGGCAACCCCGGCAACACCTCGGTGGTGGACGCCGGCGAGAACCTCGTGCGGGCGCTGCTCGCGGACCCCGGCGTACGGCTGCTGTACAAGCCGCATCCGCTGACGGGCTCGGTGGATCCGCGGGCGGGGGCGGCCGATCTGCGGATCCGGGAGCTGATCCGGGCGGCGAACCGGGAGCGGGCGGTCGAGCGGCCGCGGGAGTCCGCGGAACTCGCCCTACGTACACGGGAGTTGGACCGCCTCACGACGATCGCCTGTCGGGCGGGCGCCGATCAGGTCGAGCGGATGCTGCTGCAGGCGGCGCCGGAGCCGGGGCGGGCGGCCGCGGTGGCGTCGGCCACGGCGGCCTGGGAGGAGGCGTACTGGGCCTCGCTGCCGGAGGGCGAGCACCAGGTCGTCACCGATGCCCGGCCCGAGCTGTACGCCTGCTTCAACGTGGCCGATCTGCTCATCAGCGATGTGTCGAGCGTGATCAGCGACTTCCTGGCGAGCGGGAAGCCGTACGCCGTGGCGAACACCAGCGGCCTCGCGGAGGACGTGTTCCGCAAGGCCTTCCCGACCGTGCGCGCGGCGACCGTGCTGGCGCCGGACGCGGCCGGGATGCCGGAACTGCTGGACGCGGTCCGGCACCCCGAGAAGGACCGACTGGCCGAGGCGCGGGCGGAGTTGAAGCGACACCTGCTGGGGCCGGACGAGCCGACGTCACAGGTGCGCTTCAACGAGGCCGTACAGGCGCTGTGTTCGGCGGCGCTGGAGCACCGGGCGCGGATGGCGGAGCGGCTGGCGGCCGAGCTGCCCGCCGAGATCCCCGATCAGCGCCGGTCGGTCACGCGGCAGCAGCCCGCCCGCCCGGCGTAGCCCCGCCGGAGGACCTCAGCACCCGGCGCGCCTTGCGCACCGCACGCCGCAGGAACGAGTCCGCGCCGCCCTCCCGGTACCCGGGGAAGGCGCGGGCCTCGCGCGGTCCGGCGAGGTAGACCGAGTCCGGTATCCCCGCCGCCGCGTCCCGGAAGTGCGGGTAGGCGAGGTAGACACGGCGGCCCTTCTTCTCCAGGAGGGCCGCCGCCTGCTTCTTGTTCTTGACGAACTCCACGACGGGCAGCAGGAGATCGGCACGCTGTTCGGCGACGAGGTGCAGCCGCAGGCGTTCCTCGACCTTGAGGCGGCGGGCGATGGACGGGGTCCAGTGGGCGTCCATGAGGGGCCCCGCCAGCTCCAGCTTGTGCTTCCTGACCTTCTCGCTGTCCTTGGCGTACTTGGGCCCGAACTGCGGCAGGAGGGTGATGAGGAACGGGCGGAGCATCAGCAGGTCGCGCCGCTCGCCCGCCGGCACGTGCTCGGCGATCAGGTTCATCAGGGCACGCGCGGAGTCGAAGCGCAGGGAGTAACCGCCGCTCTTCGTCACATGCTTGCCGTCGTCGCGGCCCACCAGGTAGTAGCAGGTGTAGTCGGCGACCACGGAGACGCCGTCGGCCCGCAGATAGGCCTCCATCGTGAACAGCGCGTCCTCGCCGGTCCACAGGGACTCGTCGAACCGCATCTGATGGCGGGTCAGCAGCTCGCGGCGGAACAGCTTCTGCGCGCTCAGGGTGAACTTGATGTTGGAGGAGAAGACGTCGGTCCGGTCCAGCGTCTTGCCCCACATCGACTTGGGCGCGGTGCGGTTGACGCCCTCGACGCGGCCGAGCACCACGTCCGTGCCGTTCTTGTCGCCCATCGCGACCATGCGCTCAAGGGCCTCGGGGCCCAGCCGGTCGTCGGCGTCCAGGAAGAAGACGTAACGCCCGGTCGCCTTGCCCAGGCCGACGTTGCGCGGGCCGCTGGGCCCGCCCGAGTTCGCCTGCCGGATCACGGTCACCGGCATGGCCACGCGGGCCGCGAACTCCTCCAGGCACTCCCCCGTACCGTCCGTCGAACCGTCGTCGACGGCGATGACCTCGATGCGCCCCGGGTCGATGGTCTGCGCCTCGACGGAAGCAAGGCACTCGACCAGGTACGGCATCGCTTCGTACGCCCCGATGATCACAGTCACATCAGGCTGCGTGACGGTCACGTTTCCCCCTTGTCAATGGGATATTTCCCCCGTATCAGCTCATTCGCTATCTGGTAGACGGCTGGGCGATGCAAGCGGTTGCCTCACCACAGTGGTTTGGTGAGTCAGATCACAAAAGGGAACTGACATGGAGTCACGCTATTCGGGAAACGTAAGAGGCCCACTAGAAGCAATACGGCCATACGCGAAAACGGCGCGGCCCCCGAGGATTCGCTCCTCGGGGGCCGCGCCGTTGTCCCGCCGGCCGACTCGCGGGTCAGGCCGTCACATCGTCCTCCGCAGCCGCCACCCGCGGCGCGGGTACGGCCGCCAGTTCGGCCTCGGCGGCTCCGGCCGCCGCCCGTGACTCCTGACCGACATTGCGCCGGTCGGCCTTGGTCGCGAGGTTCGCCACCGCGGTGTTGAACTGCTCGATGGACGTGGGCTCGTCCGGGCCGAGCAGGTACCGCTTGAGGTCGCCCCGGTCCTCGGCCAGCGGGTCCCCGGCCGGGTCCCGTACGGCGTCCAGCAGCTCGCCCAGCTCGGCGGCGCCGTTGGACAGGATCGTCGCGGCGCGCACGGCGGTGTTCTGCCGCTTGAACTCCTCCACGCCCAGCTCGGCGGAGTCGGTGACGGCGTACGGCTTGCCGCTGGCGATGAAGTCGGAGACCACGCTGGAGATGTCCGAGACCATCGCGTCGGAGACGTTGAAGCAGTCGTACAGCCGCGGCTCGGCGCCCGTGATGACGCGGTGCTCGTGGCCGCCGAAGGAACGCCAGTACGCGGCGTTCCACTCGGCGCGCAGCCGGGCGACCTCCTCGTGCCGGGCGATGTCGACCAGGCCGTCACGGGTGGCCTCGGCCTCGTCGCCGCCGTTGCCCTTGCCGCCCTTGCCCTTGCTCTTGCCGGACAGCTCGGCGAGGCGGGCCTCGATCCGGGCGAGCTCGGCCTTGGCGGCGGTCTGCGCGGCGCCGTCGGCCTGGAAGCGGGAGTCGGTGGCGCGCTCGGTGGCGGCCCGCTCGACCAGGGCCACGATCCGCCGGTGCGCGGCGCCGGCCTCCTTGCTGACGGTGCCGGTGAAGGGGTGCGGCTTGTACAGGACGCGGACCGGCGGGTCGGCCTTGACCAGCTTCTTCACGATGTTCTCACCGGCCAGCACGATCGAGGTGTTGCCAGGGTTGCCGTCCCAGCCCTCCCAGGTCGGCGCGTACAGCACGGTCGGGATCCGGCCCTCGGGGACACCGCTCCAGCCCTGGATCGGCGCCAGCTGCGGGCGGCCGACCTCGACGATGTCGTCGTCGCGGACACCGACGTCGGCGATGGCGTAGCGGTCGCGGCCCGCGCGGCCGGCGGTCCACACCTCGTCGTAGACCTTGCTGTACGGGTTGACGCTGGCCAGCTTGTCGCTGTCGCCGTGGCCGATGAAGACGTGCTTCATGGTCGGGACGCGCAGCAGGTGGATGTTCTTGCCGACGTTCGCGGCGTAGAGGGCGACGCGCACGTTGGTCAGGTCCAGGTTCATCAGGTGCACGCCGCCGGGCACGCAGATGACGGGGACCGTGGTGGGCGCCAGGTTGTTCAGGATGACGCGCTCACGCAGGATGATCAGCGGCTTGGAGTCCAGCTGCTCCATGGTCTCCAGCCACATGTTGACCTGGTACGCGGAGTCCTTGGAGCCGGAGAAGTACAGCACCGTCTCGGGGCGGTACTCGCGCAGCCAGTCGTCCACGGCGGCCAGCACGGTCTCGGCGTTCGGCGGGACCTTCCTGCCGCGCACGTACGGCACCAGCGCGACGACGTACAGGCAGCCGAGGCCCACGGTGACGCCGATGCCGATGAACCCGGCCACGCCCGACTCCAGGGCGGCCGAGACGAGGATGCCGGCGACGGCCGCGAGGTCGAGGTGCAGCATCTTCTCGGCCGAGCGGTGCAGCAGCCGGCGCGGCGGGGCGTCCGGGATGCGGATGCGCGAGGCGAGGTCGATGTTGCGGGTGGCGACCGGCATCCGGCGGCGGTTGCGGATCAGGGTGACCAGCGCGCCGTGCGGGGCCTGGAGGCCGTAGAAGGCTATGAAGCAGGCGATGGCGCCGTAGTAGATCAGGTCGTCCGCGAAGCCGAGCCGGGCCAGCAGCAGGATCAGCAGCAGCTGCCTGATCAGGAAGCGGATCGACAGACCTGCCCGCACCTTGCTCAGACGATTGACCAGATAGCTGCCCTTGCGGTGCAGATAGTGGTCCGCCAGGTACGTCACGGCGGCCGCGGCCGCGAAGGCGGGGACGCTCGGGACGAGCGCGGCCAGCATGAGCGCCGGGAAGCCCAGGATCATGAGGGCCGCCGCGGCCAGCTCGGCCGGGCTGCCCACCCGGGCGACGCGAATAGCGGTGGATATCACGGAGAACCTGCTCAGGGAGAGGGGCCGGTCTGACGGGGGAAGTACTCAGGCCCCTGTGAATTCTTCATGAACGAAGAACCGCAGAGGCCTGAATTCCATAAGGCTATTAAATCTTGATTATGCCATGCCGTCCTGGCGGTCCAGGACACTGGCCAGCGCCTGCTCGAAGCCGGACGCCTTGCCGGCGGCCGCCGTCGGGTCCTGCTGGCGGACGTCGATGACATGTCCGGTCAGCTCGGAGAGCAGCACGTCGAGCGAGGTCCGGGCGACAGCCTCGGAGGAGAGCAGGCTGCCCGCGGGCTCCTGGCCGAAGGCCTTGGTGCGCATCGGGGTGGCGGTGCGCTCCGGGTTGATGCAGTTGACGCGGATGCCGTCGCCGGCCCACTCGTCGGACAGGGCCTGGGTGAGGTTCACCATGGCGGCCTTGGTCGAGGAGTACAGGGAGTACTCGGCGCGACCGCGGGTGTAGCTGCTGGAGGTGTACAGCAGCAGCTGGCCCTTGGTCTCGGACAGGTACTTGTACGAGGAGCGCGCGATCTGCACCGGGGCCAGGTAGTTGACCTTCAGCGCCTCCTCGATGGTGGCGTTGTCGGTCTCGGCCAGCTTGCCGATGCGCAGCACACCGGCGGTGTTGACGACGTAGTCGATCCGGCCGGTCTCGGCGTACGCCTTGGACAGCGCGTCGTCGACCTCCTCCGGGTTCTCCACGTGGGTGCCGGTGGTGGAGCGGCCCAGCGCGTACACCTTGGCGCCGTAGGACTCGGCGAGTTCGGCGATGTCCTTGCCGATGCCGTAGCTGCCGCCGAAGACGACGAAGGTCTTGCCGGTCAGCAGCTCGCGGTAGGCCTCCTCGCCGACCTGCTCGGGAGTGGCGGTGGAGGCCAGCTGGAAGAGCTTGTCGGCGATGAAGACGTCGACGGGCTGGGTGACCTTCATGTTGTACTCGTCGCCCGCGACGACGTGGATCGGCACGTCCGGCAGGTACTTGAGCACGACCGAGCAGTCGTCCGTGGCCTGGAAGTTCGGGTCACCGGCGGCGACCTCGTAGGCCCGCTTGATCGTGGACAGCTTGAACGCCTGCGGCGTCTGGCCGCGGCGCAGCCGGGAGCGGTCCGGGATCTCGGTGATGAACTCGCCGTCCTCGCCGTGCGTGCGCGTGACGATGATGGTGTCCGCGGACGGGATGGCGACGTCGACGGCCTGGAAGCGCTCCAGGGCGATCACACAGTCGTCGATCACACGCTGTGACAGCAGGGGGCGAACGGCGTCGTGGAACAGGACGTTCAGGTCCTCGCCCTCGGCCAGGCCCTCGCCGAGCGCCTCGATGGCGCGCTCGGTGGTCTCGTTTCGCGTGGAGCCGCCCTCGATGATCTTCTTGACCTTGGTGAACCCGGCCTTGGCGACGATCTTCTCGATGTCCGGCACGTAGCCTGGGGCCATCAGCACGATGATGTCGTCGATCGAGTCGGCCTTCTCGAAGGTGGTCAGCGTGTGCTCGATGACTGCCTTGCCGGCGATCTTCAGCAGCTGCTTGGGGATCGACAGACCCACCCGCTGACCGGTACCACCGGCCAGGATCACTGCGGTGGTACGGGGCTTGGCTATGTGCTGGGACACAGGTGACCTACCTTGTGGCGACTGGGAACCCGGAAATGGTCCCACTTGGGGTTACCGCAGTGCAAGGTGAGCGTCCCCGACTGCATATGTGCGCGCAACCTGTCATTCACCTTGTACGCATGGTCATTGCGCGAGGCCCTCCCAACGCCCGGGGCAATTGCTGTGAGTAACGGCACAGGGGTTCAGCGCAGCCTCAGCCGCTTGAGGCAACGGTGGCCGAGTACCCGTACCAGCTCCATGGATGACGTCTGGTGAACAGCCGCATGTCACCGAGGACCCGCACAAGCGCTGTCGATACGCTCCGCCATCTCCGCGCCGATCTCGGCGGCGGCCTCGACGGCCCACCGGGGGGACGGATCTTCACGTCGCCGGGACCG
>JABFVM010000084.1 GCA_013362785.1 Streptomyces sp. | reverse complement strand
GCGAATTAGTTGAGTTACGCAATGAGATGGTAAAGTGGCCAGCATGTCCACACCACCGCTCCCCGAACTGCCAGACACGCCCGCGTCCCCGGAAGTGGTCGAGATAGAGCGCGCGCTCACCCGGATCACCTACCTGAGTACGCGGGCCAGGCAGCACGAGCGGCTGATGGCCCTGGCCGGGGTTCCGCTGGACCGGGCCGCCGTGGCGCTGCTGCGCCAGATCGCCGACTCGGAGTCGCTGCGGCCGGGGGAGCTGGCCAACCGGCTCGGTGTGGAGGCCTCGCACGTCACACGCACGGTGCAGCAGCTGCAGAAGTCGGGGTACGTCACCCGGGTTCCCGACCCGCAGGACCGCCGCGCCCAGCGCATCGAACTCACCGAGGCCGGCCGGCAGGCCATCGCCCGGGTCCGGGACGCAGGCGCCCGCGGTATGCAGCTCGCCCTGGCCGACTGGACGCCGGAGGAACTCGGCCAGCTGGCCGCCCTCTTCCACCGCATGGTCGACGACTTCCTCGCCCACGCCATCGACGAGGACACCGAACCGCAGCCGACGGCCCCCGCCGCAACCGCCTGACCGATCCCCTCGCGCGACTCACGCCGATGTCGCGCGAGGGCGCCGCCCGGACGAGCCCGAAGCCGGGGGCGCCAGCCCGGGCGGTTCCGGCTCCCGCAGCCCGCACAGCAGCAGCCGGCCCAGCGCCGGCAGGACGATCAGAGTGGCGAGCGCCGTCCGCAGCGAGGCGGCGTCCGCCAGCGCACCGATGACCGGGGCGGCCAGCCCGCCCACGCTCACGGTCAGCCCCAGCGTCACACCGCTCGCGGTCCCCACCCGCCGGGGCAGATAGTCCTGGCCGAGGGTGACGTGCAGTGAGAACGGCACGTACAGACCGGCCGACGTCAGGGCGACGAACAGATACACCGCTTCCCCGGGCACGAGGACCACGCCGGCCACCGCGAGCACCGTCAGCACATACGCATGGCGTACGACGGTCAGCCGCCCGTACCGTTCCGCGAGCCGCCCCCCGGCCACGGTGCCCACCGCGCCGCCCGCGTAGAGCACGCACAGCGCGACCGTGCCCGCCATGTCCCCGCCGCCGGTCCGCTGCCGGACGTACAGCGAGACGAACGCGCTCAGGCCGACGAACACGATCGACCGGCACACGATGGCACCCGACAGCCGCAGGAACGACGACCAGTCGTCCGAGCCGACGCTCTCGCCCCGGACGCCGCCCGCGTCGCGCCGCCCGGCCGAGCGCACCGCCGCCGAGCACAGGGCCGCCCCCACCACGGCGGGCACGACCAGCAGCGGAGACGCGCCCAGACCTCCGGTCGCGACCACCGCCGCCACCAGCAGCGGCGCCAGGGCGAACCCGATGTTGCCGCCGAGGGAGAACCAGCCCATCGCCGTATGACTGCCGTACGCGGCGTCGCGGGCCGCGCGCGCGGCCTCCGGGTGGTATGCGGCGACCCCGATCCCGGACACGGCCACCACCGCCAGCGTGAGCGCGTAGGAATCCGTCACGCCGCTCAGCGCCACCCCGACACCACCCGTCAGCGCGCTGAGCGGCAGCAGCCACGGCATCGCCCAGCGGTCGGTGAGCGCCCCGAACAGCGGCTGGACCACCGACGACAACAGGGACGCGGCGAGTACGACACCCGAGGCGGCGGCGTAGCTGTACGCGCGCTCGGCGACGAAGTAGGGGACCAGCGCGGCGACGGCGCCTTGGTACACGTCGACGCAGGCATGGCCCAGGGACAACAGCGTGATGGCTCGATTGCGTTTCTCGGACACCCTGAGATCGTCGCGGCCCTCGCGTGTGGCTCGCTTCCGATAATCTGCCGAAGTGTGTCGAAGATCCGCCACACCCCGACCGCACCGACCCGAGCCAAGTTCCTGGCCGCCGGGGAACGCATCGACGCGCACCGGCACGACGACCACCAGATCGTCTACGCCGGCTCCGGCGTCCTCGCCGTCACCACCGACGCCGGCACCTGGTTCGCGCCCGGCAACCGCGCCATCTGGGTCCCCGCCGGCACCGTGCACGCCCATCGCGCCCACGGCCACCTCGACCTGCACCTGGTCGGCATGCCCGCCGACGACAACCCACTCGGTCTGGACGCCCCCACGGTCCTCGCCGTCAGCCCGCTGCTGCGCGAGCTGATCCTCGCCTACACCCGCGACCCCGACGACGACAGCCCCGAGCGCCACCGTCTGCTCGCCGTCCTGCGCGACCAGTTGCGCGCCTCGCCCCAGCAGCCGCTGCGGCTGCCCACGCCCGCCGATCCACGCCTGGCCGCGGTCTGCGCGCTCGTCCAGGCCGACCCCGCGGACGCGCGCACGCTCGCCGCGCTCGGCGCCGCGACCGGGGTGGGGGAGCGCACTCTCAGCAGGCTGTTCCGCAGCGAGTTCGGGATGACCTTCCCGCAGTGGCGGACCCAGTCCCGCCTGTACCACGCGCTGCGCCTGCTCGCCGAGGACACACCCGTCACGACCGTCGCCCATCGCTGCGGCTGGGCCTCCGCCAGCGCCTTCATCGACGTCTTCCGCCGCTCGTTCGGCCATACGCCGGGAACCCATGGCCGCCGCGCACAGGGGGGCCGGTGAGGGCGGGAGCGGAGGACGGGCGGGCTGTGTGAGGGCCGGGTGGGTGCGGGCCGGGGTGGGTGACGGGGCGTGATCTACCCTCCGGTAGCATCCGGCGGCAGGCCGTCCAAGACGGAGCAGGCCACCCAAGGAGGATCCGTGCCCCGGTCCGAACGCTCACCCCTGCTGCTCGCCGGCCTGCTGGCCACCGCGGGGGTCGCCCACTTCGCCGTACCGCGCCAGTTCGACGCGACCGTGCCACGCTCCCTCCCGGGGAGACCCCGGACCTGGACCTACGCCAGTGGCGTCGCCGAACTCGCGCTGGCGGCCGGTCTGGCGGTACCGCGCACCCGTAAGCCCGCCGCGCTGGCGGCAGCGGCGTTCTTCGTCGGTGTGTTCCCCGCGAACGTGAAGATGGCCGTCGACTGGCGGCACCGTCCCGCCCGGCAGAAGGCCGCCGCGTTCGGTCGGCTGCCGCTGCAGATCCCGCTCGTGCTGTGGGCCCGTGGCGTCGCGAAGAACGCGGAGGGTCAGGCATGAGCGCGCGAGTGGAGATCGGCGACAAGGTCGAGGACTTCGCGCTGCCGGACGCGACCGGCACCGTCCGCAGCCTCACCGAACTGCTCACCGAGGGACCGGTGGTGCTCTTCTTCTACCCCGCCGCCCTCACCCCGGGCTGCACGGCCGAGGCCTGCCACTTCCGGGACCTCGCCGCCGAGTTCGCGGCGGTCGGTGCCCGGCCCGTGGGTATCAGCGGCGACGCGGTCGAACGCCAGCAGGAGTTCGCCGACCGTCACACCCTCGGCATGCCGCTGCTCTCCGACGCGGACGGCGCGGTCCGGGAGCGGTTCGGTGTGACCCGTGGCTTCTCGCTGGCCCCCACCAAGCGGGTCACCTTCGTCATAGGGCAGGACCGCACCGTCCTGGAGGTCGTCCGCAGCGAACTGCGGATGAACACCCACGCCGACCGGGCCCTGGCCGCGCTGCGCAAGTGAGCGTCCCCAGGTCAGGTCGCTGAATCGAGCAGGGCTCGGGCCGCCCGGCGGGCGTGCAGCGCGGCGTCGGTGTCCCCGGCGAGCGTGGCGATGGCCATGGCGCCGTCGAACAGCACCGCCAACTGCGCGCCCACCGCGGCCGCGTCCGCCACATCCGCCTTCGCCGCCAGCCCGGTCAGCAGCTCGCGCAGGGCGCGTTTGTGTCTCTGCACGGCGGTGACGACGGCCGGTGCCGCGGCCCCCATCTCCCCGAACGCACCGGCGAACACGCAGCCGTGGAAGCCCGGTTGGCGAAACCAGTCGTCGAGGAAGTCGAAGGGGCCGAGGACCTTCGCCAAAGGATCCTCGATCGTGCCGACGCGCTGTTCGATCGCCGCGCGCGCCACCTGATCACGCCGTTCGAGGCAGGCCGCCAGCAGCAGGTCCTTGGACGGGAACATCCGGTAGAGCCGCCTCAGCGGCAGCCCCGCCTCGTCCCGGATGCGCTGCATCGTCACCGCGTGGACGCCATGGGCGTAGAACAGCTCGTCCGCGACTGCCACCACGTCGGCGCGCAACTCGTCGGGCGTGGGAGGCTCGTCGGCCCGCCCAACCTCCGCGTCCGCAAGCGGCTCAGGCATCTGCGCGCCCCCCGTGTCGCCTTGAGAATCGCCATTCTCACCACTAAAGTCCCAGCATAGGGCAGCCATATTCTGGCCCATCAAACTGCCCGGAACATGCGTACATACAACACACCAACGCCGTAGCGGACTATCGGGGGAAGCCGTGCTGCGTATTCATTTCAGTGCCGGTGACCTGGCTCGCACCAGGGTCGCCGAGGAACCGGACCCCTTATGGGAAACCGTACTGAGCCTGCATCAACTCCACGAGAACCGACGCGAACCACTCCTCGACGCCTGGCGGCGACGCAGGCGCACCTGTGACGCCGGCGCGCTGCGGATGCTGTCGCCGCTGATGCCGCCGCGCGGCTACTTCCCGGACTTCCTCACACCCGCCGCCGCGTCGGGCGGCCTTGAGTGCGGGATCGACGCCGTACTGTCCACCCCGCGTCGCCAACTGCGCACCGAACTCGGCCTGTTGTCGATCAGCACTCCACTGCCCGGCTGGACCCGGCAACTGGCCGACGGCGAAATGAGCGCGGTGCGTCGCCTGGGCCGGGCCCTGCGCGTCTACCACGCCTCCGTCCTCGCGCCCGGCTGGCCGGACATCGCCGCCCGCGTCGAGAGGGACCGGCGACACCGGACCGGGGCCCAGTGCCGGCTCGGCACCGAAGAGATGCTGCGCACCTTCGCGCCCGTACTGCGCTGGGAGCCGCCGGTTCTGACCGCCGACTATCCCGTCGTACGGGACATCCACCTTCAGGGGCGCGGACTGCTCCTCGTGCCCTCCTACTTCTGCCGCCGGACGCCGGTCGCCCTCATGGACGAGACCCTGTGGCCGGTCCTCGTCTATCCCGCCCGTTCGCCGAGCCCCGAGGAGCCGGCCCCTTCGGCAGCCAGACTGGCACCGCTGCTCGGCCACACCCGCGCAGCGGTTCTGCAGGCGCTCCAAGAGCCGTGCACCACCACCGAGTTGGCGCGCTGCGCCGGTGTCTCCCTGTCCTCGGCGAGCGAGCACGCCGCCGTGCTGCGCCGCGCCGGACTCGTCGCCAGCACCAGGGAACGCCACCGTATGCACCACAGCCTCACCCCACTCGGCAGCCATCTGCTCACCGGAGCACCGACGGGCTGAAGCGGAACGAGCACGCCTTGTTTCGGACCCGGCCGAACCAGGGCGCGGTCACGCCCTCCCCCCGGACACCCTTTGGGTCGTAGGGCGATGCGCACCGCACGTCCTCAGGGACGATCCACGGGGGATTCACGGGATGAGTACGGGGAACGGCATACGCGGGGCGCTGGTCGCGGTGTGTGCCGCTGTGGCCCTGGGGGCCGCGGGGTGCGGCACGGCGAGCGGCGGCCCCGGCCGGGCGCGGCTCGCCGAGCTCACCGACGTGCAGCAGATCACGGTGGCCCGGGCCCAGGAGCAGCTCACCAAGCGGTGCATGGCCGACCGGGGCTTCTGGTACGGGGTGGCGGAGCAGCCGACCGGCGATGAGCTCCACGCCCCCGGCTATGTACTCGACGATCCGCGGTGGGCGCGCGAGCACGGCTACGGCGGGCGGATCCAGCGCGCCCAGGACATGGCGCGGACGGCCGACCCCAACATCGCCTACTACCGGAAGCTCTCGCCCGAGCGCCGGCTGCGCTGGAGCGACGCGCTCTTCGGCGGGCCCGAGGCCGCGACGGTCGAGGCGCGGATGCCAGGTGGGAGCACCGTGAGCATGGCCGCCGAGGGCTGCAATGCCGAGGCACTGCGCACGCTCTACGGCGACCTCGGGACCTGGTTCCGGGCGGAGAAGACGGTGTCCGGCCTGAGCGCGCTGTACGAACCGAGGATCAAGCGGGACAAGAGCTTCGTGCCGGCCGTGGACTCCTGGGCGCGGTGCATGCGCGACAAGGGGCACCGCTACCCGGACCCCGCCGCCCTGCGCGAGCGGATCCCGAAACTGACCCGCGGATTGAGCGACGCCCGGGCGCACGCCGTGGAGGTACGGCTCGCCGTCGCCGAGGCCGCGTGCGCGCGCAGCAGCGGGCTCGGGCGCACGAGCCGGGCCCTTGAGGCCCGGTACCGCGAAGAGCTGGCCGAGGGCCGCTACCGCGAGCAGGTCGGCACCCACCTGCGGCTCCAGCACGAGGCGCTCGCCAAGGCCGAGGACGTGCTCGGCGACGCATCCGCCTGAGCCCTCGCCCTACCGCCCCCGCATGGACTTCCGCGGCGTCGTCCGACATCGCGGAGACACCAACACCGCACAGGAGAGAAGGAGAGTCCAGCATGTCCGCTATCCGCAAGAGCCTCACCACCCTCGCCGCCGTGGGCCTGATCGGCACCGGCTTCGCCCTGCCCGCCGTCGCGCAGGCCGCGCCCTCCGGGGGCGGCGAGGCCCGGTCGGCCAACTGCAACCAGGAGTACCGCCGGCTGGCCCCGGGCCTGATGGCCGCGTTCGACGGGAAGAACTGCACCAAGCCGCTCGGCGTGGACCGGGGTGAGGAGTGGTCCTGGGGTGACCGCGCGGGCCAGCTGCGCGGCTCCGACAACAACCGGGCCAGCTCGCTGATCAACAAGGGCACCGGCAGCTACAGCACTGTCATCTTCTACGACCTGACCGGCTACACGGGCGGGCGCATCTGCCTGACGAAGGGCGAGAAGTACGTCGACTCCCTCGGCAGCGACGACCGCTTCCACAACGGCAGGAAGGCCAACAACGCCATCACGTCGCACGCCTGGACCGCCAACAACGGCAAGTGCCGCGGCGCGTTCATGGACTGACCTGACCTGACCTGACCTGACCTGACCTGACCTGACCCGCCCCCCACGGCCCGGCAGCAGCCCGCTGCCGGGCCGTGTCGCGTGGAGCACGGTCGGTGTCCTGTTCGTGACCTTCGGTGGTGTGCGTCGGACCAGGGGGGAGCCGACAAGCCGGACGTCGCGGTTGATGCGGTGCGCCGCAGGACTCATGCTGGACGACATGGAGCGCGTCTCCGCTGCTGCGATCATCGATGTCCAGGGTGTCGTGACGGGGTGGAGCGAGGGTGCCCGCAGGCTGACGGGTCTGACGGCCGAGGAGGCCGTGGGACGGCCGGTGCGGGCCCTGCTCGCCGAGCAGCCGTCGCCCGACGCCGTGGCGGCGCTGACCGGCACCGCCGTGCTGCGCCACCGGGACGGCTCGCCCGTCGCCCTGGACGTGACGGCGTGTGCCGTGCTGGGCGAGGACGGCGGTCCCGGCGGATACGTGATCACCGCCGTACCGTCCGAGGCCCGCGAGCCCACCCTGCCTTCCCGCGAGCCGACCCCGGCCTCCCGCGAGCCCACCCTGGCGGAGCGGGCCTTTCAGCAGGCGTCCATGTCCATGTCCGTCTTCGACACCGAGCAGTGCTACCTGCGGCTCAACGAGGCGGCCTGCAAGGTCATGGGCGTGGAGGAGGAGGTGCTGCTCGGCCGCCCCTTCCCGGAGACCGTGGAGGACGGGGTGCACAGCCGGGGCTTCCTGTGGCACATGCGACAGGTCGCCGAGACCGGCATGCCGCTGCGCTACGAGAGCTTCACCGGCGCCCCGGCCCTGAACCGGGAGCACGCCTGGACCACCGACATGTGGCCGGTGCGGGACGCCGCCGGCCGGCTGATCGGGACCGCCCTCGCCGCGTTCGACAGCTCCGACCAGTACTGGGCGCGGCAGCGGCTGGCCCTGCTGAACGAGGCCGCGGCCACCATAGGCACGACCCTGGACGTCGTACGCACCGCCGAGGAACTGATCAGCGTCATGGTGCCCCGGTTCGCCGACTTCGCCAGCGTGGACCTGTTCGACTGGGTCCTGGGCGCGGAGGAACCACCCGCGCTGTCCGGCACGGACATCGCCCTGCGCCGGGTAGCCCACGGCTCCGGCACCGAGGGCACCCCGGAAGCCGCCGTACACCTGGGCGAGGTGGACTACTACCCGCCGTTCTCCCCGCCGGCCCGGGCGATCGTGGAAGGCAGGGTGATCCAGAACCAGGCGGGCGAGCCGGCGTTCATGCGGTGGATCGCGGAGCGCAACGCCCGTGCGCCGGCCGGCCGGCGCCACCGCGTCGGCGCGCACTCGATGATGGCGGCGCCGCTGCGCGCCCGCGGAACCACGCTGGGTGTCGCGGTGGCCGTACGCATCAGGCAGTCGGACGACTACGGCGCCGACGACGCCGTGTTCGCCGAGGAACTCGCCAGCCGGGCCGCCGTCTGCATCGACAACGCCCGCCGCTTCGCCCGGGAACGCACCACCGCACTGTCCCTGCAGCACAACCTGCTGCCCCGCGGCCTGTCCGGACAGGCGGCCGTCGACGTGGCCCACCGCTACCGGCCCTGCGGTTCACAGGCCGGCATCGGTGGCGACTGGTTCGACGTGATCCCGCTGTCCGGCAGCCGGGTCGCCCTCGTCGTCGGCGATGTCGTCGGACACGGCATCCCGTCGTCGGCCACCATGGGCCGCCTCTGCACGGCCGTACGCACCCTCGCCGACGTGGATCTGCCGCCCGACGAACTCCTCACCCACCTGGACGACCTGGTCACCCACCTCGCCGGGGACGACTCCGACGAGGTCGCCGAGCTGGGCGCCACCTGTCTCTACTCCGTCTACGACCCCGTGTCCCGCCACCTCACCCTGGCCGCCGCGGGCCATCCGCCGCCCGCCCTCGTCCTGCCCGACGGCACCACACAGGTCCTGGAGATGAACGCGGGCCCCCCGCTGGGCGTCGGCGGGCTGCCCTTCGAGGCGATGGAGGTGGAGCTGCCGGAGGGGGCCCTGGTCGCCCTGTACACGGACGGTCTGATCGAGGACCGCGACCGCGACATCGACCACGCCACCGCCGAACTGTGCCGTGCGCTGACCGCGCCCGCCGAATCCCTGGACGCCCTGTGCGACACCGTGCTCAAGGCCGTCCTGCCGGAGGACCCCAGCGACGACGTGGCCCTGCTGCTGGCCCGCACCCGGGCCCTCGGCGCGGACCGCATCGCGACCTGGGACGTACAGCCCGACCCCGAGCACGTGGCGACCACCCGGCAGGCCGCCACCGACCAGCTGACCGCCTGGGGACTGGACGAGGCCGCCTTCGTCACCGAACTCGTCGTCAGCGAACTCGTCACCAACGCCATCCGGTACGGCGCACCGCCCATCCAGCTCCGCCTGATCCGCGACCGCACCCTCATCTGTGAGGTCTCCGACGGCAGTTCCACCTCCCCGCATCTGCGCCGGGCCCACGCCTACGACGAGGGCGGCCGCGGACTGCTGCTGGTCGCCCAGCTCACCCAGCGCTGGGGCAGCCGGCAGACCGGCAGCGGCAAGACGATCTGGGCCGAACAGCCGCTGCCGCCGACATGATCACCCGCACGCCGTGATCAGTGGAGCGCGCCGTGATCACTGGAACGGGCAACCCGGGTTCGGCGCGTCCTCGGAGAACGGCGCGCCGTGCGGCAGCACGTAGAGCACGTCGAGGACGACCGGCGTGGCGCCCTCGTTC
>JABFVM010000105.1 GCA_013362785.1 Streptomyces sp. | reverse complement strand
GCTGGCGGCCGCGTCGGGCGCTCCTGAGCGCTACAGCGGTGGCGGCGACGCCCGCGAGGACCAGCCCGGTCACGGTGTGCGCCGTACCGGGCCCGGCCTCGCGGGCGTCTGCGGCGGCGAGCTCCGCCGCGCCACCGCCGCCGGCCTCGACCGGGGCCACGGGGGAGGACGGGGCCGACGGCTGCGCCCCGTGCCCGTGCCGTACGGATTGCTTCGCGCTCTTGGCCACGACGGTGAGGGCAGCCGTACGGGAGGCCTCACCGCAGGCGACCTTCACGTCGTAGGTGCCCGCCTTTGCCGTGGAGCGGACGCGGCTCTCGCCGACGAGGGTGCCGTCGGGTCCGACGGTGAGGCGGGCGTCGGCGACGAACGCGTCGGAGGCGGCCGTGGCGGCCCGCTGCGGGCAGCCGCTCACCCGCAGGGTGATGTCGCCGCCCGGGGACGGGGACGACGGTCCGATCGAGACACCCCCGTCCGCAGCGTGTGCCGCCGGGCTGACGGCGACCGCCCCCAGGGCGGCGATCGCACAGAGAGTGACCCGCAGTGATCCCATCGTGAACCTCCAGATATCTGGAGGCTCCCCCCGCGGCACGGGCCCCGCATCCTCAACGGGGCCCGCACTGCTCCGTACGGGTCGTGCCGGGCGCGGTCAGATCCGGTCGACGAGGTCCGCGATGGAGTCGACGATCTTGGACGGCCGGTACGGGAAGTTCTCCACCTGCTCGGGCCGGGTCAGCCCGGTGAGCACCAGGAACGTCTGCATCCCGGCCTCCATGCCGGCCAGTACGTCGGTGTCCATGCGGTCACCGATCATGGCGCTGGTCTCGGAGTGGGCGCCGATGGCGTTGAGACCGGTGCGCATCATCAGCGGGTTGGGCTTGCCCGCGAAGTACGGCTGCTTGCCGGTCGCCTTGGTGATCAGCGCGGCGACGGCGCCGGTCGCGGGCAGCGGGCCCTCGGTCGACGGGCCCGTCTCGTCGGGGTTGGTGCAGATGAAGCGGGCGCCGTCGTTGATGAGGCGGACCGCCTTGGTCATGGCCTCGAAGGAGTAGGTGCGGGTCTCGCCGAGGACGACGTAGTCCGGGTCGTGGTCGGTGAGGATGTACCCGATGTCGTGCAGCGCGGTGGTCAGTCCCGCCTCGCCGATGACGTACGCCGAGCCGCCCGGCCGCTGGTCGTCCAGGAACTGGGCGGTGGCCAGCGCGGAGGTCCAGATGTTCTCGATCGGCACCTCCAGGCCCATGCGGTTCAGCCGGGCGTGCAGGTCGCGCGGGGTGTACATCGAGTTGTTGGTGAGGACGAGGAAGGGCTTGCCGGAGTCGCGCAGCTTCTTGATGAAGGCGTCGGCGCCGGGGATCGGTACGCCCTCGTGGATGAGCACACCGTCCATGTCGGTGAGCCAGGACTCGATGGGCTTGCGGTCTGCCATGGTGCTGTGACTCTCCTGGCCTGCGTGCGGGATGGGCGAGCTGGGGCGCCGGAACCACGCCGTACCGACGCCCCCAGGGTAATCAGGACTGGCTGATCCTGACCCCGTCGATCACCCAGTACCAGTTGTTGGACCCGGTGTAGCGGAACCGGAAGTTAACGCTGGCGGCTCCGGCGGGGACGTCGACGGTCACCGACTGGGGCTGGGAGACGACGTCGGAGGTGTAGCTCTTGACGACGGTGGGGGTGCCGCCGTTGAAGGAGGCGAGGATCTGGGCCGTCTGGGAGCCCTCCTGCCGGTAGAAGGTGGTGAAGTCCAGCCGCACCCTGGCCTTGCCGGTGACGTCGTACGCGGGGGTCACCAGGGTGGAGTCGTACGTTCCCGAGAAGTTCTTGTCCGCCCATTCGTCGGAGTCGGCGACCGCGAAGACGCCGCGCGCGCGAACGTTGAGCTCACGCCACTGGTCGCGCTGGGTGCGGGACCAGAACTCGTCGGTGGCGAAGGCCCAGCCGCGCCACTCGGTCATGCCGCCGGTGCCCATGGCGTTGTTGATGACGGACCAGCCGCTGGGCGCGGTGTGCGTGAAGCCGAGCACGCCGGCCGGGATGCCGGTCTCGTCGACCCGCCCGGTCAGGGCGGGCCGCAGCGCCTCGAAGGGGTCGGCGGACCGCTCCTGGATCGGCTTGCCGTCCAGACCCCAGGCGGGATCTACGGCGATGCCGAGCTGCTGGAAGACCGTGGCCGCGACGTCGACGAGCCGCGTGTCGATCGGGCGGGCGCCCGCGGCGATACCGGGCCCGGTGGCGAGGACGAAGGTGCGCCGCTCCTCGACGGTGGACCCGCCGTGACCGCCCGCGTCCTTGTGGCCGTGGTCGGTGGCGACGATCACGGTCCAGCGCTCGGTGGCGTAGCCGGGCCGCGCCTTGATGGCGGCACGCAGCCGTCCGACGTAGGCGTCCTGTACGGCGATCTGGTCGAGGTAGGCCTGGCTGCCCGCGCCCAGGTTGTGGCCGACGATGTCGGACTGGCCGAAGTAGACGAACAGGACGTCCGGGTTCTGGTCCCGGATGATCGCCTCGGCCTCCCCGGCGATGGTGGCGTCGTGCGCGGTGTAGCCGTCGGCGTCGCCGTCGAGGACGAGCTTGGCGTCGGTGCCGGGGGTGACGGTGCCCTGGGCGTCCAGGGGCTTCCAGTCGACGGCCGCGTAGGTGGACAGCGCGGGGCGGACCTGGGCGAGGCGGGCGAGGAAGCCGGGGTAGGTGCCGTAGTTCTTGCCGGTGAAGGTGTTGTCCTTCACGCCGTGCTTGTCGGGCCATACGCCGGTCGAGATGGTGGACCAGCCGGGGCCGGAGGAGGTGGCGGCCATCGGGCTCGCGTACAGCAGCGAGGTGCCGTAGGTGCCCTCGCTCATCATGGCCTTCAGGTGCGGGGCGTCGGCCGCGTCGATGCGGTCGTGGCGCAGGCCGTCCATGCCGATGACGAGCACCTTGTCCTTGCTGGTGCCGTCGGGGAGCGTGGGGACGGCGTGCGCCTGGGAGGCGGCGGCCGTACCGAGGGCCAGGGTGGCGGTGGTCGCCGCGGTGGTGGTGAGGACGGTGCGGCGGGACAGGTGTGACGTCACGTGATCCTCCGAGGGGGCGGTGCGGAGAGCGGTCGGGTGCGGGCATGGCGACGCCCCCGGTGGTGGTGCCAGGGGCGTTGCGGGTGGGACGTTGGTGGTATTGCTGATATGGCCCTGGTGGGTGGCCTTGAGGGGGCCAGTCAGCTGCCGGTGGCCGACTTCCAGGCGTCGACATACGACGTCAGGTTCTTGTCGATGTCGTCCCAGTCGGGCTCGAAGACCTCGACGCCGTCCATGAGCCCCGCCAGCGCGACCGCGTTGGCGTCGGTGGCCTTGACGTCCTGGCGGGCGCTGAAACCGCCGCCGATCTCGCTGACCTGCTGCTGGGCGCCCTGGCTCAGCATGAAGTCGAGCAGCTTCCTGCCGTTCTCGGTGTGCGGGGCGTCGGTGACGAGGCCGGCGGCGTAGGGCAGGGCGAAGGTGGTGGGCCTGCCGCCCTCCTTCGCCGGGAACCAGATGCCGAGGTTGGGCATGGTCTTGGCCTGGGCGAAGTTCATCTGTACGTCACCGTTGGCGACGAGGAGTTCGCCCTTGTCGACCTTGGGGGCGAGCTTGCCGGTGGAGGCGGACGGACCGACGTTGTTGGCCTGGAGCCTGCCGAGGTAGTCCATGGCGGGCTTCTCGCCGCCGAAGTCGTGCATCGCCTTGATGAGCACGGCGGTTCCGTCACCGGCGACGCCCGGGGTGGAGTACTGGAGCTTGTTCTTGTACGAGCCGTCCAGCAGCTCCTCCCAGGTCGTGGGCGCCTGCTTCAGCTCCTTCTTGTCGTAGACGAACCCGAAGTAGTTGTTGACGACGGAGGTCCAGGTGGCGTCGGCTCCCTTGTCGGCGCCGCTGACCTGGTCGGAGCCCTTGGGGGCGTACTTCTGCAACAGGCCCTTGCCGTCGGCCTGCTGGATGAACGGCGGGAGCGTGACGAGTACGTCGGCCTGCGGGTTGCCCTTCTCACGGACGGCACGCTGCACCATCTCGCCGGAGCCGCCCTCGACGTACTCGACCTTGATGCCGGTCTGCTTCTCGAAGTCCTTGAAGACCCGGTCGTACCAGCCGTCGCCGTTCTCGCCCTTGAGGCCGTCGGCGCTGTAGACGGTGACGACCTTCTCGTCGGAGGAGGCGGAGCCGGTGCCGCACGCGGACAGTGCCGGGGCGGCGAGGAGGGTGAGGGCGACGGCGAGTTTGAGGGTGTTTCTGGGCATGGCGGGGTGAACTCCTTGCACGAGGAGGGGTGTCGGGTTCAGCGGGTTCAGCGGTAGGAGGCTCGGGTGCGGATGCGGGAGACGGCGTAGAGCGCGAGCAGGGTCGCCGTCATCAGGACCACCGCGAGGGCGGAGCCGGCGAACAGGGCGCCGCGGTCGGTGGCCGCGTAGATCAGGACGGGCAGCGGGGTCCAGTCGGGCGGGTAGAGCATCATCGTGGCGCTCAACTCGCCCATGGACAGGGCGAAGCAGAGTCCGGCGGCGGCGGTGAGCGAGGGCAGGAGCAGGGGGAGCCTGACCCGCCACAGGACGTACGCGGGCCGGGCGCCGAGGGAGGCGGCGGCCTGTTCGTAGGCTGGGTCGAGGCGGGCGAGGGCGGCGGACACGGACTGGTGGGCGAAGGCGGTGACCAGGACGGTGTGGGCGACGATCACGATCTCCCGGGTGCCGTTGAGCAGGAACGGCGGCTTGGAGAACGCGACCAGGATCGCGAGGCCGACGACCACCGAGGGGACGGCGACCGGAAGCACGAAGAGCGCGTCCATGAACCTGCGGTGCCGCTTCTTCAGCGCGGCCGCCGCGAGCGCGGCCCAGGTCCCGGCGGTCAGGGCGAGCAGGCTCGCGGACGCGGCCGTGAGGAGGCTGGTGGTGAGCGCCTGGAGGGCCTCGCCGCGGGTGGCGGCGCTGTAGTGCCCGGTGGTGAAGCCGGAGGGCAGCACGCCCGACCAGTTGGTGGCGAAGGAGGCGCCGAGGACGACGAGCAGCGGCAGGGCGAACAGGGGCAGGAACAGGACGAGGAACAGGGCCCATACGGCCCACCTGGCCCCGCGGCTATGCACCAGCACGTCGGCTCACCACCCGGTAGAGGCCGTACAGGCTCACGGAGATCAGGACGTTGACGACGGCGACCACACAGGCGCCCGGGTAGTCGGACTCCAGGATCGCCTTGCTGTAGACGAGCATCGGCAGGGTCGTGACTCCTTTGGCGCCGGTGAACAGGACGATCCCGAACTCATTGAGACAGAGGACGAGCACGAGGCTGCCGCCCGCGGCGAGCGCGGGCAGGGCCTCCGGGAGGATCACGCGGCGGATGATCCGGAGGGGGCGCGCGCCGAGCGAACTGGCCGCCTCCAGTTGGGCGGTGTCGAGTTGGGAGAAGGCCGCGAGGAGGGGTCGTACGACGAAGGGCGTGAAGTAGGTGACCTCGGCGAGGAGCACGCCCCAGGGGGTGGTGAGGAACTGGAAGGAACCGATGATGCCGGTCGTGCCGTAGATGAACAGCAGCGCGAGGGTGATGAGGAAGGAGGGGAAGGTGAGGAAGGCGTCGACGAACCGGGCGACGATTTTGGCGCCAGGAAAGGGCACGAAGGCGATGACCAGCGCGAGCAGGAACCCGAGGACCAGACAGCCGACGGTGGAGGCGACAGCGATCCACACGGTGGTCCAGAGGGCCTCGCGGAAGGCGGCCGAGGCGAAGACGTCGGCGTAGGGCTGGAGGGAGGTGCCGCCGGAGTCGGGCTGGAAGGACTGCTGGACTACGAGGGCGAGGGGGTGGAGGAAGACCAGTGCGAGGAGGGCCACGGGTGGGCAGGCCCACAGCAGCCTTCTAGTCATGGGTGACTCCCGCGGTCAGAAGTACCGCGTCGTCCGGAGAGAAGTGCAGGGTGACCTCTTCACCGTGGGTCGGCGGGTCCTTCAGCTCTCGCAGATCGGCGATCACCCGGTGACCGTCCACCTCCACGTACAGCCGGTGCGTGGCCCCGCGCCACTGGATCTCCCGTACGGTCCCGGAGATCCGGTTCGGCCCGTCGCCGAGGCCGATGAGATGGGGCCGTACGCACAACACCGCTGCCTCCTCCGGAACCGGACCCGACACCTCAAGCCGACGCTCGCCGAAGCGAACCCCCTGCTCCCCCACAGTCACCGGCAACAAATTCGCCCCGCCCACGAAGGACGCCGTGAACTCATTGGCAGGCGCCCGATACAACTCCCTCGGCGTTCCGCAAGCCCGCAACCGTGCCCTGTCCATCACCGCGATCCGGTCGGCAAGGGTCAGCGCCTCCACCTGGTCGTGGGTGACGTAGAGGATGGAAACCTCAGGCAACTCCCTGTGCAGCCGGGCGAGTTCGGCGAGCATGCCCGAGCGCAGGCGGGCGTCGAGCGCAGAGAGAGGCTCGTCGAGGAGGAGGACGCCGGGGCGGATGGCGAGCGCGCGGGCGATGGCGACGCGCTGCTGCTGGCCACCGGACAGCTCGCGGGGGTATCGGCGCCCGTAGGCCGCCATCCCGGTCATCTCCAGGGCCTCGGCGACCCGCCCCCGCATCTCGCCCCTCGGCACCTTCTGCGCCTTCAGCCCGAAGGCCACGTTCTCCTCGACCCTCATGTGCGGGAACAGGGCGTACTGCTGGACGACCATCCCGATGCCACGCCGGTAGGGCGGCAGGTCCGTGACGTCCCGCCCGCCGAGGAACACCCGCCCCGAGGCGGGCCGTACGAACCCGGCGACCGCCCGCAGCGCGGTGGTCTTGCCGGATCCGGACGGCCCGAGCAGCGCCATGACCTCGCCGGGCTCGACGGTGAGGTCCAGGGCGTCGAGGACGACGTTGCCGTCGTAGGCGACGGTGACGGAGTCGAAGCGGATGCCGCCGCTCACGTCCCCTCCCCGACGAGCAGCCCCGGCAACTCGGCGACCGAGCCCAGCACATGGGTCGCCCCGGCCGCCCGCAGCGCGTTCGCGTCGTGCGCGCCGGTCAAGACCCCGGCGACGACGCCCACACCCGCGCGGACGCCGCTGAGCATGTCGTACGAGGTGTCACCGACGACCGCCACCTCATGAACGGAGTCGACAGCCCGCGTCCGTAGGAAGGCGGTGAGCACCATGTCCGGGTACGGCCGCCCCCGGCCCCCGGCGTCCGCCGGGCACAGCGTGAGCGGCACCAGGTCCTGCCAGCCCAGCGCGGCCAGGATCGCGTCCTGGGTGGGGCGCGCGAAGCCGGTGCTCAGTACGACGGTGCGGCCCTGGGCCGTGAGTTCCTCGATGGCCTCGCGGGCGCCGGGCAGGGCGGCGACCTCACCGGCGTCGACCAGTTCGGCGTACGCGGCCTCGAAGGCCTTGTTGGCGGCCTGCGCCCGCGCCTCCTCGCCGAACAGATGCCGGAAGACGGAGATCTTGGACTCGCCCATGGTGGCGCGGACGTGGTCGATGCCGTCGTCGGGGTCGGCGCCGACGTGCCGTGCGGCGGCCGCGAAGGCCCGCTCGACGAGGCCGCCGTCGGCGACGGTCGTACCGGCCATGTCGAGGACGACCAGCCGGGTGTCTCGGATCTGATCTGCCATGTGTGTCACCAGCCCAGTTCGTTCGCGGTCGTCTCGGCTATCGCGGGCGAGCAGGTCATGCCGCGCCCACCGGGCCCGGTGACCAGCCACACCCCGTCGCGCACCTGCTGCCGGTGCACCACCCGCCCCGGGTCGGTGCACTGCGCGTACACCCCGGCCCAGCGGCGTCGGACCTTGGGCAGCGGGCGGCCGAGGAGGGACTCGACGACCCCGGTGAGGTGGTCGTAGGGGTCCTCGACGGTGTCGAAGGCGAAGGGGTGCTCGTACTCGTGGGTGTCGCCGATGGTCAGCCCGCCGTCGGCGCGCTGCACCATGAGCAGCTGCATACGGTGGGCCGCGGCGGTCTCGGCCTGCGCCTGACCGGCGCTGAGCGCGTCGAGCGCGGCGGAGGCGTACGCCGGGTAGTAGCGGAAGCTGTCGGCGTCGGCGACCGAGGTGGTGAGCGGTTCGCCGAGGGGGTCGGTCTGCATCATCTGGAGGCGGACGCGGCGGACGGGGAGGTCGGGTCCGGCGAGCTCGCGGACCAGGCCGCCGAGCCAGGCGCCGGTGCAGAGGATGACGACGTCGCCGCTGTGCACGTCGCCGTGGTCGTCGCGGACCGCGCTCCCGCCGATGACCTCACGGACCTCCCTGCCCGGCCTGAAGGTGTAGTTCGGGGACTTCAGCAGCTCCTCGCGCAGGGCGAGCTGTGCGGTGCGCGGCTCGACGGCGGCGTCGCGCTCGCAGTACAGGGCGGCGGTGAACTCGCCGCGCAGGGCGGGGTTCAGGGCCCGTGCCTCGTCGGGGGTCAGCAGCTTGTGGCCGCGGGCGGCGGCGTCCTCGCGGGCCACGGCGGCCTCGGCGACGGCGAGTTCGAGGTCGCCTCGGACGGGGGTCAGGGAGCCGTTGGGCCGGAAGCCGAGCCCCGGCACCCGAGCGCCCATCCCCTCCCACAGCTCCCGGGCCCGCAGCGCGGTCTCCAGTTCCTCGCCGCCCGCGCGTCCGCTCACCCAGATCTGCCCGAAGTTGCGCAACGACGCGCCGCGAGCCTCCGCCTCGCGCTCGATCTGTACGACCTCATGGCCGCGTTCCACTGCTTGCCAGGCGTGCATGGTGCCCACCACGCCGGCTCCGACGACTATCACTCTCACGGCGGCAACGCTCCTCGGGGTCGGGTAACCGGAAGGGTCCGGCTGACAACGAGAGCGTGAACTGGCCATCACGTTTGGGCTAGACCCGTTATCTATTCGTGATTTTTAGAGGGGAGGTAATTAGGTAAATTTAGGACTTTCAGCCACGCAGATGCGTGGTGAACGAGAACCGGTCGCCCCGGTACAGCGACCGCACCCGCTCCAGCGGCCGCCCCTCCGAGTCCCTGGACACCCGGTGGATCAGCAGCATCGGGAGGGCCGGCGGGGTGCCGATGAGCAGGGCCTCGCGCGGGGTGGCCAGCACGGTCTCGATGCGTTCGTCGGCGTCCCCGAAGGCGATGCCCTGCTGGTGGAGGAAGCCGTAGAAGGAGGAGTCGGGGTCGAAGTCGGCATCCAGACGCGGTACCCGGGCCACGGCGACGTAGGTGCTCTCCAGGCCGACCCGCTCATCGTCGGCGAGCAGGACGCGCTCCATGTGCCAGACGGACTCGCCGCGTTCGAGGCCGGTCTCGGCGGCGAGGGAGGCGGGGCAGGGGAAGCGGTCGAGGGTGACGAGGGTACGGCCGGGGGTGCGGCCCTGACGTCGTACGCCCTCGGTGTAACTGGCCAGGGACAGGGGCTGTTCGAGCTTGGGCCCGGCGACGACCGTGCCCCGCCCCTGCCGCCGCAGCTTGCCCTCAAGTACCAGCTCGCGGATCGCCTGCCGGACGGTCTCGCGGGCCACCTCGTACTGCTCGGAGAGATCGCGTTCGGTGGGCAGCGGGTCGCCCTCGCCGAGTCCGTCGATGAGGCCGTCGAGCCGGGCCTTCACCGCGTAGTACTTCGGGATGCGGCCGTGCTCGGGGATGCCGTGGCGCACGGGGGCGCCGGGGGCCTGGTCGTTCGGGTAGTCCACGCAGGGATCGTCGCAGATGGGGAGGCGTACGGGGGCGGCGCCCTCGGCGGGGCTCTTGGCCGGCCGTTTGCCGGGTCCCCTTGGCGGGTCCTCTCGGCGGCCCCATCGCCGGGTCCTCTCGGCGGGTCCTCCCGGCGGCGCCCTCAGCGGCGTCTTCGGGCGACGAGCAGTACGCCGCCTGCCAGGAGGAGGGCGGTGGTGGTCGCGGCGAGGGTGACTGCGGGGGGCGAGGTGAGGCCGGTGCGGGCGAGTTCGTCGGCGAGGGTGAGGTGGTCGCGGGTGGAGTCGGGGTCGGCGCCGGGGGACGCGGAGGAGTGGGGGGCGGCTGACGCGGCGGCGGAATCGCTGGGGTCGGCCGTACCGGTCCGGTCACCCGGGTCGGCGTCGATGGTGAAGCGGTAGTCGTTGGACTGGCCGACCCAGTCGCCGTCGCCGTCGTGACGCTGGATGACGGCCGCGTTGGCGGTGACATCGTTCGGTACGGCGTCCGAGGTGACCGCGAGCCGGACCTTCACGGAGACGGTCTCGCGGGGACCGACGGTGAAACCGGGGAAGCCGTCGAAGGCGCCGACGAGTTCGTCCTGATCGGTCGTCTCGAAGCGGACGCGGCGGGGATCGCGGGGATCGGCCCCGCTCTCGGCGTTGTCCGGGGCGCCCGCCGGAGTGCCGTAGAACTCCAGGCGGGGCTGGGACGGCTTGAGGGCGCGTTTGCCGTCGACGAGGACGACGACGGGGTGGATGCCGGTGCAGGTACGCCCGGTCTTGTTGGTGAGGTCCAGGTACCAGGTACCGAATCCGCCGCCGGCCGCGTAGGAGTCGGGGCCGCCGTGGAGGCGGGTGGTGAGCGGGAAGGCCCGGCCGTCGGTGGCACAGCTGGGCAGTTCGGTCGGAGGGTCCGCGCGGACGAGGGGGGCCGCGCGGACGAGAGGCTCAGCGCGTGCGAGGGGTTCCGCGCCTGCGGGGGGCGCCGCGGCGAGGAGGGCGGCTGCTGCGAGGCAGAGGGAGGCTGGTGTGTGCAGTCGCATAAACACATGACCATGCCGGTCGACTACGGCTTCCGGGGGGTGCCATTCCGTACGACGGGGCAAGTCCGCTCGATCAGCGCACCCCCCGGATCTCACCCCTCACCTCTCACCTCTCCCCGCTCACCTCTCCCCTCTCCCCGCTCACCGCTCATCCCTCCGCCCGCCCGAACAACGGCGCCAGCAACAACTGCGCCGCCCCCTCGGCAACCCCGCTCCCCCCTCCGGAGGCAACCCGTACCGGCACCGCGTCCTCGCCCGCACGCCGGGCACGCTCGTCGAGGACGGCGGCGACCCCGCGTACGAAGGTGTCCGGCGCCGCCGCGACCGTACGGCCGCCCAGCAGCACGAGGTCGACGTCGAGCAGCGCGACCAGGTTGCCGGTCGCGACGCCGAGCACCCGGGCCGCCTCCGCCATGTCACCCCGCGCCACCGCCGCCAGGCACAGCGCCTCGACACAGCCGCGGTTGCCGCACCCGCAGGGCGGCCCGTCCAGCTGGACGACCTGATGCCCGAACTCCCCCGCCCCGGTACGGACGCCCCGGTGCACCGCTCCCCCGATCACGAGCCCACCGCCGAGCCCCGCCCCGAAGTGCAGATACGCGAAGGACGTACCCGACGCGCCCGCCCCCTCGAAGGACGCACCGGCCGCGCCCATTCCCCCAACCGACGCGCCAGACGGGGCCGTTCCCTCGCCCGACGCACCCGCCGCGCCCACTCCCCCGACCGCAAGCCCAAGCGCGGCGGCGTTCGTGTCCTTGTCCACCACGACCGGCAGCGAGAGCCGCCGCGCGAGTACGTCCCGCAACGGGAAGCCGTTCCACTCGGGAAACCCGGTGACCCGGTGCAGCACACCGCGCCGATGGTCGAGCGGCCCGGGCAGCGCCACCCCGACACCGAGCAGCGCGTCCGGCCGGCCGCCCCCGGCCACCGGCACCAGCTCCCCCACCTCGGACACGGCCCGCTCGACGACCGTCTCCGCACCGGCCCCCAGATCCAACGGCGTCCGCCGCTGCGCGACCACGGCGCCCGTCAGATCGCAGAGCACGGCCGTCAGCTCGTCCCGGTCCAGATGCACCCCGACCGCATGCCCTGCCTCCGGCACGAGCCGCAGCACCGTACGCGGCTTGCCGCCCGTCGACGCCCGGTGCCCCGCCTCCGCCGCGAGCCCGTCCTCCCGCAGCCGTGCGGTGATCTTGCTGACCGCCTGTGGGGTGAGGCCGGTGCGCTCGGCGAGTTCGAGTCGGCTGATGCCCTCGGGACCGGCCGTGCGCAGCAGATCGAGCACGAGCGCGGCGTTGTGGCTGCGCAGGGCACCGAGCCTCATCGAGGCGCGGCTCCGCCGCGCGGCACCACCGACGCCACCCACACCACCACCGGCGCCACCGGCACCGCCTTCCGTCCTGTTCACGCCCCCATTGTCCCCGCCGCTTGCACTTTGGCAACAGCGTTGCGAAAGTGGGTGCCATGAGTGCTACTCCCCTCCGCGTCGGCCTGGTCGGCTACGGCCTGGCCGGCTCCGTCTTCCACGCCCCGCTGATCGCCACCACCGAGGGGCTCGCCCTGGACACGGTGGTCACGTCGAACCCCGAGCGGCAGGAGCAGGCCCGCGCCGAGCACCCGGGCGTACGCGTCGTCGCCACGCCCGACGAGCTGCTCGCCCGCGCCACCGACCTCGACCTCGTCGTGATCGCGTCGCCCAACAAGACGCACGTCCCGCTCGCGACCGCCGCCCTGAAGGCCGGTCTCCCGGTCGTCGTCGACAAGCCGGTCGCCGGCACGTCGGCCGAGGCGCGCGAGCTGGCGGCGCTGGCCGAGGAGCGCGGCCTGCTCCTCTCGGTCTTCCAGAACCGCCGCTGGGACAACGACTTCCTGACCCTCCGGGGGCTCCTGGCCAAGGGCGAGCTGGGCGACGTATGGCGCTTCGAGTCCCGTTTCGAGCGCTGGCGGCCGCAACTCAAGGGCGGCTGGCGGGAGTCCGGCGACCCGGCAGAGATCGGAGGTCTGCTGTACGACCTCGGCAGCCATGTGGTCGACCAGGCACTGGTCCTCTTCGGCCCGGTCACCCAGGTGTACGCGGAGGCCGTCGTCCGCCGCACCGGTGCCGAGACGGACGACGACACGTTCATCGCCCTCACGCACGCGAACGGCGTCCGCTCCCACCTGTACGCCTCCGCGACCACCGCCCAACTCGGCCCCCGTTTCCGGGTGTTGGGCTCGAAGGCGGGCTACGTCAAGTACGGCCTGGACCCGCAGGAGGCGGCGCTGCGGGAGGGCGCGCGGCCCGGCACGGGCATGGCCTGGGGTGTGGAACCCGAGTCGCTGTGGGGCCGAGTGGGCTCCGGCGAGTCCCCCCTGACGGGCGGCGGCCGCGTCGAACCCACCCTCCCCGGCGACTACCCCGCCTACTATGCGGCCGTGGCAGAGGCACTGCTGAACGGCGGCCCCAACCCGGTCACGGCCCTGGAGGCGGCCACCGCCCTCGACGTACTGGAGGCGGCACGCCGTTCGGCACACGATGGAGTGGCGGTGAAGCTGTGATGACGCACAAGACTCACAACCCGGAGATCACCCCCAAGTTCCACCCCGAGCTCACCCCGCCCCTGGAGGAACTGGAGGCCCAGGAACGCCGTCTGGTCTTCCCCCGGTTCACCCACGAGGACGCCTGGACCCTGGGCTCCCTGCTGGTCGAGCTGGCCCGCGAGCGCCAGGCTCCGGTGGCCATCGACATCCACCGCGCCGGCCAGCAGCTCTTCCACGCGGCCCTGCCCGGCTCCACCCCCGACAACGACGCCTGGATCGCCCGCAAACGCCGGGTGGTGGAGCGCTACGGCACGTCCTCCTACATCGTCGGCGCCCGCTTCCGCGCCAAGGGCACGACCTTCGAGGACTCCTCCCGCCTGGACCCCGACACCTACGCGGCCCACGGGGGCTCGTTCCCGATCAACGTCGAGGGCGCCGGGGTCATCGGATCGGTGACGGTAAGCGGCCTGCCACAACTGGACGACCACCGGATGGTGGTGGAGGCGGTGGAGGAGTTCTTGAGTAAGGAGTAGGGGCAGTAGGGGCAACCCCCTGCTTTTCGCTTTTCGCTTTTAGGGGCGCGGGGAACTGCGCGACAAGCCACACCCAACCCGCAGCCGCCAAATCACGGCAGCTCCCCGCCCCTCAGGCGTCCTTGAACTCCTGCCGCTGACGACCAAGCCCCTCGATCTCCAGCTCCACAACATCCCCGCCCCGCAGATACGGCTTCGGCTCGGGCCGCCCCATGGCAACCCCCGCCGGCGTACCCGTGTTGATGACATCACCGGGATAAAGCGTCATGAACTGACTGACGTACCGAACGACCTCCCCCACCGGAAAGATCTGCTCGGCTGTCGTCCCGTCCTGCTTCAGCTCACCGTTGACCCACAGTTTCAGCGACAGCTTCTGCGGATCCGGCACGTCATCCGCCGTCACCAGCCACGGCCCCAGCGGATTGAACGTCTCGCAGTTCTTGCCCTTGTCCCAGGTCCCGCCCCGCTCGATCTGGAACTCCCGCTCGGACACGTCGTGCGCCACCGCGTACCCGGCGACATGCGCGAGCGCCTCCTCGGCGGACTCCACATAACGGGCCGTACGCCCGATGACGACCGCGAGCTCGACCTCCCAGTCGGTCTTCGTCGACCGCCGCGGCACGAGCACCGTGTCGTTCGGGCCCACGACCGTGTCCGCGGCCTTGAAGAAGATCACCGGCTCGGCGGGCGGCTCGGCGCCGGTCTCGCGGGCGTGGTCGTGGTAGTTCAGCCCGATGCACACGATCTTGCCGATCCGCCCGACCGGCGGTCCGATCCGCAGCCCGGCCGCGTCCAGCGCGGGCAGCTCACCGCCGTCCGCGGCCCGACGGATCCGCCCCAGCGCCGCGTCATCGGCCAGCAGCGCTCCGTCGATGTCCGGCACGAGACCGGAGAGGTCCCGCAGAACCCCCTCGGCGTCGAGCAGCGCGGGCGTCTCCGCTCCCGCCGTACCGACTCGCAGCAGCTTCATGATCACAATCTCCCTCGATCGCGGGGCGCCCGCCGACGGGTGCAGCCATCGGAGGACTGGTCGATCCTCCAAGGTCGACGCCCAGTCCGCAATACCTGGTTCACGTACTGGACCGTAGGCAGGGACCGGCAGGGACCTACCGGTACAGCGCGGCCCGCTCCACCGCACTCCACGTCGTACTGGTCACCACATACAGCGCGGCCGCCAGCGGCACCACCGCCACGGTGAAGAGCGTGAAGAAGGACATGAACGGCATGACCTTGCTCATGGCCCCCATGGCCCCCATCCCCGGCACCGGCTCCGCGCCGCCGACCGGCACCGCCGGATTCGCGGCCATCATCCGCTTCGTACGGCGGAAATTGAACGCGGCGACAGCGGTGACGACCACGAACAGCGCGACGTACACGAGCCCCGCACCTCCGAACACGCCCCCGTCACCGAGCGCGTCCGCCCACCGGTCCCCGAGGGGCGCGGCGAGCAGCTGGTGGGTGAGCAGTTCGTTCGCCTTGCCGCCGATCGTCGTGTTCGAGAACAGGTGGTAGAGGAGGAAGAACGCGGGCAGCTGGAACAGGCTGGGCAGGCACCCGGACAGCGGCGACACCTTTTCCTCGGCGTGCAGCTCCATCACGGCCCGCTGGAGCTTCTCGGGGTTCTTGCCGTGCTTCTTCCTCAGCTCGGCGACCTTCGGCTGCAACTCGGCCCGCGCCTTCTGCCCTCGCGCGGCGGCCCGGGACAGCGGATGCACGAGCAGTCGTACGAGGGCGGTGAACAGGACGATCGCGGCGGCGGCCGCGGAGGCGCCGAACAGCGGCTGGAGCAGGTCGGCCAACTGCTGAACAAGGTCGGCGAAAACGGACATGGGTGAGCCCTCCGGGGGTCTCGTCGTGCCGGAATGGAGAGAGCTGCCGGGAAACGGCATGGCGGCATGACGACCCGCGCGGGGTCACACGTATGAGCTGGTGCGGTACGGGGCCCTACGCGGCGGTCGCCGGGAGGGCGTGACCAGGTGCCCTGGGCCGTGGTCGGCCCGAGGCGTCGGGGTCGCGTTGAGGGAGGAAGGCCGTACGGCGGGCCCGGTCGCGGATGGCCGTACGCACCCGGGTGGGCGCCACCGCGGGCGCGGCGCGCGAGGCCAGCAGGGAGCAGGCGGCGAACGCGGAACCGGCGGCGGCGGTCGCGGCGAGCGCGACGGTCGCGGAGAGGCTGCCGGTGTCGAGCAGCAGGATCTCAAGGAAGAGCAGCACCATCATGGCGGCGGGACGCACACTCGCCCGGTTCCGCATCATCGGCACCCCTCCCGTTCTCGCCCTGCTGTTTCTCGTCCTGCTGCTTCTCGCTCTGGTGGCCTCCTGGCGGCCTCGTCCAGGCGTTCCCATTCTGACGTACTGGTCCCGATGTTAGCGGGCCGCATCGCGACGTTAGCGGGGGCGCATGGCGACGAGCTTCCCCCACACCACCAGCCGGTACTTCGACGTGTACTCCGGCGTGCAGGTGGTGAGGGTGAGGTAGTACCCGGGTTCGGTGTAGCCGTGGCCCGGTCTGACCGTGGAGCGCGGGATCGGGCGGATGACGCTTCCGTCATGGGCGGCGGTCTGCGGCAGGGTCCTGTCGACGGCGTACGTGTACGTCGCGCTCCGCGTCTCGACCCGGACCGTGTCCCCGCGCACGAGCCGGTTGACGTACCGGAAGGGCTCGCCGTGGGTGTTGCGGTGCCCGGCGAGGGCGAAGTTGCCCGCCTGGCCCGGCTGTCCGGTGCCGGGGTAGTGGCCGACGTAGCCCTTGTTGAGGACGCCGCTCTTGCTGACGCCCTCGGCGACGGGGACGCGAAGGTGGAGGCGGGGGATGGTGAGGATGGCGTAGGCCCGGGACCAGTCGGGGTTCGGCGACGACCCGGCGGCGGACCGGCGCCCGGTGCCGGCGGACGCCCCGGCCGAACCCTCCGCGCCGGGCGCGGGTGTGGCCGACGTCGCCGGTACGGCCGTACCGGAATCACCGTCTCCGCCGTCTCCACCGTCTCCGCCGTCCCAGAACCGTTCCAGCGCACGGACCTCTCGCTCGGCATCCGCCCGGGCCTCCCGGTTGGTCCACCACACCTGGTGCACGACCAGCAGCAGAAGCACCACCCCGACGGTGACGAGCACCTCCCCGCCACCCCACAGCACCCGCCGCCGCAGGGCGCGCCGCCGAAGCCCGCTGTGCCGCACGACGCGAACCCGCACCATCCGTGAGCCTCCTCCACCGGGGCCGCCCGCACGATAAGGGCCGACGCCCGAGGTCTCCAGACCCATGCGCGCCCGCCGCACATCAGAACCCCGCGCGTCCGGCCCCTCGAACACTTCCGCCCACTTCCTCCGTCACTTCCTCCACAGGTTTGAGAAAGGGCTGTCGGAACTCTCGACAACCTCACGCGCCACACCCGATGCTTCCTGACGGCATGTACGGGACAGGCCACGACGCCGGTTCGACGACGACCGGCCGTTGAGCGAAGCGGAGAAGTCATGATCCGACGCAGAACTCTGCTGGCGGCGACCGGCGGCGCACTTGTCGGCGGCGCCCTGGCCACGGGCACCGCACACGCGGACGCGACGATCGCCGTCAACCCCGGCACGTCGTACGGCACCTGGGAGGGCTGGGGCACGTCCCTGGCCTGGTGGGCCAACGTCTTCGGCAACCGGAACGACTTCGCCGACCTGTACTTCACGACCAACTCGGTCACGTACAACGGCACGACGCTCCCCGGCCTGGGCCTCAACATCGCCCGCTACAACCTCGGCGCGTGCAGCTGGAACAGCGTGAACGGCGAGTCGATGGCCGAGTCGGCCAACATCCCCGGCTTCAAGCAGATCGAGGGCTTCTGGCAGGACTGGAACAACGAGGACCCCACCTCCTCCGCCTGGAAGTGGACGGCGGACGCCAACCAGCGCGCGATGCTGGTGAAGGCGACGCAGCGAGGCGCCACGACCGAGCTCTTCGCCAACTCCCCGATGTGGTGGATGTGCTCCAACCACAACCCGTCCGGCGCGGCGGGCGGCGGCAACAACCTCCAGACCTGGAACTACCGCCAGCACGCGTCGCATTTGGCGGCAACAGCGTTGTACGCGAAGTCGAACTGGGGCGTGAACTTCGCGACCGTCGACCCCTTCAACGAGCCGGCCTCCACCTGGTGGACCGCCACCGGCACCCAGGAGGGCTGCCACATGGACCCGGCGGTCCAGGCGGCCGTACTCCCGTACATGCGCAGCGAGTTGGACAAGCGAGGCTTGTCGAGCATCCGCATCTCGGCCTCCGACGAGACGAACTACGACACGGCCCGCTCGACCTGGTCCTCCTACAACTCCGCCACCAAGGCCCTGGTCAGCCAGGTCAACGTGCACGGCTACCAGGGCTCGGGCGGCCGCCGCGACCTGCTCTACACGGACGTGGTGACGACGTCCGGCAAGAAGCTGTGGAACTCGGAGACGGGCGACGGCGACGGCACCGGTCTCACCCTGGCCTCCAACCTCTGCTACGACTTCCGCTGGCTGCACCCCACGGCCTGGTGCTACTGGCAGGTCATGGACCCGACGGCGGGCTGGGCGATGATCGCGTACGACGCGAACACCCTCCAGCCGACCACCGTCCAGACCAAGTACTACGTAATGGCCCAGTTCAGCCGCCACATCCGCCCGGGCATGCGCATCCTCGACACGGGCGTGAGCTACGCGGCGGCGGCCTACGACGCGTCGGCGCGGCGCCTGGTGATCGTCGCGGTGAACACCTCCACCTCCGCCCAGACCCTCACCTTCGACCTGTCCCGCTTCACCGCGGTCTCCGGCGGCTCCGACGGCCTGGTCCCGCGCTGGAACACGGTGACGACGGGCGGGGACCAGTACCGGTCGTACTCCAACACCTTCCTCAGCGGGAAGTCGGTGGCGGTGCCGTTCGCGGCGAAGGCGGTGCAGACGTTGCAGATCGACGGGGTGGTGATCTGAGGCGGGGCCGCAGCACGTGGGATGCGGATGGGGTGCCGGTGCGGAGCGGTCGGGATGCCGCCGCCAAGGCCGGCGCCCTGCATCGCGTCCGGCGAAGGGCGGACCGAAACCGCCGGGCGACCTCCGGCCGCCAGGCGACCACCGGCCTCCGGCCGCTGGCCGCGCCCGCCTCGACCAGGCAATATCTGCACCCTCTTCCCCCCTCTGTTCTCTCCTCCGTCAGTCATGAGCAGTACGGTGTCCCCCATGCGCCCCGACACGCCTGCCGAAAACGTCGACCACACCGCCGAAGCGGCACGCCTGGAGCGAACCGCCGGCCTCTACCCCGAGGACGCCGAGGCCCTGCTCCTCCAGGCCGCGGCCCACCTCGAACTGGCCGGCGACCGCCCCGCCGCGACCGCGCTCTACGACCGCCTGCTGTCGTCCTCCGTCACCTTGGAGACCCCGTACCTGGTACGAGCCCTCAAGGCGTCCAACCTCTGGGAGTACGGCCACGAGGCGGAGGCGAGGGCGATCATCGAGGGCGTCCGAGCCGCCTCCCCCCGGGACCCGGCACCGTGGGTGATCGTCGCGGAGGCCCTGGAGGCCCACGACGAGCTGGAGCAGGCGCAGCAGACCTTCACGGAGGGCGCACGGCTCCTCCTGACGGACGTACCGGAACCCCCGTACGCCACCCACCCCCTCCTCTTCGGCCGCCACCGGGTCCGCCGCATGCTGGGCCTGCCCCACGACGACTGGGACGCCCTGGCCGACACCCTCCACTCCATGCCGGTCTCCCTGGACGAACTCCACGACCCGAAGCGGGTGTGGTCCCTGGGCTCGGACAACCCAGCGGAACTCGAAGCCGAAATCTCCCGCCTCCGAGCAGAACTCGGCGCCTACCGCGAGGCCCTGTCCCGCCCCTTCCCGGTGGCGGTCCTGCACTGGACGGCGGGAGAGTTGGCGGAGTTGGTGTCCGCGTACCCGTCGCTGGTGATGGAGTACGCGTCCCACGATGAGCACCTGGCGACGATAGAGGCGTCCCTGAGGGAACTGTCTGCCTCCGGCACCCCGAACCTGGGCATCGTGACGGGGACAGTCCCGTCGTACGAGGCCTTCGCGGCTTCGGAGGGAGCGTCCCCGGAGGACGTGACGCTGCTGCCGCAATATGCGACGACGCTGGCGGCCCGGGGGCGAGCGGTGGCTTGGCCGCCGCAGCGGGGGGCGGGGTGCTGGTGCGGTTCGGGGCAGACCTATGGCGAGTGCCACGGGACCCCAGCACAGGCCTGACCCACACTCGGCCCTGGACCGGCCCCTAGCACGACCGCGCCACCGCCCCGCCCACCGCACGCCGCTCAACCCACCCGGCGTGCCGCCGCGACGCGAATGCGCCCCCAACCCCGGGCCACCACTCAACCGACCCCACCGCCAACCAACCTTGGCCACCCGTCTCTCCGGGCCGCCCGCTCGCTTCTCACCCGTGCTGGAGCGTGCCGGGTCAAGGGTGGCCCGGAGGGCCATCGCCGAAGGCGACGCGAAGCGCCCTTGAGGCGGGCCATGGAAGCACGACAATGCCAAAGAAGCGGGCGGCCAAAGCCACGTTTAACGCCATGCCAGATCACGACCTCTCCGTGACTGTGTCGGTCGCGCCATATGGGCGGCACTAATCCGGCTCTCGCCGGTGGGCTGCCCGGGACCTGCAGGACTATCTCGTCCGGTCTCTCATCCAATGGCGAAGACGACTGGTACCAGTAGCCGATCACGTGCGGCACCGGTTTCAGTGCCTTCGGCCCGCACTGTTGTCGCTCGGATCATCATCAGGGCTGATGCCCAACATCACAGACAGCACCGAGCCCGAACCAGCGTGGAGCAGCGCAGAAGCCAGCACTCGCCTGTCTCGTTTCGGATCTCGCGACTGAACCGGTTCTTCACCGCGCCTGCGCCGAAATGTCGAGCCGATGGACGTCGTGCTGTGCGTAGGCGTGCCGACAGTCACTCCGGTAGGCCAGACGCTACCGCCGACAAATAAGGGACTTATCCCCCTAGTTCAACCATCCACCTCCCTTATGTCCAACCTTTGCAGTACGGTCACACTCACGTCTGTTGTAACGGGCTGCTACTTGGGAAGCTAGCCCTGACCTGCGCATTTGAGGAAGCATGCCCTACGAGTCCGGCGCCAACTGGCAGTACGACGTCCCCACAACCGGTTGCACGCACTTGCCACCAGACTCGGGCTACGGCAGGGCTCTGACCAACCAGGGCTACGGCTTCGAAGTCGGCGTCGCTGACCTGATCGACAACTCCATCGATGCCGACGCGGACAAGATCGTCGTGCATTTCCTGCGTGACGCAGACCGGATACTCACACTGCTGATCATCGACAACGGCAATGGCATGGACGAAGAGGGCCTGGATGCCGCGATGACTGTCGGGCGCCGCCGCGACTACGCCGAGGGCGCCCTCGGCATGTACGGCACGGGCCTGAAGGCTGCGTCCCTCTCCCACGCTTCTTCGCTCACCGTCGTAAGCCGCACAAAGCGAAGCCGCGCCGCGGGCCGCCGCCTCACCGCGGAGGGCATCGAAGACAGCTTCCGCTGCGACACAGTCGACCCCCGGTACGCGCAGGAGCTCGTAGACCGTTACGACGGGATCATCGAGTGGCACGGCACCGTCGTTCGGTGGGATGGCGTACGGGCCTTCGAGACAGTCGCGCGCGGCCAGAGCGACCAGTTCCTCTCGAAGGCGATATCCCGCCTCGAGACCCATCTTGGCCTCTACCTTCATCGGTACCTGCAGCGTGGTCTCCAGCTCGACATCGCGGTCTGGGACGTGAGCAGCGGTGAGCGCGGCTTCGGCGAAGAAGTGGACCACATCGCAGTAGAGGCTCTGGACCCCTTCGGGTACAAGGTCCCGGGCAAGGCAGGCTACCCCCGGGAGTTCACAGCGCCTGTGGAGGGTCTGGGAAGCGTGCGCCTGACCGCTCACATCTGGCCTGCCAAGTCAAAGCAGGCAGGCTTCCGCCAGATTGGTCCACTCGCTGAGAGACAGGGCTTCTACTTCTATCGGAATGACCGCCTCGTACAGGCGGGCGGCTGGAACGGTCTGCGGAGCCCTGAAGGGCACCTTGTTCTCGCCCGTGTCGCGGTCGACCTTCCTTCTCAGGAGAACAACGTCCTGAGCCTCGATGTGAAGAAAGAAAGTGTCACCGTCACCCCGGCCTTCACTCTCGGCGTGGAAAAGGCGGTGGACTCTACGGGGTACACCTTCCTCACCTATCTGGCTGATGCCGAGACCGCTTACCGGGACGGTTCGAGGCGCAGCGAGATCACTCGTAAGCCTGTGACTCCGCCAGGCAAGGGCCTGGACCCGAAGGTCAAGCGAGTCATCAAGGAAGAACTGCCTGAGAAGCCGGGTGAAGAGCCAATCAGCTTCACGTGGGCGTCCCTTCCCCCGGACCAGTTCTTCAGCCTGGACCGCGAGTGCAATGCCGTCATCCTCAATAGGGCATACCGGGAGGATTTCAACGACGGAAGACGAGGCGGTTCGAACGACGCGCCCGTCACAAAGACTTTGCTGTACCTGCTCCTTGAGGATTGCTTCGGACTCGGACGCTGGGAACGTAGCCGACAAGACCGTGTGGACTACTGGAACACCATCCTCCTGGCTTCAGTGGACACGCAGCGTACGCGGCGCGCGCAGGCACTGTCCTGACACCAGCAGTGCAGTTCCTCCCGTTTCACCTCTGATCCGCAACCGAGGACTTACATGAGCGACACCCTCGCCACCGCTCTCCTTGAGATCCATACCTCCGCGCTGGCGGGCATGGGGAGCGTCCCCCGGCACTTCGCGCGCTGGTCTGCGCTTGCGGCCGATGAGGACTATCCCGACGCTGACCTGAGCGAGGAGCTGTTTCACGCTTACCTCGTAGGCGGCGACGAGGCACTCACGGCTCTCTGGAGCCGTCACCTCACAGCCTGGGACTTCGCGGAGGACCCTCAGTGGGCGCTCTCTATCCCGGCTCGCACCGACGACCGGCGTACAGCCGTGTACGACCGGCTCCGATTCGGAAGTGACTTGCGGAAGGCACTGGACGACGCCGTACCTGTGGCGACGATTCCAGGCCCCACAGTGATTACTCGTGACTTCACCCCTTGGTACGCGCCTGAGCGGGCCGCCACCCGCTCCTTCTACTGGACGTCGTACGAAAAGAAGCTCCGCGCCAAGGGCTGGTCCGACGCCGCGATCGCGAGCCTGGACGAGGCAAGTCGAGCAGTCGTTGAACGCCTCACAGATCCAGAGCAGTCGGCAGCTCGCCAGGCGAAAGGCCTGGTCGTCGGGTACGTACAGTCAGGTAAGACGGCCAACTTCACGGGCGTCGCTGCCAAAGCGATCGACGCCGGCTACCGCCTCGTCATCGTGCTTGGTGGAACCCTCAACCTGCTGCGCGCCCAGACACAGCGCCGCCTCGACATGGAGCTCATCGGGCAGGAAAACATCCTGCGCGGTGCGGACATCACGGACTTGGACTCCCTTGTTGGCGTGGACTACGTAGGTGACGATGCGGACTGGCCCGACTTCGTCCGGCACGGAGCCCGCCCATCCACGCTCGGCGCGTTCGACATCGAGCGACTGACGACTCGGGATAACGACTACAAGAGCCTGGCGCAAGGCATCCGGGCCCTTGAGTTCGAGAAGCGCGAACCGACCCGTCCGCTACATGATCCGGCGAACCTCCACCACGCCGCCGCCCGCATCCTTGTGGTGAAGAAGAACAAGTCCGTTCTGACGAAACTCGTCAAAGATCTCAAGCAGATTCACGGACTCCTCGGAGAGCTGCCTGCCCTGATCATCGATGACGAGTCCGACCAGGCCTCCGTAAACACTCTGGACCCGAAGAAGTGGCAGCAGGGCAGCACTGACCGCACGGCCATCAACGGGCTGCTCTCCCAGCTCCTAAAGCTTCTTCCCCGTGCGCAGTACGTCGGCTACACGGCTACCCCCTTCGCCAACGTCTTCGTTGATCCAGGTGACGACGAGGACATCTTCCCCAGCGACTTCCTGATCTCACTTCCGCGCCCGTCCGGGTACATGGGCGCCCAGGACTTTCACGATCTGGATTCGGCGATACCTCGGGATGAGCGAACGTACGCCAACTCCCAGGAAAGAACGCACATCCGGGACATCGACGACTCCACGGGTGACCGTCTCCAAGAAGCGATGGACGCCTTCGTCCTGTCTGGTGCGCTGAAGCTGTACCGGGCAGACAACGATGTGCCTGACGGCCCGTTCCGGCACCACACGATGCTCGCTCATCAGTCGGTACGGAAGGATGATCACGCGGATCTCGCGCTGCTCATCAACTCCATGTGGCATCAGGCGGGGTACAGCTCTACCGCTGGCCACGAGCGCCTTGCCGCGCTGTGGGCTTCCGACTTCGCTCCGGTCAGTGAGGCACGTGCCTCAGACCTCCCCGTTCCTGCCTCATATGAGGAACTGCGCCCCTACGTGAACGCCGCCCGTCAGCGCATCGGCTCCGGAGGCCAGCCGGTCATCGTCGTCAACGGGGACTCGGACCGCTACTTCGACCAGTTGGACCTCGACTTCGACCGGACCCCGCACGTATGGAAGATCCTGGTCGGCGGAACGAAGCTGTCCCGTGGCTTCACCATGGAGGGCCTGACCATCACCTATTACCGGCGCACGACACAGCAAGCTGACACACTCATGCAGATGGGCCGCTGGTTCGGCTTCCGGCCCGGCTACCGGGACCTGGTCCGGCTCTACATCGGCCGGGAGGAGCCGTTCGGTCGCAACAAGTACGCTGATTTGTACGAGGCTTACGAAGCGATCTGCCGCGATGAGGAGACGTTCAGAGAGCAGCTGGCCCAATACGCCGCGATAGTCGATGGCCAGCCACAGATCACTCCCATGCAGGTGCCTCCCCTAGTTGCACAGCACCTGCCTTGGATCAGGCCCTCGGCCCGCAACAAGATGTTCAACGCAGAACTGGTTGAAATCCGGTCGCCTGGCCGCCCCATTGAGCCCGCGTCGTACCCGATGAACAGCGCAACACTTAAGCGAAATACGGAACGCTGGCGCCCGTTGCTGGGATCGCTCAACGCAACCCCGCAGTCGTTCAGTAATCCGCCTGACAACTCCAGCTCGCTCACGCGGACTTTCGAGGCTCTGACCGGCACCATCTCTCACAGCGACCTTGTCAGCGTGTTGTCACAGCTCGAATGGGAGCACCCTGGGCACTTCGATCCCCATCTGACCTATCTCAGCCAGCTCGACGGCACGCTCGCCAAGGCGGACGACTGGCTGCTCATATCTCCCCGCCTGGCTGCGAGCACGCGCATAGAAGCCAGTGTTCTCGGTTCGCGGCCGCTGTCGCTTGTCCGTCGAAGCCGGCAGACCGGCAAGACCTCCTTCGGCCGCATCGCCAGTGTCGAACACCGGACAGCGGCACAGCGTCTGATCGATCAGGCGTCCCCGTCGCCAGAGGCGTCTCCTAGCGACGGCGTCCGAATCAGATCCACGACAGGGGTAATGCTTCTGTATACCGTCGTGGAGGGGGACAGCCACAGCGACGTTCAAGCAGCCGTCCGAAACGGCACGGCTGACCCATCGAAGATCGTGATGGCCTTCACGTTGATCCCGCCAGCCTCAGCGGTGAGCGCGGACCGCCGCCTGGTGCGCTTCCGTGCCAAGAACTCGCGATATGCCGACGAGGCAACAGTTCCGGCCATCTCGTCCTGAGCCACGGTCTGCGCAGCGGGGGGGCCGACCCCCAGATGGGCAGGCCTCCCCCGTTAACGCGTTCGACAGGAGACCCACATGACCCGCGGCGCCCCTCCGAGGTCTAGGCTCTGAGACGTGCCCGATGATCCGCAGTGGGAAGCGCCGCAAGGTTCCTGGGCTTCGTCCGCAGCTCGTCGCCGCAACATGCAGGCCATCCGCAGCCGCGACACAAAGCCCGAGCAACTGATCCGCAGACTCGTTCATGCTCAGGGGCTACGCTACCGCGTATGCGCGCGCCCGTTGCCTGACCTTCGCCGGACGGCCGACATGGTATTCCGTCCGGCAAAGGTTGCCGTATTTATCGACGGCTGTTACTGGCACGGGTGCCCGGAGCACTATATTCCACCCAGGACCAACTCTGGTTACTGGTCAGAAAAAGTCCTGCGCAATGTCACACGAGACCGTGACACTGACCGACGCCTAGAGGAAGCCGGCTGGCTCGTGCTCCGCTTCTGGGAGCACGAGTCTTCAGACGCGTGTGCCGACAAAATTGCCGCGACGGTTACTTCCCGCAGAGCGGGCCTTCGGGAAATCTGACCCAGAAAACATCATCTGCTCCGACTCCCTTGGCACCGAAGAGCCGCTGCTGGAGTCCACAACATAGCCTTCGAGCAGTTCTTCCCGATGCTCCGGACGCAACACGGCCGCGATTGCCCGACCAACAGCTTCAGCAACTGGAGGGGGGAAGGCATTGCCTACCTGACGGTAGCGCGCCGTCTTCTTCCCTTGAAAGTCCCAATCTCTCGGGAACCCTTGGATAATGGCAGCCTGTTCGACAGTCAGCATGGGCCCAGCCAGCCTGAACAGATCCCGTTCCGCGTCACATTCCTTGCGGTCATTGGCGACCCCCATGGCGTTAACCCCCATCGCCTCCCAGGCACGCTTCGCTCTGGTCGGCCCGAGGTCTGCCCCTCCATGCTTCTTCGATCCGCCAACGAGCGTCGGCGCCACGCCCCTACCAGCATCTTTGGCCTTCTTGGCGCGGATTAGCCACTCATAGAAGACGTTCTTCCCCGTACGGTCGTCGGGTCCCGCCGGCTCTCCATCCTGATTCCTATCCCAGAAATCTTCGCAGCGCTCCTTCATGCTTCTCCGGAGATTCCCTACCACGGACGCTTGAGTTCGCCGCGCCAGCCGTTCCGGCCACACAAACTCGACACCATTCCGTTCAATGATGTCATTTCGGATCGCAACAAGGATCGCCCTCGGACGAAGCTGAGGAACACCAAAATTACTTGCGTCCAGCCTGCGCCAGACACGCCGCATTTCGAGGTCTTGATCACGAGGAATATCGCGCTCATTGATTTCCGGAACCGCGTAGCCGAGCTTTCGCAATTCTCTCAGAATGTAAGCACGGTACTCAATAAATACCTCAGGCGGCTCCAGGATGCCTCGAACGTTCTCAATCATGACCGCTCTGGGCATCAATTCTTTAACGATTTTCAGAGCGTCGGGAAAGAGATCCCGCTCATCGTCTTTCCCAAGCCTCTTCCCCGCCAACGAGAACGGAGGGCAAGGTACACCGCCAGCGAGCAGATCAAGATCACCCTTTTCGACGCCAAGGTTTCTGAATTCTTCAGACTTTAGGAATTCCCTGACATCCATAGGCCGAAGCGCCTTGGCCCGCTCCGGCGACCAGCCAGGCCAGCCGCCTACGTTCTCACGGAGGGTCTCCACTGCGTAGGGATCCCACTCAACGAGCTCCAAGTGATCGAACCCGGCGTTGTGCAGCCCGACAGCTTGTCCGCCTGCCCCCGCACAGATCTCAACCGAGGTCAGTGGGGAGGCGAACTGCGGACGCTCTGGGCCGCTGGGGCGCATGGCGCTCCTTCCGGAGGTGACTCAAATCTGCTGCCAAGTCTTACAGAGACGGTGATCGCACACCGTGTACTGGCAGCATGAGTCTCGCACTGGTCCCGATTCCCGGCCTAACCCGGGGCCTGGACCGAGAACCAGATCACCAGACGCTAGCGGTCGCCCATGTGCCGCAGCAGTGCCTCTATATCACTGGGCGCGAGACCCGCCGCAACCGCCGGCTCCTCTTGAAGGTCGGCAAGTTGCTGCACGGTGGGATCGTCAAGGATCCTGCCCATGAACTCGATCTTCTGATCGAGGCGGGCGATGACAACCTCATCGATCGTGTTCCTGGCGGCCAAGACCGTAACCCTGGTGTCCGTCCCAGGCGCGAGACCGAGGCGATGGATCCGGTCGACGCTCTGGAGGTACCGGCCTGCCACGAAGTCACGGTCCACGTACACAGCGTCATGGCACACGTGGTGCAGGCTGATGCCTTCGCCCAGCGTGGCCGGGTTAGAGATCAGCACCGTACAGCTCGGGTCCTCGCGGAACCGGCGCAACTGCTCATCCCTGTCTGGCGTGCCTCCGAAAACGACAGCGGGGCTGTACTTCTTCAGCATGTGCTCTAGCGTCGTCAGACTCCGGACAAAGGTCGTCCAGATCAACGTCTTACGGCCCTTGGCCGCATTCTCCGCAACGATAGCTACCGCTTCCTTGTACTTAGGCGACAGCTCATAGTCAGGAAGATTCTGCATGAGCGAGTACAGCGAGCTGCCTTCGGGGATCTCCAACGGCGGCAGCTGATAGGCCAGCGGCTCGTAGCGGCTGGCCCCCTCAAGGAGCAACGCAGGACTCGTAGCCGCCATAAGGAGACGCAATGCGGTTTTACCGAGGGCGCTGAGGTCGTCCCGGGCATTCCCACTATTCATGCCCCCCACAAGCGCACCATAGATCTCGTTGTGCAAGGGAGGCATATCGACGTACCTGATCGCCAGCCATACTGGAGGAAGACCCAGCTCGTGCTTCGTTGTCCGGGTGAACAGGGGGCGCAGGACCGAACTGGCATGAGCAAGATCCCCGCCGGCCACAGCTTGGACCACGGTGCGCTGGCCGTGTCCCGGCCACACGAAGCCGAGCAGGTTCTCCAGGTCCTTGGATCCGTTCGGAGCCGGCGTCCCAGTGAGGATCATCCGCCGTTCAGCGAGAGGCCCGAGGGCCATACATGCCGCGCCGTAGGTTCCTCGAGCCCCCAGCTTCATCCGGTGCGCCTCATCGAGGATGATCATCGATGGCGCCGCTTTGAGCCAGTTGGCGAGCGTGGCCAGGGAGCGATCCAGCCGCTCGTAGTTGACGATCAGCACTTCCGCCCACTGATCCATCGACCCGTCGAGGACATGGGTGCGCAGGGGGTAGCGAAAACAAACGGCTGTCTCATAACGCCACGACTCATATGCCGACTTGGGGCATACGACGAGAAGGCGGCTCACCTTTCCCTGACTCTTCTGCGCGGCGTACACGGCGAGAGCGACGCGCGTCTTGCCCGCCCCGGGAACACTGAAGTTGGCCCCGTGCTGCAGCGAGAGCAACTTGGCGATATCGCGGAGCTGGAATTCGCTGAGCTCACCTTCCCAGGTGTCCCCGAGCAGGCCCGCGACATCATCGGATGCGACCTCCCCGAGAGGCTGCGCACCAGCGAGCCGGTCCTTGACGGTGTTGGCGTCCTTGACCACACCCGCCACGAGGTTGCGCAACTCGGGAGCCCACTCGACTCCCTCACGATGGGGCCAACCGCTGAGAACGGTCAGGTCAGCGAGAAGTTCGTCCAGGGCAACGGACGCGGCGAGCGGGCCCTGCTGGCCGCCCGTGCGAAATCGGGCGGCCAGCTGGACGAGGTCCTGCCCGTACTGATCGGTCGTCCGCAGAACGACGCGGGTACGCGTCTCGTCGAACCCCAGGTGCAGGGACGTTACGGTCGGACTGTCGGTCACTGGGAGCCCTCCGCAGCCGCGGCTTCCAACAGCCACGCCACTCCGTCACCGGGGTTGGGCAGGCCTCGCCCCGCCTGCTGCGCGAGCTTTCGGAGGCTGCCTTTGAGCTTCAAAACCGCCTCGTCGAAGGCTTCTTCGTCAAGGCTGTGCGAAGACCGAGCCTGCACCAGGTCCATCACGCACTGGTCGATGCTCGCGCAGGCCTCCGCGAGGCGGGCCGGCGCCAGCTGCTTGCGCTTCCGCAGGCGTGCACTACGGCCGGCAGCCTCGATAGCACCATCAAAGGCCTTCTTGGCCTCATCCAGTACGGCCTGCCCCTGAGCCTTCTCGTTGTCGAGCAGGTCCGGCTTCCTGCTCCGGGCAGCGGCACTGGCACGGAGAATCCGGTCGTTCAGCGCCCTCGCTTCAGACACAGCAGAGGAGGCAGCGGGAACCGACAGGTCGAGGCCCGGGATCGCCACAGCATCGGACGCGGTGGGCGTGACACCGTCGCCGCCCGGCAGCCTTTGTCCCAGGCCTTCCTTCAGGAAGTCCTCGTCGATGTGCCGTACGTCCGTCTTGGAGAAGTCGAGGAGGATCGCGGCCAGCCGCCATTCCTTTAGAACTTCCGCCTGGTCCCGGTCCGCCGATTCCAGCTTTACGTACAGCCGGTGCAGTTCCTTGAGACGCTCCTGCGCCCCTTCGAAGTCGACTAGGCGCAGGGCTACACCCCCACCACTCTTACTGCGGTCGATCAACTCCCGGATGGTGCTGAGGATCCAGCGTTCCTGGTGGTAGGTCTTCACCTGAATCCGGAAGTCCTTGGCGATCTGGTCAGGCGTACGACCGAGAGAAGCCTGCTCCTCCATCGCCAGAAGCCGATTGATGTACGAGTAGTCCCGACGGTGGTCCTTGCGCAACTGCAGGGAGAGCTCAACGGCGTTGATGTCTGCCCAGGTGAACGACTCCGGAAGGACTCCCACCCGCATCGACTGGGCGCCGAGTTCCCGCAGGGCAACGGCTCGCGTGTTGCCGTTCACCAAAACACCGTGGTGCGTCACAAGGCCCGGGTCGTTCTGGCCGAACTGCTCCAGGCTCTCCTTGAGCTTGTCGAAGTCCGGGTCACGCAGATTGGGATCGGTGGGCGAGGCCTGGATGAGGAACTTGAGGTAGTCCTGGCTCTCAGCGCTCCAGGGGTCCTTCTCCAGAGCCTCGTCCCTGACGGCGTCGTGGCTGCGTTGGGCACGAATCCGGTGCGTACTCGGGTTGAAGTACAGCCCGCTGAGCGGAAGGTCGATGACCTCGACATGAGCCTGCTGCTCATTCCAGTCAACCGAGACGGTTTCCCTGGTGCCGCCGGCGCCCTTGACCTCCTCGACCTTCTTCTTGATCTGTTCGCTGAACTCGGCCGCACGCGGCGGCGGCGGAAACTCCCGCAACATCGCAAATCCCCGTTCTGATCTAGTTGTCCATGTCGTCAAGCGCTTCAGCAACAGCCTCGCGGGACTGTTCCGGGAGACTCCGGTAAATCCCCCAAACCCTGTCGAGAGGGCTCAGTGAACGCTGGTCAGCGGCGATCCAGCCGACGAAAATGCGCCGCTCCATTGGCGAAAGAGCCTCGACGAGTTCAAGCAGCGCTTCGAGGTCGACTTCATGGTCCGGTCCACGGCCCGCGCCGCACCGCCTGCACTCGGTGACCAGCTGGTAGTCGGTCTCCCCGCCGGGCAGCACTACCTTGCGCCGGGCCACGTTCAACTGAGACTGCTCAACGCCATCCCCGTACTCCTCACCGGACCCGATGCCGCACGATCGGCACAGGAAGTTGTCGGCTCGCATGACCCTGGCCCGCTGCGCCGCGGTGATGCTGCTCTTGTGCTTAGGTGCCTTCGCCTGGCCCGGGATCCAGACTTCGGCCCCCTTGGCGACGTACCGCTGCTCCTGCTGCTGCAGCGTCGGGTCATCACGGCTCGTATTAATCTTCCAGCCGTAGTCCCGGAGGTCACGAAGCCTCCTGTCGATCTGAGACAGGCTCGGGAATGCCTCGCGGAGCTGCGCCTTGGTGAAGGTGTTCCCCTCACCTACCTCGGACTCCAGCCACAACGCCCCCCGCACCATGCTTCCCAGACTCTCGTTGCGCCACGAGGGCAGCACCATTAAGCGCCTCCGGTCGACTCGTACAGCAACAGCGCATCAATCCAAGGGCATGCGCCGTGCAGCACACACCTCCATGGCTCTGCGTCCTCCCGCATTCGGGCGGCTCATCCATGTGACACCGGAGCCGGAGCGGAAGTCCAGCAGATCATCGGCTTGCGCATGAGGTAGCAAGAACCACAGCCAGATCAGTCCGGCACAATTACGGGAATTGGCGCGTGAGTTGGGAGGGCAACAGCATGACGCAGCACGGGGGCGGCAGGGGCACGAGACCATGGACCCACAAGGCCATCAAGGGAGATGTCCCGCCTGGCAGACGGGCCTTCGCCGCAGCTCTGCAAGATCTCGCCCGCCATCTCCGCACGCGGAGCACCATGGGGGAGAAAGGGGGATACAGGCCGCCTACCCAGAAAGAAGCCGCGGAACGGCTCAATATTAGCGAGAGTTCGCTTTCTCGATTCCTCTGCGGCCGTTATGTACCAGTTTTCAGTATCGTAAAAGCTCTGCACGAGGCAGCCTGCGCCGATGCTGGCGACCCTGGTCCTGTCGGCATGACGCCGGGAGAACTGGCCGAGATGCACAAGCGCGCTGAAGCTGAGCGGCGTTGCCGCAGATGCGCCAGCCTGAGCAAGAAAGCTGATCTGGCAAGCGCTGAGGCCGCTTCACTCCGGCAGCAACTTGAGGAAGCTGAGAGCAGCAAAGCCGGCTTGCATGAACGTCTCGCCGCGCTGACCCGCGCGACTCCGCTGCCGGTCCCCCGCCGACGGAGGGACCGGCAGCGGATGTCGAGAGACACGGCAGCGGCGCAGCAGGTGGCACAGCAGGCACAGGACCTGCGAAACCGAGGCGACGACGGCGAGGGGCTTGCCCTTACGCTGCTGCGACAGACCACCACCGAGGTCCTGAGTCCGATCGAGGCCGCCCTCACCCTCGTCACGCTGCGCGATCTGGACCAGCATCAGCTCGCCGACAACCTCATTCACGTCTACGGCCGCGATCAGCCCGACCAGGACGTGATGGACATCGCCCTGACCCTGCACGAGCTGGGTCTGGCCGACGACGCCGGCGCGATACTGCGAGCTGCCGTGGGGTGATGCGCCGGCACTGTCTCGCGCATCCAGGCGCAGACGATCGACGGCCCGCCGACAAGGCATGCTTCGGCGCGGAGTGCAGCGATGCTGCGGACTCCGCGCAACTTGCTCGCCACAACCCAGAATGACCAACTCCCCACCGGGCCTGGCGAATCTGCGAGATCACGTTTGAGCCGGACCGCCCCACACGTGATCTCGCAGACTCCGGCCAAAGAGGAGCGCACGCCCACGGCGGGCTGGCAGCCCAAGCCGGCTGCCCCCTACCGGGACGCCCTCTCGTCATCGCGCCAGGCGTTCCGGAGGCGACGCAACACGGTGATGGCCCTCTCCGCCTTGGCCGACAGCGCCGGAATCTGGTCGAGAACGTAGTTCGCGAGAGCGACGACACCACGAATCACGGCAGGCACTCCGGCCAGCACCATTCCTACGACAACCACCACGTCCATCAGTACCGTCGAACCTCCTCCGCCGTAAGGTTTCTGCCGATCCTTCGCCGAACGTTGCCGAACGTTGACGGCAGCACGAAACAACCGTGCCGACGGTACAGTAGTTCGAGCCGTCACCGCTATGGGTTACAGTCGGCAGACCACTGAAGAGCGCCGGACAGGAGAAGAGCAATGGCAGACGAGCGCCCCGTACGGCGGTCATCGAAGGTGAAGGTCGCAGAGTTCCTGGCAGGCCTGGGCGAGGACACGGTCTTCACCAAGTTCGAACTCTTCAACGGCGTCCCTGGCGTCGCCCAGGTGGACCGCCGGATGCGCGATCTACGTGAACTGGGCTGGCAGATCGACAACTACAAGACCGATCCCCGGCTCCAGCCGGACCAGTACCGACTTACTGCGATCGGAACTCGTATCGACCTGGGTGAACAGCCAAAGGAATCTCCCCGGCAACGCATCCCGTCCGCGCGACGCCGAGAAGCTATCGAACGAGCCGGCCGCCTCTGCCAGACCTGCGGCACACGAGCCGGAGAGCCATACCCCGATAGCGATCAGACGGCAGTACTCAGCGTTCGCCTCATCGATCCAACCCCTCCCATAGACACTGAGCTGGCGAACCTCAGCGTGGAGTGCCAGCAATGCATCGCCGGGATCAAGGCTGGTGGAACTGCTTCGTCGCCCAGGCCGGATGACGTCCTGACGCGGGCGCTCAATCTCAGCGGGCGCGAGGAGAGGCGACGGCTGTACCGGCTCATGCAGTCCGGCCGACCGGAGCGAGACGAGGTTGACCTGATCTTCGCAGCATGGTTGCGGCTGGTACGCAACGACCAAGTCGATGTCATGCTGAAGCTTGCGGGAGCGCTGATCGAGGAGGACTGATTCGCCTCCGCCCGGGCTCGCCCGTCCCAACACCGAACTCATGGAGTTTCTCCGCCCCGTCAGCACGGGGCGGAGCAGCATCGGGTGCTCCTCAGGCAGCGCCGACCTCATTCTCGTAGCGCATCTGGACCCGGTCGAGGAAGTCGTCCGGATCCTGCCCACGAGCAGCAGTCCAGTGGAGCAGATCGGCGATCAACTCGATCGCCGACTCTTCTAGAACCACGTTGCCCGCCTTCGCCTGCGGCGATAGCGCATAGTCACTCCTCTGGTACTTCTCCAGCGCTGCGACGGCTCGCTCGACACGCAGGCACGCCCGCCCGGCACCGACGGCCACTTCGCACCAGACAGCCTTGCCAGCCGACGTCAGCTCCGCACCCCAGTCGAGCGCGAGGGACGAGAGAAGATGCAGGCCGCGGCCGCATTCCTCGTCGCATCCAGCCGTGCTGAGTGATGGCATCGCCTGGCTCTTGTCGTGGACTTCGAGGCGAAGCCGCTCTCCTCTCCATTCCAGGATCAAGGTCGCTGATGCCCCTTCGCCGACGTGCTTGACGACGTTCGTCGCCAGCTCCGTGACGAGCAGCTCTACCTGATCGGCGGCGACAGACATGCCCCACCGCTCCAGTTGCTTAACGGTGGCTCTTCGCAGCAGGCGCACCTCTGCCGGCGCGGCCTCAAATGGATGCACACACCGGAGTCGGGATTCGGTGACTTCGTAGCCAGGCATGGCTAATCCTCCCTCCCAAGCCACGCACATGCTGCGCCTGCCGTATCCGAACGGCTGCATTGCGTAGCGATCTGTAACCGAGCATGGCACAGAGAACTCTCATCATGTAACTTCTCACGAAAATCCAACGGGTGAATCTGATGGCGGGCCTACTTCCACGCTGCCTAGCCTGACGAGATCGCCGGGCCTGCCGCCCGACACATGGCGAAGGAGCCTCATGTCCGAACGGACCACAACCCGTCGCCGCCAACTAGGCGCGATGATGCGCAAGTTGCGCGCTCACAAAGGGCTGACTCTTGAGGAGGCTGGACGGCTCGTCGGCGTATCCAAGGCGACGGTCAGCAGGTACGAGACTCAGGCCGGGCCGGTCAAGTGGATCGTCGTAGATGCCCTTTGCCGCGAGTACGGAGCAACTGAGGCTGAGCGCAGGGCGGTTGTCGGGCTTGCGAAGGACGCCAAGCAGCAAGGCTGGTGGAGTTCCTTCGCCGACTCCATCCCGGAGAGCATGAACTTGCTGCTCACCCTTGAGGACGAGGCTGTGCGCGAGAGTCACTTCTCTTGCGTCTACGTGCCAGGCCTCCTGCAAACGCGCACCTACAGCACAGCATTGCAGAAGGCCAACGAAGTTCCGCTGGGCACAGCTGAGATCGAGCGACTCGTCGACATCCGTATGAAGCGGCAGGAGATCCTCAACCGCCCGAAGCCGCTGCACCTGTGGGCAATCCTCGACGAGTCCGTCATCCGCCGTGTCGTCGGCTCACCACAGATCATGAAGGAGCAGCTGGACCGCCTACTCGAAGCGAACGAGTCACCTCACATCACACTTCAGGTGCTGCCCTTCTCCAAGGGAGCCCACGCCGCAGCTCTTGGGAGCTTCGTCATCATCGGCGGCAGCGAGCCAGCCCTCGACGTGGTGTACGTCGACTTCCACACCGGCTCCCTCTTCCTGGAGAAGGAGGAGGAACTGGACCGATACAGACTTGCGTTCGAGTACCTTCGGGCGCAAGCGTTGGACATGGAGGCCTCCTCCGCCATGATCCATCGCGCCCGCAAGGAGCTGTGAATGTCCGTCGGCTCTCAGCAAGTGTCCAAGCCCGCCTGGTTTAAGTCGTCGTACAGCGGCGGCAACACCACAGAGTGTGTGGAAGCCGCATTCGTCCCAGCCGGCGTACTGATACGGGACTCCAAGCGGCATGAGCACCCACATCTCATGGTCTCAGCTACAGCATGGGCATGCTTCTTGGCTATGGCCGCTCCGCTGAGAGACGGTTCCCACGACTCACGAAGTTGAGCCCCACGAAAAAATAGCCCACTGCTACGGTCCCAGCTATGACGCCCTCGGTATCCACGGCCCGTCCCGTCGACTTGCGAGCCGAACCGGTTGATCAGGTTCTCGACCACGTGGAGCGGGCGCTTCAGACGCGCCTTGAGCGGGACACGG
>JABFVM010000265.1 GCA_013362785.1 Streptomyces sp. | reverse complement strand
CGGAACCGGCCCCCGGAAGTCCACCCGTACAGTCTGTGCACCGGACCTCGCCGCCAGCACGCCGGCGACGTAGCCGCCAAAGGCCACCCCGGGATAGCCGACGTAGAGTTCCGGCACCACGATCGCGTCACTCGTCCTCATGATCCCCATCTCACCACAACCCGGGACCACGCTCATGCCGACCGGCTGCACCCAGTCGAGCAAGAGCGATCCACCCGGACCCACAAGCGACTGCCGTCGTACAGGCAGCGGGAGTTGATGTGGCGGCGATGCTGCGACATAGGGCGGCCGGACGGGAGAGCCGGTCGCGAGCGCACGGGTTGACTGATCTGCCAGAGGCGCCAGCGTCCGCGACATCAGGAGTTCTTGGCCCGCCATCCGCATATGGCGCAGTGCTCGTAGCCGAGGGCGGCGGAGGAGGGTCGGATCATGGCTCGGTCATCTCCTCTCGGCGGCGGATCAACTCGGCCTGGACACGCACCACCGATCCAGCAAGCTGCTCCCCGCGCACGCGGGGATGATCCCCGAGTGAGGCCAAGGCAGCAGGGGCCTCGGCGCTTCTCCCCCCGGGGGCATGCCCCCTCGTCCGTGGTGTGGCTGCCCCCACCCCCGAATCGGCTGCCTGCCCGAGTGACCCAGCCGTGGCGCGTGCCTAGCGTTGTGGCGCATGGCATCCTCCCTCATCACCTCCACGCTGGGCAGACGCGCAGGCGTGGCGGCCGTGTTGGCGGCCCTCGTCGTGTCCGTCGCTCCGGCTGCCGCACAGCCGTCCGTGGCCCGGCGGCACGCCGTCTGCGGACCGCACGGCGAACTGCGTCAGGCGCTGCGCACGCTCACCGATCGCGACCGGATCGCCGGTGCCGCGGTCCTGATCACCGACGCCGCGGGCGCACCCTGCGGGAGTTGGACCGAGACGGCAGGGACGGCCGACCTGAGCACGGGCCGCCCCATGAACGCCACCGACCGATTACGCGCCGGCAGCGTCACCAAGACGTTCACCGCGACGGTCGTGCTCCAGCTCGCCGCCGAGCACCGGATCGCGCTCGACGCTCCCGTCGACCGCTACCTGCCCGGCCTGATCCGGCAGAACGGCTACGACGGCCGCCGGATCACCGTACGGCAGCTTCTGCGGCACACCAGCGGGTTGCCCGACTACCTCGACGCCCCCGAGTGGGAGCACCCCGAACGCATCCGATACGACCACTTCGAGCCCCGCGAGCTCATCGAGCGCGCCCTCGGCCTGCCGCGCCCGCGCGGTGAGTGGCACTACGCCACCACCAACTACCTCCTCGCGGGCCTGATCATCCGCGAGGTCACCGGCCACTCCCCGGAGGCGGAGATCACCCGCCGCCTGATCCGGCCTCTCGGGCTGCACGACACGTACTGGCCCTGGGACGACACCCGCATCCACGGACCGCACTCGCGCAGCTACTTCACCGCCGAGAACGGCCGTCTCGCCGACGGCACCGCCTGGAACACGACCTTCGGCGGGGTCGGCGGCGCCCTTGTCTCCACGCCCGCCGACCTGATCCGGTTCATGACCGCGCTCCTCGGCGGCCGTCTGCTGCCCGCGGACCAACTGGCCGACATGCGGCGGACGGTGGCCGCCGACCCCGACCGGCTCTGGCCCGGTGCCCGCTACGGGCTCGGCCTGATCGCCTCACCGCTGCGCTGCGGCGGACTGTGGTGGGGACATGCGGGGACCGTGCCCGGAGGCCATCGGGCGCTTACTGCCGTGGGGCCCGGCGGGCGGAGCGTCGCCGTCGCGCTCAACGAGGTACCGGCCACCCTCCAGGCCGAACACGACTTCCTCGACGTGGTCCAGACCGCCTTCTGCGAAGACCCGCCTTCCAGCCGACCCTCCAATGCAACAGAACCCACAGAAACCACAGAACCCACAGAACCCATCGGACCCACCGGACCAACAGAAGGGGAACTTCAGTGATTCGCTTGGCCCGCTCGCCGCAGGGCGCTCCGGGAACGGCGAGAAAGGCCGCCCTGGGCCTGGCCGCCACCGCTCTCGCCCTCACCACGCTGCCCGCCACCGTTCTCCCTGCCCAGGCGGCCTCCGACCCCCTCGCCCGCTACCACCACCAGCGCCTCGACTGGAAGAGCTGCCTGCTCGGCCCGAACGACGCGACCGGCAAGGAACTGGAGCAGGCGGGCGCCCAATGTGCCGACGTGACGGTGCCGTTGGACTACCGCGACCCCCACGGCCGTACGATCACCGTCGCGATCTCCCGGATCCGCGCCACCGACACCGCCCACCGCGTCGGCCCGCTGCTGCTCAACGGCGGCGGCCCCGGCGGTCAGACGCTCGGTGACCCGCCGTGGGTGCGCAAGGCGATGAAGGACGTCGGCGCACGGTACGACGTGGTGGGCGTGGATCCTCGCTTCGTCGGGCGCAGCACCCCGCTGGACTGCCACTGGCCGACCGGCTCCGCGTTCCGGAGCGCCGGCGTCGACCGCGCCGGGTTCGACCGTATGGCGGCGTTCTCCGAGGACCTCGCCCAGCGCTGCCGGCAACACGCGGGTGACGTGCTGCCGTACGTCACCACCCGCAACACCGCACGCGACATGGACGTCATCCGCGCCGCGCTCGGGGACCGGCGGATCTCCTATCTGGGGTACTCGTACGGCAGTTACCTGGGCGAGGTGTACACCGCGATGTTCCCCGGCCGCACCGACCGGGTCGTCCTGGACGGCGTCATAGACCCGGACCGGTACGGTCCCCGGCTGCTGCGGGGCACCGAGAAGGCCAACCGCCACGCACTGGAAGGCTGGGCCTCATGGGCCGCCGCCCGTGACGCGACCTACGGCCTGGGCCGCACCCGCGCGGCAGTGCTGGCGACCGTGGACCGCGTCCAGGCCGCCGCCCGCACACCACTGCGGCTCGGAGACCACCGGGTGGACGAGCACATGGTGCCCCTCATCGTCCTGAACGGCCTCTCCCAGGACAACGACGCCGCCTACGGAGACTTCGCGCAGGGAGTACGGGACCTGCGACGCGCGGCAGACGGGCACCACGTCACCCCGTCCCCGTGGCTCGCCGGGGTCCTCGACTTCGAGCTGACCGGGGCCGACTCCCACTACGGCAGCGTCCAGACGGCGATCCTGTGCGGTGACATCGCCGCCCCGCGGGACCCGGAGGTCTACTGGCGCGACATCCAGCGCGCCCGCCCGCGGGACGCGCTGTTCGGCCCCGTCGCGAACAACCTCAACCCCTGCGCCTTCTGGGACCCGCCCCGCGAGCGCCCGACCAGCATCAGGCACGACCTCCCCGCCCTGCTCGTCAACGCCACCGGAGACCCGCGCACCACCTACGACGGCGCCACAGCGCTGCGCCGGAAATGGCCCTCCTCCCGTCTGATCACCCTGCGCGGCGCCGACCAGCACGCCGTGTACGGCGTCTACGGCACCCCGTGCGTCGACACCACGGTCAACGCCTACCTCGCCACCGGCCGCCTCCCGGCCACGGACGTCACCTGCAGCGCGCGTGCCCGGTGAGCGCCGGGTCGCACACGCGGTGACCGGGCGACTGCCGTAGGACCGCCTCGACGCCATCGAGCGGTAGAACGAAAACGAAGTGGCGCGACAGCCCGGGACGTTCGTCGGTACGCCGCCGGGGAGAGAAGTCCGTACGCCGGCAGGGAGAGAAGTCCGTGAGTCGGCAAGGGGCGAGGAACGCGCGTCCTGCTGCCCACGCCCGCGAGGATGATCGTCGGCGGGTATCAGGCAAGATCGCCTCACCATCGCCGGCCTATGCCTTGAGGGTCAGCGCATCCCGAAGTGGTCCGCCCAACTCGGCGGCCGTCTCCTCCTCGTCGTCGTCCTCGTCCTCGTCCGGCTCGGTGAGGAGGGCGCGGAGTGCGTTGAGGGGGAGAACTCGGGGTGTCTCGACCGCAGGGCCCTGCGCGACGCGTGGGGTTCTGGTCCAGACGCTCTGCGGCGACCCGGGGGCCCCGGGGAGAGCCGCTGGATCCGAGGGGAGGTAGTGCCAGGCGGCCCCGTCGTTGACGCGCCGGGCGACCTCGCCGACGTACCAGATGGCGACCTGGACGAACGTGCTGTCCAAGGCGTCGTCGACGGCGTCCGCGTCGGCGTACCGCTCTCGGACGAGCATCTCCAGGACGTCGAGTGAGCCGGGTGAGAAGTCCCACGTCTCCGGTGTGCCGGTCGCCTCCGCCCAAGCCGGGAAGTCCGCTTCCTGACGGGCGAGCCATGCTGCCAGTTCCGGGTGCGTCTCACTCATGGACGCCACTGTAGGCGGCGCGGGCTGCCTCGGGTGGCCGACCGCCCGTACAACGCTCAAGTCCCGTTCCACGCACGTGAATTGAGGATCTGCCTTCACCGCATTGGCACAACGGGCAGCCCGTTGAGCCCCTAGAGTGTTGTTTGGCGGTGTCATGTCACGGGGGTCGCGCCGCTGCGTGAAGGGTCGTTCAGGCCCCTAGGGGGACACGCCATGAGGACGAGGAACTGGATCGCGACACGCGTTGCCGTGCTCGCGGTCGGTGTGGGGCTGCTCGCCGGAGGGCTGCCCGCATGGCAGCAAGCGGCGCTGGCCAGCCCCAAGTCGGGGCCGTGCTCGAAGATTTTCGGCACACCGGACAGGAATCCGGACCACGACGCCCTCCCGGGGGCGGACAAGTACCCGAACGGCTCGCCGCCCGACGAGAACCGCAGGTACACGTACCCGAATCCCAAGCGCGCCATCTCGGGTATCGACCTGCCGCCCGGCATGGATGGGGCCGAGCTGCTGAAGAAGTACGGCAGGAATACCAAGGGCCTCGCGGAGGACTCCCCTGAGCGGGCCTACGCCGCCTGGAACCGCAACCAGACCGTTGGTGCCAGACCCTGGACCGGCAGTTTCCGGACGTGGCTGATCAAGCAGTACATCGGCAACGAGGTCGTCCGCCAGCGCGGCGACGCATTCCACAAGAAGGTCGCCGAGGACTTCGGCATCGGCGGCTCGGAATGGCAGTGCGAGCAGAAGATCCCCGGCAGCAAGCGCAGAGGCGACTTCGTCAATGCCGAGCGGAAGATCGTGATCGAGGTGAAGTCGGACGGGGCCTACAAGAAGGGACAGCTGGAGGAGGACAAGAAGCTGGTCGAGCAGGGCTGGGACGTGCGGTACGTCTTCGGTGAGGAGCCCGACGAGGAGACGGTCGCCGAGCTGAAGGCGGCCGGGATCAAGGTCCATGTGCACACGTCGGCGGCGATACCGGAGTTCACGCCGAGCGAGCACACCGCCCCGAAGGATCTGGAACTCTTCAGCCCCGACGCGAGGACCGCAGGCTCCGCCGGGGACGGCGTGAACATGATCCGCGGCTCCGCCGACACCGAGGCGGAGGCACGCGCGAACCAGCGGCAACTCCAGGACGCGGAAGGCGAGTCGAGCGGGCCGGGCGGTGTGGACTTCTCCACCCTCCAGCTCAGCTACGTGGGAACGTCCAAGGACGGCAAGGGCTTGGACTACTCCTTCAAGGCCGCCCAGAACCCGGACGAGGACACCAACCCCTCCTGGGGCGGTATGGCGAAGGCACGCCTTGCCTCGGACGCGTTCTTCACCTGGCTGGCGCTCACGCCGGACAAGTTCTGGGTGAACCTCAACCCCACCCAGCCGGACAAGATCATGGACAGTACGTTCGCGAAGACCGACGCAGGACGCGTGCTGCTCGAAGCGGACCTCGCCATGAAGCACGACTTCGCGAAAACGGTGAACCCCAAGACCCGGCTGGGCGCCCGCTTCTGGAACTCCCTCAGCCTTGTCGGCGGCCAGCCGTGCATGCCGGTGATCCGGAACTGGATCGTGCCGAACACCGCCAAGGTCCGTGAGCAGGACGGTGGCATCTACATCCTCGACGCCCCGCTGAAGGTCAACTCGGTGCCGTACGAGGGCACCATCCCCGGCGACCGGTGCCGGAAGTCGAAGGCGCAGCGCGAGCACGACCAGCGGCTCGTGGAGACGATGATCCGTCCGGTGGTCGAGAAGCGGGTCAACACCGCGCCGGAGTACGCCGATCTGCGCCGCGTCTACGCCAGTCGGGTCGCCGCGGAGTGGGTCGCGCAGCAGGACGAGATGAAGTCGGGCCCGTACCACGACATCATCGGCAGCGACGACGTCTCCCGCTGGCCGCTGCGCTCCGACAAGAACTGGTCGGAGCAGGACACCTATCAGCGCTACCTGAAGTCGTTCAAGCAGGGCGACTACACGTTCGAGCGCCGGTCCGGCAATTGGATCTACACGTACTCCGTCGGCGGCGTCGACTTCTCCAAGTCGCCGAAACAGGACATCGGCAGGGCCCAGTTCACGAAGGAGGAGCCGGGGCTGCCGGGCACGGCCGCCAACTCCCGTGCCCAGGCTACGAATTACCGTGGCACCGGCATCACCTGGCTGGGTGGAAGCACCTCCGAGTCATCGGCGTTCGGCCAGGACCTCCTCCGGTCGTCCTCCGCCACGACAAAGGCCCAGGGGGGCGGAAGCGACGCCATCAGCGCCACGACAGTCTTCTTCACCCTGCTGGCCGCGGGTCTGGTGGTGATGACCGGGACCGCGGGGTGGCGGAGCCGACGGCGGCGCAGGGCGGTGCTACGGCGATACTGATCCGCTCCGCACCCGGGCGGGTCCGCGCGCTCCCGCTCGTCGCACAGCACGGTGAGCCGCGGCCCGAGCCGGAGGAGCGCATCCGGCTCGGGCCGCGGCGGCGTACGGCGTACGGCGTTGCAAGGGGGCGCCTGCCTGTTGGCCGTGCGCGTGCCGCTGCTCTGTGCCACGGCGTTCGAAGTCCGGCTCAGTAGCCGAGTTTCCAGTTCTGGCGCGGATGTGGAGGGAACGGGGAAGGTCATCCGACCGTCCGTGTGTGACCGGTGGCCGCGTTACAGTCCTCACCTTCGGAAAGCGTTTTCTAAAGGGGGAAGGGCCGTGAACTGTGGCCAATGAGTTCGGCGATGAGCTGCGGAGGCTGCGGCTCAAGGCGGGGATGACCCAGGAGGAACTGGCGGAGCGTTCCGGGGTGAGTGTGCGCACCATCCGGGGCCTGGAGACCGGGACGCGCTCCAATCCCCGGATGAGCACAGTGGAGCAACTGGCCGACGCTCTGGAACTGGGGCCCAAGGACCGAGAGGGGCTGATGATCGCCGCCGGCCTGCTCGATCCGGGGCAGCCCGTGCCGCCCGCCCCGCACACGGAACTGGCGGAGCAACTCGCGGGACTGGTGGCCGCCCGCTGGCAGCGCGAAGAGGAACAGCGGCAGGTCCAGGACCCCTTCCCCCTGCCGGTCCGCTGGCGGACGGCCTCCGAGACCCTGACCGACCACTGGGACATCATCCTGCGGCGCCGTGCCGGGGACACGACCCGGGCCGACCCCCTCGACCTGACCGGCCGACTGGACCAGATCGCCGAGACGTTCCGTCGCATACCGTCCGGACGACTGGTGGTCCTCGGCAAGGCCGGCTCGGGGAAAACGATCCTGACCCTGCGCTTCGTCCTCGACTACCTGACACCACGCGACCCCGCGGATCCCGTGCCGGTGATCTTCAGCATCGGCGCCTGGAACCCCACAGAGATCACCCTGCGCGACTGGCTGACCGACCAGCTGACGCGTGACCACCCGGGCTACGCCGCACCGGGCCCCGGCGGGGAGAGCCTGGCCACCGCACTGGTCGAGTCCGGCCGCGTCCTGCCCGTCCTGGACGGCTTCGACGAGATGGCCGACGGCCTGCGCCGCCCCGCCCTGGAAGCCCTCAACGCCTTCCCGCATCCCCTGCTGCTCACCAGCCGCCCCGACGAATACGCCGCCGCGGTCGCCGAAACCGACGTACTGACCGCTGCCGCCGCGATCGAACTCACCGACCTCACCCTCGACGACCTGGCCGCCTACCTGCCCCTCACCACCCGAAAGACCAACCCCGCGAACCCGGACGAGGGCGCGTGGGACCCCGTACTGAAGGCACTGCGAGAGCAGCCGGCGGACGGGGCTGCGTCCCCTCTCGCCACTGTCCTGACGACCCCCCTGATGGTGTCGCTCACGCGCACCGTCTACAGCGACACTCCCGACCACGACCCGGCGGACCTCCTCGACACCGAACGCTTCGGCACACCGGAGGAGTTGGAGGACCACCTCCTCGACAACTTCCTCCCCACCGTCTACCGCCACAGCCCCCAGCACGGTTCGCGCGACTGCGACCCGGACCGCGCCCGCCGCTGGCTCGGCTACCTCGCCGACCACCTGACCCGGCAGCAGACCCCCGACCTCGCCTGGTGGCGGCTCGGCAACGGACTGCGGCCCGCCACGCGCACCCTCGTCACCGCAGTGTCGACAGGGCTGGTCATGGGTCTCGTCGACTGCGTCGTCGGCTTCGCCATCGGCCTTCCGTTCCCGGTCCCGTTCCTGGACGCGACAGCCGTCGGGCTCCTTTCCGGACTCGTGATCGGGATCGCGTACTGGTTCATGACCGTGGTCAAGAACATGCCGATCATGCCGTCCGCCATGCGCCTGCGCATCCGCGGCAGGCCCGTGACCATGCACCACGGGAAGATGGGGGCGCGGCACCTGATCGGGTTGTTGGGAGGGCTGGTCTTCGGCTTCGGTTACGGGTTCGTGGTCGGCCTGGTCTACGCGGTCCACTCGAAGGCCGGACTGTCGGCCGGGCTGCGCCTGGGCCTCGCCGACGGTGTCGTGTTCGGCCTGGTCTTCGGCGGCGCCATCGGGGTCACCTTCCACCTCCTCGACCTGATGGAAACGCCTCTCGACATCAGGTCCGCGGTCAACCCACGGCGCCTGCTGATCGTGAACCGTCGCGCGGTCACCACCCAACTGCTGGTGGGAGCACCCGTGTTCGGGGTGGTGGTAGGGGTCGGGGGCGAGATAGTTGTTGCCCTTCTGGAGGGGCCGCTGGGTCCGATCGTCTGGCTCCGCGCGGCCGGGCTCGTCAGCGGCGTCGCCTGCGCCCTCGCCTACGTCCTTGCTGTGACCGCCTGGGGTCAGTGGCTCGTCCTGTCCCGGATCTGGCTGCCGTTGACCGGGCGGCTCCCCTGGGCCGTGATCACATTCCTTGAGGACGCCTACCAGCGAGGTGTACTGCGCCAGGCCGGCGCGGTCTACCAGTTCCGCCACGCCCGCCTGCAACACCACCTCGCGCAGGCCCACCGGACACTCCCGACACCCGGTCGAACGCCTCGTCAGAGACAGCGACAGCGACGGCGACAGGCCTTCAACGAAGCTCCGCCATCTTGAAGTGGCTGCTTGGCGGAATTGCGGGCCGAGCGGGGCGAGCTTGCCGTGGCCGAGCGGGTGTGGCAGCGGATGAGCCAGCAGGTCGCCGAGTAGCGGGCGGAGGCCGGGTCGCCGGTGGTGCAGGGGGCGGGGCGGGTCGGGCGGTGCGGCTGGTTCCGGGAGCGTGGGACGGGTGGTGCGGCTGGTCTCGGGAGCGTGGGTCGGCTGGTGCGGCTGGTCTCGGGATCGTGGGTCGGGCGGTACGGCTGGTCTCGGAGCGTGGGTCGGGGGTCGGCGAGCCCGCGCTGCCGACGGAGTACCCGGCGCATCCTGTCCGCCGTTCGGCAGGCCGCCGGCCGGTCGCCACCGGCAGATCGGCGAGATCCTGGGTCTGGGCACCGGGGTGCGGGGCAAGCTGGAGCCGCTGCGCGGGAAGCTGACGAAGCTGGCCGACCGTGGCTGG
>JABFVM010000561.1 GCA_013362785.1 Streptomyces sp. | reverse complement strand
AGCAGCTGCGGCAGGTCCTTGATGACCGGGACGAGCAGGGTCTGCATCACCGCGACAACGATGCCCGCGAAGGCGAGGACCGGGACGAGGGCGCCGGTCGCTCTGCCGGTGGGCTGGTCGTTCGTCGTTTGTGTCATGTGGGTGGACAACCCGGTGTGCCTGGGCAACTATTCCGATGCTTTGGCCAGCTAACGATTTCTTGACCTTTTCTTGATCTCTTGACCTTCTGTTGGGGTGCGGGTGCGGGTCCGGGTGCGGGGGCGTGGCCTAGGTCGGCCGTGGCGCGGGCCTAGGCCGAAATCCCGATGCCAGGAGTGTCCGGTCGTTGAGAGCATGACGCTCATGCTCGAAGCCGCCGATACCCCCGACACCCCGACCCGTACCTCCCCTCCCACCGCGCCTCCGGCCTGGCTGGTGGTGGCGCTCGCCTGCGCCGGGCAGTTCCTGGTGGTCCTCGACGTGTCCGTCGTGAACGTGGCGCTGCCGTCGATGCGGGCCGATCTGGGGCTGAGCGCGCAGGGTCTGCAGTGGGTGGTGAACGCGTACGCGATCGCCTTCGCGGGGTTCATGCTGCTCGGCGGACGGGCCGGGGACCTGTACGGCCGTAAGCGGATGTTCCTCGTCGGGCTCGGCCTGTTCACCCTGGCCTCGCTGGCCGGCGGGCTGGCCCAGCAGGACTGGCAGTTGCTGGTGGCGCGGGCCGTGCAGGGGCTGGGCGCGGCGGTGCTGGCGCCGTCGACGCTGACGATCGTGACGGCTGCGGTGCCGGAGGGGGCGGCGCGGGCCCGGGCGATAGCGACCTGGACCGCCGTCGGCGCGGGCGGCGGTGCGGCCGGCGGGCTCGTCGGCGGAGTGCTGGTGGACGTGCTGTCGTGGCGCTGGGTGCTGCTGATCAATGTGCCGGTGGGGGTGCTGGTGCTGGCCGGTGCGGTGCGTTGGCTGGCGGAGAGCCGCGACGGCGACGGGCGGCGACTGGACCTGCCGGGTGCGGTGCTGGTGACCGCCGGGCTCGGCACGCTGGCGTACGGCATCTCGCAGACGGAGGCGTCCGGTTGGACGGCGCCCGCCACGGTCGTACCGCTGCTCGCCGGTCTCGCCCTGATCGGCGTCTTCCTCGTCGTCGAGTCGCATACGGCGGCTCCGCTGATGCCGCTGGGGCTGCTCCGGCTGCGGGCGGTGTCGTCGGCGAACGTGGCGATGTTCCTGTCCGGCTCGGCGATGTTCTGCATGTGGTTCTTCATGACGCTGTACGCGCAGAACGTCCTCCACTACACCCCGCTGGAGGCCGGCCTGGCCCTGGTGCCGAGCTCGCTGTCCGTGATCGCGGGCTCCAAGCTGGCCCCGCGACTGATGCGGGCGTTCGGCGCACGCAACGTGGCCGTGCTGGGCACCCTCGTCGCGGCCGTCGGCTTCGGCTGGCAGTCGACGCTGAGCGTGGCGGGCGGCTACGTGACCTCGATCATGGTGCCGGGCGTCCTGATGATGCTGGGCGCGGGCCTGGGAGTGACACCGCTCGCGGCGCTGGCGACGTCCGGGGCGCGACCGGGGGAGGCCGGGCTGGTGTCGGGGCTGGTCAACACCTCCCGCACGATGGGCGGTTCGCTGGGGCTCGCGGTGATGTCGACGATCGCGGCGGCGCGGTCGGCGGGTTCTGCGGGGTCGGCGGGGTCGACCGGGCCGGCGGGTTCGGCGGGGAGCGGGCAGCCGGGGCTTCTGGCGGAGACGCCGCAGGCGCTGACCGAGGGGTACGCGCTGGTGTTCCGTACGTCGGCGGTGGTGCTGCTGGTGGGGGCCGTGCTGATGCTGGTGTGGCTGCCGAGGAAGAGCTCCGCGGCCTGAGGCGGAAGAAGAGACGGAAGAAACCTCTGCGTTTGAGGCAACGGTCCGGGCGGTCCATGGACTCCTTTGAATATCAAGGAGGTGCCCATGGGGGATCGCAAGGCGGCTCGGGACTCGGAGTTCCAGAGCTTTGTCATCGGCCGCTGGCCGCGGCTGATGCGGACGGCATTTCTCCTCACGGGGGAGCAGCACGCCGCGGAGGATCTGGTCCAGTCGACGCTCGAACAGGTCTATGTGGCCTGGCGCAGAGTCGGTTCGGCCGATGACCCGGAGGCCTATGTCCGGCGCGTGATGATCAACGCGCACGCACGCAAACACCGAAAACGGCTCAGGGAGTTCCTCGCCCCGAAGGACGACTCCGGCCTGCTGCGCGAGGTGCCGGACACCG
>JABFVM010000339.1 GCA_013362785.1 Streptomyces sp. | reverse complement strand
ATCCGGCCCGGCCGCCGGTGAATCCGATCTGGAGCAAAGGATCCGCGCCATCTGGTGTGCACTGCTCGACCGGCCGGATGTCGGGCTCGACCAGCCGTTCTTCGAGGCCGGTGGCAACTCGCTGCTGCTGATCGCGCTCCTGGAGCGGCTTCGCGGACTGGGTGCCCGGGAAGTGGCCGTCGGCGACCTGTTCTCGCACGTCACCGTGCGCGCGCAGGCCGCCCTGCTGGCCGGGGGCGACCTTCAGGCCGACGGTGGGCGACCCGCCACGACGGGGCGGCGCGACGGCCTGGCGGCCCGGCGGAGCCGGGCGCGAGCGGGGACAAGCCAAGACAACGGGGTGCGAGAGCGATGACTTCACAGACCGACATCGCCGTGATAGGCGTCGCGGGCCGGTTCCCGGACGCCTGGCGGCCGGCGGAGTTCTGGCAGAACGTTCAGGACGGGCGGGTCTCCGTCCGGGAACTCGATGACGAGGAACTCCGTACGGCCGGAGTGAGCGAGGACATGATCGCCGCACCGGACTACATCCGGTTCGGTACACCGCTGCCCGGCTACGACCTGTTCGCGGCCGACTTCTTCGGCATCACCCCCACCGAGGCCGAGGTCACCGATCCCCAGCAGCGACTGTTCCTCGAAGCCTGCTGGGAGGCGCTGGAGGTGGCCGGGCACGCCGGCCGGAGCCGCGAACGGCTGGTCACCGGCGTCTACGCCGGGGCGAGTTTCAGCACCTACGCGATGGCCCAGTACCTCGCGCGGGCGCGGGAGGCCGGGTTCTCGGCCTTCTCCGACGGGGACATCCGCCGCGGCAGCCTCCCCGACTTCCTCCCCGCGGTCGTCGCCTACCGCCTGGGTCTGCGCGGCCCGGCGATCTCGGTCCAGACGGCGTGCTCGTCGTCGCTGACAGCGGTGCACCAGGCGGTGAACGCGCTGCTGGCCGGGGACTGCGACCTGGCGCTGGCCGGCGGCACCTCGACGGTGCACCCGCCCGACGGCCATCGGCGCGACCCGGCCGGGATCATGTCGGACGACGGCCAGTGCCGCAGCTTCGACGCGGCCTCGACCGGCACCACCGCCGGCGCGGCGGTGGGCGTCGTGGTGCTCCGGCGACTGGCGGACGCGCTCGCCGACGGCGACCCGGTCCTCGCGGTCGTCAAGGGCAGCGCGGTCAACAACGACGGCCCCGACCGGCCGGGGTTCACGGCGCCCAGTCCGGCCGGGGTGGCCGACGTGGTGTCGAGCGCGCTGCACACCGCCGACGTCCCGGCCGACCGCCTGATCTACGTCGAGGCGCACGGCTCCGGTACGCCGCTGGGCGACCAGGTGGAACTCCTCGGCCTGACCCGCGGGCTGCGCCAGAGCACCGCGCGCACCGGGTTCTGCGGCCTCGGCTCGGTGAAGGCGAACATCGGCCACTGCGGCTCGGCGGCCGGGATCGTCGGCATGATCAAGGCCCTGCGCATCGTGCAGACCGGCGAGATCCCGCCGCTTCCGCACCTGCGCACCCCTCGCGATCCGGGCCTGCTGGCCGAGAGCCCGTTCGTCCTGGACACCGTGGCCCGGCGGAACACCGTCGGCGACCGGGCCGTGCTGGTCCACTCGATGGGACAGGGCGGGACCAACGTCGCCGTGGTGCTGGAGCCGGCGCCGGAGGCGGTCCGGAACGACCCGTCAGGCGCGGCCGATACGGTCGATACGGTCGAGCCACCGGTTCGGCTGATCCTTTCGGCGCGCACCCGGGCAGCCCTGGACGCGGCATCCCGCGAACTGGCGGACGAGTTGGCGGCCGGCCGGCACCGGCTCCGGGACGTCGCACACACCCTGCGCGTGGGGCGGCGGCACTTCGAGCATCGCCGGGTGGTGAGCGGCGACCGGTCGGCACTGATCGCCGCGCTCCGCGTCCCCCGGCCGCCCGCGGCGCGGACCGCGTTGGTCGAGCCGCGCTCGGCCCAGGTCGTCCGGACCGGCGACGGCGCCCGGCCGACGCTGATCGCCGACGCCGTGGCCCGGGCGCTGGGGTGTCCGGTGACCGTCGCGGACGCGGCTGCCGAGCAACTGCCGCCTTCCGAGCGCGAGTTCGTGGTCGTCGTCGGCCCCGGCGTGGCCGCCGCGCACTGTCACGTCATCCAGTCGGCGACCGACGCGGACGACGACGAGATCGCCGACCTCGCCGACGCGGCCCTGACCGCCGCGTGGCTCGACGGCGTCGACGTCGACTGGTCGGCATCGACA
>JABFVM010000293.1 GCA_013362785.1 Streptomyces sp. | reverse complement strand
TCGGGGCAGCGGCCGAGCCACTTGGCCGTCTGCCAGCCGCACTCCGTGCAGCGGTAGGACGGGCGGTCCTTCGTGGTCTTGGTACGGGCAGCCATGCGAAGAACCGTAACGGAGCCCACTGACAACGCCGTACGGCATGCGGTCTCGTCATGCACAAGCCACGGAATTCAGGGCTCCTGTCCCCGATTGAGGGATCGTTTCACCCGTATGGATTAAAACTGCTCAAGCGGGAAGAAGGCGCCACGCCAGGCCCCCTACGGTCCACGAATGATGAGCAGCAGTCCGGACATCTCGACCCGCACCACCGGCGCCCATCGAGCGCACCGGGAGGCGCGTGATCGTGCGGCGGCGCGGACGGTGGCGCAGCGGCCGCCGGCGCGCTACGAGCCGTATCTGGACGGGCTGTTCACCTACTGCCTGTCCGTCCTGTGCGACCACGACGACGCGACCGCCGCCCTCGGCGGCGCCCTCGCGCTCGCCGAGCGACGCGGGCAGCGGGTGCCGGAGGCCGCCGCGGACCGGCGTCCCTGGCTGTACGCGCTGGCCCGCTGGGCGTGTCTGCGCAAGCTGGCCGAGGCCAAGCAGAAACGTCAGGGCAGTCACGCGGTGAGCCGGCACGGCGCCCATCGGCAGACGGCCGCGCGGGCCGAGGGGCCGTCCGTCACCGAGGAGGTCCAGGAGGAGCGGCGCCGCGAACTCGCCCTGCTGGCCTGGCCGGAGGCCGCCGGCACCACCCCGGAGCAGCGCGAGGCCCTCGAACTCGCCGTACGCCACCATCTCGCCGCCCACGAGGTCGCCGCCGTCCTCGGCATGGAGCCGGCCACCGCCCGCGAAGTGCTCGCCACCGCCGCCTGCGAGGTGGAGCGCACGCGCGCGGCCCTCGCCGTCGTCGAGACCGGCGGCTGCCCGAGTGTCGCCCGGCTCACCGGCGACAACCAGCTCGTCCTCAGCACGGCCCTGCGCCGCGAGCTCGTCCGGCACGTCGACGACTGCCCGCGCTGCCGCCGCACCGCCGAGCGCGCGGTCCCCGGCCGCTGGCCCGGCGCGACCGTCACCCCCGCCGAGCTGCCCGTCCTTCAGGCCCCGCGCCCGGCCGTGCAGCAGGCCCTGGCGCATCACTCACGCGCGCGTGGCGCCGCCGTACCACGCTTCGACCGGCGTGGCTTCCCGATGGACCCGAAGGACCGTGCTGCCCGCAGGGACCGGCTACGCGCGCGTGCCGTCACCACGACCGTCGTCGCCACCGTCGTCGCCGCCCCGGTGCTCGCCCTGTGGGCCGCCTACCGGGGCACCCCGACCGGCGAGGGCGTCGACGGGAGCTCGGCCAGTGCGAGCCAGGCGCAGGGCTCCGGCAGCCTCGACGGGGAGGCGGCGGGCAGCGGCTACGAGAACGCCGGCAACGCGAGCCCGGAACAGGGGGACCGTTTCGGCAGCCGCGACAGACCCGACGTCTCCGTCCAGGTCATCAGGGTCAGCGGCGCGGCCGGGAAGGGCGCCGGCCACCTGGAGGTGTCGGCAGGGAACAGCGGCGACACCACGCTCGTCACCCTGACGGCGACGGGGCGCACACCGGTGCGCTGGTCCGCGACCACCGGCGCGCACTGGCTGTATCTGAGCCGGTCGGCGGGAACGCTGGCGCCCGGCGAGTCGTTGACGATCAAGGTGTACGTCGACCATCTGCGCGAGCCGTCCGGGCGCTGGAGCGCGCGCGTGGCGATCTCACCGGCCGGCGCCGTCGTCTCCATCGAGGGCTACGGCACCGCCCCCGGCCCGTCCGGCCCGGGACACGGCCCGGACCCAGGCCCCGACCCGTACCCCACCGACCCCACGCATCCCGGCGAGCCCACCGACCCCACGGATCCCACCGACCCGGGGACCCCCAGCGGCCCGCCGCCCTCGTCCTCCGAGCCCGATCCGACGCCGCCGACGACCCCGGCCCCGACCGACCCCATGCCCAGCGAGCCGCCGTCGTCGCCCGATCCGTCCCCCACGGCCGGTGACCCGTCGGCGCCCGGCTCGTCCGACCCGTCCGGTCCGGGGGGTTCGCCGCCGTCCGGAGGCAGCGGCGAACCCGGCCCGTCGACGTCCTAGACCACGGGGCCGACGCCGGCCCCGGTCTTCCAGGCCGTGCTAGTCCACGGGATCCGCCGGATGCGGTGCCAGCAACGGCAGCTGCGACGCCAGCCGCTCCTCGCACAGCTCGACCAGACGGTCGTAGCCCGCCTTGCCCATCAG
>JABFVM010000431.1 GCA_013362785.1 Streptomyces sp. | reverse complement strand
GACGCGACGTCGAAGACGCGGGTGACGGTCGCGTCGCCGATCTGCGGGGTGGTGAAGGAGGTGCCGCTGTAGCCGGGCAGCAGGTGGACGTAGAAGGTCTTGTCCTTGTACGTGTAGCCGTACTTGCCGTCGACCGGGTTCCACGGGCCGCCGCGGGTGCCGTACACGGCCTCCCCGCACGTGGTCAGGAAGGAGCCGATCCGGCGTACCAGGGCCTGCTGGTCGCCGGGGACCGTACCGGTGCGGTCCGGGCCGACGTTGACGAGGCAGGTCATGTTGCGCACCCAGGCGTTGACCAGGATGTTCATGGCGGTGCCGAAGCTCATCACGCTGGAGCCGGCCTTGTAGCCCCAGGCGCCGCCGATGGTGAAGCACTTCTCCGCCACCTTGCCGGTGCGGATGGCTCCGCTCGGGACGGAGGGGCCTTCCTCGCTGGCGAAGTCGCCGATCCAGCCGGAGCGCAGGGTGGTGACGGCGTCGGGCTGGTGCTTGCGGACCAGGCCGGTCAGGCCCAGGGGCTTGCCGGTGGCGGGGTCCGTCTCGCTGTAGGCGGCGTCCACCGGCCACTCGTTGGCGGTGTCGCGGAACTGGCCGGGTTCCCAGAAGAAGGCGGCGTCCGCGTCGGTGCCGTGCTGGCCGAGCCAGCCGCCGTCCCACCAGATGTCGTCGATCTTTCCGTACTGGGTGACCAGTTCCCTGACCTGCTGGTACACCTCGTTCTTCATGATCCGCGCGTTCTCCTTGTGCGCGGGATCGGTGGTGTAACCCCAGGCGTTCGGGAGGCAGTTGGTGCCGCGGACGTCGTAGTAGCCGGGATAGCGCCAGCTCAGCGGGGAGAAGTACAGGCCCACTTTCAGCCCGGCATTGCGTACGGCGGTGACGTACTGGCCGATGAAGTCCTTCTGGAGCGGGGCCTGTCCGGCGTGCCAGGCGTTGGGGTGGGTGGACGGCCAAAGGGCGAAGCCGTCGTGGTGGCGCGTGGTGAGCACCGTGTACTTGGCGCCCATGTCCTTCGCTAACTGGGCCCAGTCGGCTGGGTCGTAGGCGCTGGCGGTGAACTGCTCGCCGGTGGCGTCGGTGACGTACTTCCTGTAGTTCTCCGGCGTGACGGCGGCGTTCTCCATGTACCACTCGCCCTTGGCCGGGCCCGAGTAGACGCCCCAGTGGATGAACATGCCGATCTTGGCGTCCTGCAGCCACCGGACCTTCTCGTCGGGCTGCTGCTCGACCCCCATGTCGAGCTTGGGGATGCGCAGTGGCGGCAGGGACAGCGGCTGGGAGGAGGCGGCGGCATGAGCGGGTGCCGCCAGAGTGGGGGTGATGGCGGCGGCGACCGTCATGGCCGCCATGCCGACCAGCACTCTTCGTCGAGTGATGGGTTCTGACAAGGGAGGTCTCTCCTGACTGTCCACAGGACAGCACGGACCGTGCTGCGGCTCAGATCCGGACCGAATAGATCGGATGAGTCATCCATGGATGGCGAGGCAGGGGAGCCGCGCGAAGGCGTGCCCCGCACTGGATGACGTTGGATTTATTAATGGCTATGGGGCTGCACTCTGTCCAGAGGCCGGGAGAAAGCCATCGCGAAGCTGCAGGCTGAGGCGGTCAACGAATAAGAGGCATGGGGAATACATCCGATGTCCGGTCTTGATGCGGCCACGCCATCGATCTACCGTCCTTCACCGGAGCCGCACACAACCAAACAATTTGAAACCGCCGTTGAGGAGACCCATGCTTCGACGCATTCTCCCCCTCGTGCTGGCAGCCACGATGAGCGTGTTCACCCTGCTCGTCACCGGATCGCCCGCGCTGGCCGTCCCGGTCACCGTGACCAATGCGACCCAGTTCGCCGACACTTCCGGCGCCGTGGTGCACGCCCATGGCGGCGGGGTGATCAAGGTCGGCTCCTATTACTACTGGTTCGGCGAGAACCGCAACGCCGACAACACCTTCAAGGCCGTCTCCGCCTACCGGTCCACCGACCTGAGGACTTGGGAGTTCAGACGCCACGTCCTCAACCAGGCCAGCGCCCCGGATCTGGCCGTCGCCAACATCGAGCGCCCCAAGGTCATCTACAACTCCACGACCGGCAAGTTCGTGATGTGGATGCACAAGGAGAACGGCACCGACGGCGACTACACCTGGCGGGGCAGCTTCCGGCCTCCGTCCGGCACCACGTCCCGGGACATGACGCTGTTCAAGGACGACGACGGCACCGCGTACCAGATCACCTCCGCGGCCGGCAACGCCGACCTGCAGATCTGGAAGCTCAGCGCCGACTACACGGCGTACGACAGCCTCGCCGCCAACCCGTGGGCCGGCACCTTCCGCGAGGCACCGGCGCTGTTCAAGCGGAACGGCGTCTACTTCATGCTCACCTCCGGCAATAGCGGCTGGAAGCCCAACCAGCAGAAGTACGCCACCGCCACGAGCATCACGGGTCCCTGGACCGCCGTGACCGACGTCGGTGACGACACCGCCTACGGTTCCCAGACCACGTTCGTGCTGCCCATCCAGGGCACGTCGTACCTCTATATGGGCGACCGCTGGGGCAACTCCATGGGCGGCACCGTCAACGACTCCCAGTACGTGTGGCTTCCGCTGACCTTCCCGACCAGCACCACGATGAATCTGCCGTGGTAGGGCAACGGCTACTACCGGCTGGTGGCGCGGCACAGCGGCAAGTGCCTGGACGTGAAGGACGACTCCACTGCCAACGGCGCCCGCCTCATCCAGTGGACCTGCGGGACCGGCACCAACCAGCAGTTCCAGCGCCGTCCTGTCTGACCGCGCGTTGAGGCCCGGCGAGTGGCATCTCCTGCCCTCCTCGGGCCGCCTCTCCCTCTGTCAAAGAGCCGATGAAATGGGCCGGGTGATCCCACCGTGACAACTGAATTCCAGCCTCAGCGACGCAGCATCCTCAAGTTCGGCGGTGGCCTCGCCCTCGCACCTCTGATCACTCAGCTGACCGGCGGAACCTTTGCGGGACAGGCCGCCGCTGCCGATTCCGCCGCCCCGGCCTTCGCCGCCCCGGCCTCTATCGCGTGGCCGGCCCTGTCGCGCAAGGCGCTGAAGTACTCCGTTCCCGCCGTGGACTGGCAGTCGCAGGCTCTGCCGATCGGCAACGGCCGGCTCGGCGCCATGCTCTTCGCCGACCCCCGCGAGGAGCGCATCCAGTTCAACGAGCAGAGTCTGTGGGGCGGGGGCAACAACTACGACAACGCCCTCGCGGGCAAGCCGGACAGCGTGTTCGACACGAGCATGACCGGCTTCGGTTCGTACCTGAACTTCGGTGACGTCGCCGTCTCGTTCGGCTCCCGGCCAAAGGTCACGGACCCAGGGGGACCGTACAGAACGTCCTCCTCGGAGGGCGTCGAGAAGACGTACGACGGCGATTCGAGCACCAAGTGGTGCATCGAGGCACCTCCGTCGAAGGTGCAGTGGCAGGTCGAGCTCCCCGAACCCGTCGAGGTCGCGTCCTACCGCCTGACGAGCGCCAACGACGTGCCGCAACGCGACCCGCAGGAGTGGGTGTTCGCCGGCTCCGCCGACGGCACCGCCTGGACCACGCTGGACAGCCGCACCCTGTCGGCGCCCTTCGAAAGCCGTCTTCTGACGAAGGAGTTCACCTGTGCCGAGAGGGCGGCCTACCGCTTCTACCGGTTCGTCTTCGTTCCGGAGGCAGGGGTCAGTCACTTCCAGGTGAGCGAGATCGGTCTGTCTGGCGTCGACCTCGGCGGGGGCGGTTCGCTGTATCTGTCGTCGCCGAGTGGGCATTCCGGGGGATCCGGTGCCCGGCCGGGGGCGCGGACGACGGACATCTCGAATTCGATGGACCGTGATCCGGCCACGGTCTGGCGGGTCGACGCCGCAGCACCAGAGGTCGCCTGGCAGGTTGACCTGCCCAGCGCGGTCGCCGTCACCTCGTACGCGCTCACGACTGCCCCGGACCGTCCGCAGGACGACCCCCGGAGATGGGTGCTCCAGGCGTCCCAGGACGGGCATGCCTGGGTGACACTCGACACGCGGTCCTCCGGCGCGCCCCTCGCCGACCGCGGCGAGACCCGCACCTTCCGGATCACCAACACCACGGCCTACCGCGCCTACCGGCTCACGCTCACGCCCGGCGAGTCGTCCTCCGGCTTCCAGATCGCCGGAATCGCCCTGGAGGGCAAGGGGTTCGACACCCGTGCACGGCACACGATCGTCGATTACCAGCGCGTCCTGGACTTCGTCGAGGGGGTCCACGTCACCCGTTTCGGCGCGCCAGGGCGGCGCGTGCTGCGGGAGGCCTTCGCCAGCCGGTCCGCGGACGTCATGGTCTTCCGGTACACGTCGGAGGACGACGCGGGACTCTCCGGAGCGATCTCCCTCATGTCCGGGCAGGCGGGAGCGCCGACGACCGTCGACGCCGCCGCCCGGCAACTCTCCTTCAGCGGAGTCATGGGCAACGGCCTCAAGCACGCGTGCAGCGTCCGGGTCGTGCACACCGACGGCGAGTTCCGCGCCGACGGGGCGGTGCTCCGGTTCAGCGGTGCCACCACCCTGACCCTGCTCCTCGACGCTCGCACGGACTACAAGCTCGACGCCGCCGCCGGGTGGCGCGGAACCGATCCGGCCCCGGTCGTTGCCGCGTCGCTCGACAAGGCGGCAACGCGGTCCTACGAGGAGATGCGGGACGAGCACACCGCGAAGACGCGCTCACTGATGAAGCGCGTCTCCGTCTCCTGGGGCACCACCGACGACGCGGTCGTGGCCCTGTCGACAAGCGCCCGGCTGGCGCGTTACGCGGCGGGCGGGGAGGACCCCACCCTCGAACAGGTGATGTTCGACCTCGGTCGATACCTGCTGATCAGTTCCTCTCGCCCGAACGGTCTGCCCGCCAATCTCCAGGGCCTGTGGAACGACAGCAACACACCGGCGTGGGCCTCGGACTACCACACCAACATCAACGTCCAGATGAACTATTGGGGAGCGGAGACGACGAACCTGCCGGAGTGCCACGAGGCACTCGTCGGGTTCATTCAGCAGGTCGCGGTGCCCAGCCGCGTGGCGACCCGCAACGCCTTCGGTGAGGACACCCGGGGCTGGACCGCCCGCACCAGCCAGAGCGTCTTCGGCGGCAACGGGTGGGAGTGGAACACCGTCGCGAGCGCCTGGTACGCGCAACACCTGTACGAGCATTGGGCGTTCACCCAGGACAGGAAGTACCTCCGCACCGTCGCCTACCCGATGATCAAGGAGATCTGCGAGTTCTGGGAGGACCACCTCAAGGAGCGCGAGGACGGACTCCTCGTCGCGCCGAACGGCTGGTCACCCGAGCACGGGCCGCGCGAGGACGGCGTCATGTACGACCAGCAGATCATCTGGGACCTGTTCCAGAACTACCTCGACTGCGAGGCCGCGCTCGAGGCCGACCCCGCCTACCGGGCCAAGGTCGCGGACATGCAGGCACGCCTCGCGCCGAACAAGATCGGTCGGTGGGGTCAGCTGCAGGAGTGGCAGGAGGACATCGACAGCCCCACCGACATCCACCGCCACACCTCCCACCTCTTCGCCGTCTACCCGGGCCGTCAGATCACCCCGAAGACACCCGAGTTCGCAGCCGCCGCCCTCGTCTCGCTCAAGGCCCGGTGCGGCGAGAAGGAAGGCGTCCCCTTCACGGCCGCCACGGTGTCGGGCGACAGCCGCCGCTCGTGGACCTGGCCCTGGCGGGCGGCCCTCTTCGCCCGCCTCGGGGACGGGGAGCGCGCCCGGATCATGCTGCGCGGACTGCTGACCTACAACACGCTGCCCAACATGTTCTGCAACCACCCGCCCTTTCAGATGGACGGCAACTTCGGCATCTCCGGCGCCGTGGCGGAGATGCTCCTGCAGAGCCACGACGGCGTCATCCACCTCCTGCCCGCCCTGCCGGACGCATGGAAGGCCAAGGGCTCCTTCACCGGCCTTCGCGCCCGTGGCGGCTACGAGGTCAGCTGTGAGTGGCGCGACGGGAAGGTCAGGAACTACAGGATCGTGGCCGACCGGGCACGGAACCAGGGGAATGTCACCGTGCGGGTCAACGGCGTCGAGAGGAAGGTGAAGCCGGTCAAGTCCTGACGGCGGCGCCGACCCCAATTCACACCGCCTGGCGGCCCTCCCCGCATCTTTATGCGACGAGCCAGGCTTGCGGGTGGAAGCCTGCAAGGGCTGTGTACTTGCTGGATCGACGAGCGGTCCAGGCCGGGGCGGGGGGGGAGAGAGAGGCGCCCCGCCCCGGCCTGGTGTCATCGGATGTGCTTCGTCGGCTTGGTAGCGGTGTTGAGCAGATACTCCAGGGGGCCACGCCGGAAGAAGCGGGACCAGATCGCGGCGAACGCGATCGCACCGAGGACGTACATGATCAGCGGCGTCCAGGACTGCTGGGTGCCGGTCCCTGCGGGCGTGGACAGCACTGACTGTGCGACGAAGTGGCCGACGTAGGCGGTCAGGGACATGGTGCCCACGGCGATGACCGGTTTGGCCAGGCGGCGCAGGCGCGGCAGGCGGTCCATCGCCACTGTGGCGCCCACGATCACGAGGATCGCGACTCCGACGCTGCCGATGATGTCGAACGTGGTGCCGCTGTGCGGCCCGGCCGTCAAGAGCATCGAAGCCGGCATATCGGGGAACGATCCGCCGTCGGAGGGCATCGTCCCGGCGCTGCCCGACGACGAACCCCCTTCCGCGAGGCTGTTCAACGCGCCCTTGCCGGCCAGCAGCAGGGACATGCCGTAGGCGGTCACGGTGAGGGTGGCACCGAGCGCGGCCAGGCGTCGCTGGACAGTGCCGGAGGACAGGTCGAAGCGGGCCAGCGCCATGCCGGCGATCACGAACGACATCCACGTGATCGCCGGGTAGAAGCCGGTGAGCAGCAGATCGAGCACTCCGACGCCGCTGAGGCGGTGAAGCGGGTCGTAGGCGTTGATGCTCTGCCGGACCGACTCGCTCAACTGCGAGTTCAGGGCGAACGCCAGCTGCGGTGTGACGAGGGCGAGCGCGGCGGCGATGATCGCGAGTGTCCTGGCCGACAGGCGTACCAGGGGCAGGGCCAGGAGGAAGTAGACGCCGTAGAAGCCGAGGATGATCACGCCCCCGTACTCCATCGCCATCGCCGTGCCCAGCGCCAGCAGGATCACGGCGCGGATCGCGATCCGGGCCTTCGCCTGCCGGCCCGCGAGACCGGACTTCGGCTCGAAGCGGCCGGCGAGCAGCATCAGTGAGAACCCGGCGAGGGTGGCGAACAGGACCGACGAGTGACCGTCCGCCAGGTACCGGATCCAGCTGCCGACGCCGTCCGTGGCCGACAGCGGGGGGCCGATGTGCACGACATACATGCCGAATACCGCCAACGCGCGGGCAAGGTCCACCCCGACCAGGCGTCCCATCGAAGGGCCGGGGGAGGCCGGCACGGCGGGCTCGGGGGAGGTGCGGGGCTGCGGAGGGGCGTTCTCCTGCGGAGCTGAAGTCTCCCGCAGCGGCTGCGACTTTGTCATACGGAGAACCTCGCGTGAACGTCAGGGGTCGGACCATCCGGCAGGCATCGGTAACGCCCCCGCCGATCGGCGGGTTGCGCCCTGCCGACCGGCGGAGTCTCGTCCTGACCGGCCTCCGGCGCGACCGGGACGGTGGTCTTCTCCAGCCACTCGGCGGGGGTGGACCCGACAGTTGCCGGATGGGTGCGAGGCAGCCGGGCTTCCAGGCTGGAGGCATGACCCACCGTGCACGACACAAGGAGACCGAGGACTGTCTCGGATCATCGGCCGGCATACCGGGCCGTAACGCCGTCCCTGGCAGGGGCGAGTTTCTGGAGTTCATCGGCATGACGCTGGCAGCGGGCGCCTTCGTCCTGTTCGTCGTGCGTCCTGAGGTCTCCGAAGCGTTGGTGCGCGCCCTCGCCGCGAGGACAGCCGTATTCGTCCACTGAGCCGACACCTGCTCATGCCCTGGTGCGCCGGCCCGCTGAGGCGGTGCCCGGCAGACCGTAGAAGAAGAGGCATTTCGTGAACACCGCATCCGCCCCGACGACGGATGAAACCTCCCTGCCCGCCCGAGAGACGGTCAGGGCACTGTGCGCCTATGTCCGGCCGCGCCGTTGGGCCGTTGCTCTCGGCCTGCTGTGCGCCCTGGTCGGGGCGGCCGGGGGACTGCTGCAACCGCTGGCCACCAAGACATTGGTGGACCGGCTCGCGATAGGTGGGACCATCACAGGATCCTGATCGCGCTCACCGCGCTGGTGCTGCTGGGTACCGCGGTCGAGGCATTCGGCGCGTATGTGCTGGAGCGGACGGCGGAGTCGGTGGTCCTGGCCGCGCGGCGCAGCCTGGTGGGGCGGCTGCTGCGGCTGCGGATCGCGGAATGGGAGCGGATCCCGCCGGGTGACCTGATGTCACGGGTCACCTCGGACACCACGCTGCTGCGGGCCGTCAGCACCCAGGCGGTCGTCTCCGCGGCCACCGGCGCGGTGGCCTTCGTGGCGGCAATCGTGATGATGGCGATTCTCGACGCCGTCCTTCTGGGTGTGACGCTCGGCGTGGTCGTGCTGATCGGCGGGGCCACGGCCCTGGTGATGCCGAAGATCGCCCGCGCCACCGAGCGCTCGCAGGAGGCGGTCGGGGAGATCTCCGTCGCGTTGGAGCGGGTCTTCGGGGCGTTCCGCACGGTGAAGGCGTCCGGTGCCGAGGACCGGGAGACCGCCCGGGTGGAGGCGGCGGCACGGCGGGCGTGGCGGCACGGCGTGAAGAGCGCGAAGTGGGAGGCCGTGGCAGGCTCGGCGGACGAACTCGCCGTAAAGCTGGCCTTTCTCGCGGTGCTCGGGGTCGGCGGGGCGCGCGTGGCGTCCGGGGAGATACCCGTGTCCACGCTCATCGCCTTCCTGCTGTACCTCTTCTACCTGATGGAGCCGGTGTCCAGGCTGGTCGACGCCGTGTCCCACTATCAGGAGGGGGCGGCCGCGATCTCCCGGATCACGCAGGCGGAACGCCTGGCGACGGAGCCGACCGCCCCGCGGACGGGCGCCCTGCCCGGCACGGTGCAGCGGTATCGGGCCCGGCGTCGGTCCGCTTCGAGGACGTGTCCTTCCGCCACCGGGCCGGAATGCCGTACGTCCATCAGCAGGTGAGCTTCGACGTACCGGGCGACGGGATGACGGCCTTCGTGGGTCCCTCCGGTGCGGGCAAGTCGACGGTGTTCGCGCTCATCGAGCGGTTCCACGAGGTCACCGGCGGCCGGGTGCTGGTCGACGGCACGGACGTACGGGACTGGCCGCTTGCCCGGCTGCGGTCCGTCATCGGCTACGTCGAGCAGGACGCTCCGGTGCTGGCCGGCACGCTGAGGGAGAATCTCGTCTTCGCGGCGCCCGGCGCGACGGGCGACGACATCCGCGACGTCCTGGCCCGGACGAAGCTCGACACCCTCGTCGAGCGTCTTCCCCATGGCCTGGACACCCCGGTCGGACACTGCGGTACGAAGCTGTCGGGCGGCGAGCGGCAGCGCGTCGCCATCGCCCGCGCCCTTCTGCGCAAGCCCCGGCTGCTGCTTCTTGACGAGGCGACCTCGCAGCTCGACGCCGTCAACGAGCTCGCGCTGCGGGACGTCGTCGCGGAGGTGGCCCGGGAGACCACCGTGCTGGTGGTGGCCCACCGCCTGTCGACGGTGACCGGCGCCGACCGGATCGTCGTCATGGACGGCGGACGGGTCCGGGCCGTGGG
>JABFVM010000034.1 GCA_013362785.1 Streptomyces sp. | reverse complement strand
GGTCCCTCTGGTCCCCCCTCGGCCCAATCGTCGGACCTTCCGATCCCCAACCCTCACCAGCCGAAAGGCGTCCTCATCATGGCTGACCAGCTGCTGTTCAACCCGCGCACTTATGACCCCGCACACTTCGACCCCGAAACGCGCCGCTTGCTGCGTGCCACCGTCGACTGGTTCGAGGAGCGCGGGAAGCGGCAGCTGATCGAGGACTACCGGACCCGCGCCTGGCTCGGTGACTTCCTCGCGTTCGCGGCGAAGGAGAACCTGTTCGCCACCTTCCTCACGCCGTCGTCCGCGGCAGGCGAGGGGGAGCCGGACAAGCGGTGGGACACCGCCCGGATCGCCGCGCTCAACGAGATCCTGGGCTTCTACGGCCTGGACTACTGGTACGCCTGGCAGGTCACGATCCTCGGCCTCGGTCCGGTGTGGCAGAGCGACAACGCGGCCGCCCGCTCCCGCGCCGCGGAACTGCTCATCCAGGGGGAGGTGTTCGCGTTCGGCCTGTCCGAGAAGGCCCACGGCGCCGACATCTACTCCACCGACATGCTGCTGGAGCCCGACGGCAACGGTGGCTTCCGGGCCACCGGCTCCAAGTACTACATCGGCAACGGCAACGCCGCCGGACTCGTCTCCGTCTTCGGCCGCCGCACCGACGTCGAGGGCCCCGACGGCTATGTGTTCTTCGCCGCCGACAGCCGCCACCCGGCCTACCACCTGGTCAAGAACGTCGTCGACTCGTCCAAGTTCGTCAGCGAGTTCCGCCTGGAGGACTACCCCGTAGCGGCCGAGGACGTCCTGCACACCGGCCGCGCCGCCTTCGACGCCGCGCTCAACACCGTCAACGTCGGCAAGTTCAACCTGTGCACCGCCTCGATCGGCATCTGCGAGCACGCGATGTACGAGGCCGTCACCCACGCCCACAACCGCATCCTCTACGGCCGCCCCGTCACCGCCTTCCCGCACGTACGGCGCGAGTTGACGGATGCCTACGTCAGGCTGGTCGGCATGAAGTACTTCAGCGACCGCGCTGTCGACTACTTCCGTTCCGCCGGCCCGGACGACCGCCGCTACCTGCTCTTCAACCCGATGACGAAGATGAAGGTGACCACGGAGGGCGAGAAGGTCATCGACCTGATGTGGGACGTCCTCGCGGCCAGGGGTTTCGAGAAGGACAACTACTTCAGCCAGGCGGCCGTGGAGATCCGCGGCCTGCCGAAGCTGGAGGGTACGGTCCACGTCAACCTGGCGCTGATCCTGAAGTTCCTGCGCAGCCATCTCCTCGACCCGGCCGACTACCCCGCCGTACCGACTCGCCTCGACGCGGCCGACGACGACTTCCTGTTCCGCCAGGGGCCCGCCCGCGGCCTCGGCTCGGTGCGCTTCCACGACTGGCGGCCCGCCTTCGACGCGTACGCACACCTGCCCAACGTGGCCCGCCTCCGCGAACAGGCCGACGCACTCTGCGAGTTCGTCGCCACGGCAGCTCCCGACGCGGAGCAGAGCCGTGACCTGGACCTCGTCCTCGCGGTCGGTCAGCTCTTCGCCCTCGTCGTGCACGGGCAGCTCGTCCTGGAGCAGGCCGCCCTGACCGGACTCGACGAGGATGTGCTTGACGAACTCTTCGCCGTCCTCGTGCGGGACTTCTCCGCGCACGCCGTCGAACTGCACGGCAAGGACTCGGCGACCGAACAGCAGCAGGAGTGGGCGCTGGGTTCGGTCCGCCGGCCGATCGTCGACGAAGCACGCACGGAGCGGGTCTGGCAGCGGGTCGAGGCGCTGTCCGGCGCGTATGAGATGGCGCCGTAAGCACGCCGCCTGTGCGTCACCGGTGGCCGGGCCCGAGCGGGCCCGGCCACCGGTCGTTCAGGGTTCGACCCGGTGACCATCGCGCCCGCCGGCCGCAAGTCATCAGCCAGTCATCAGCGAGTCATCAGCGAGTAGTCCTGGGTGGCCGTAAAACTAAGTTGATCCAGACCCTGGCGAATGAATACTGGCTGTCGTCTCAGTTGATCTGGTCTGCTTCCGGCGTTTCGAAGCGGATGAGTGGATGAGTGGATGAGCCGTGCCAGAGATGACCATGCACCACGACCAAGTGGACGTGACCACCGAGATCGTTGCGACCTTGATCGAAGAACAGTTCCCTCAGTGGAGCGGCAAGGCGATCCAACCCCTGGCGTCGACCGGGACGGTGAACGCCATCTTCCGCATCGGGAACGACCTCTCTGCACGGTTCCCACTGCGTCCGGCCGATGCCGCCCAGGCGCTGGCGGTTCTGGAACAGGAAGCCCGGGCGAGCGCGGAGCTGGCACAGGTGTCTCGGTTCCCCGCCCCGGAACCCGTCGCCTTGGGAAAGCCTGGGGCGGGTTACCCCATGCCGTGGTCGGTCCAGACCTGGCTGCCGGGAACGGTCGCTTCTGATGCCGACCCGAGTGGGTCGGACGCTTTTGCCGAGGACCTTGCGGCCTTCATCGCAGCCCTGCGGAACACAGGGACGCGGGGGCGGCTTTTCAACGGCGACAATCGTGGCGGCGTTCTCGCTCACCACGACGATTGGATGGCGGAGTGCTTCGAGGAGAGTGAGAGCCTGCTCGACGTGCCGCGGCTACGCCAGGTGTGGAGCCACTTTCGGGAGTTGCCACGCACGGGTGCCGACGTGATGAGCCATGGTGACCTGATTCCCGGCAATGTACTGGTCGCGGGAGACCGGCTCAGCGGCGTACTCGACACCGGCGGCTTCGGCCCGGCCGACCCCGCGCTGGATCTGGTCAGTGCCTGGCACCTGTTGCAGCCAGGCCCGCGTGAAGTGCTCCGGCGGACACTGGCCTGTGACGGTCTGGAGTGGGAGCGCGGCAAGGCCTGGGCGTTCGAACAGGCGATGGGTCTTGTCTGGTACTACGTCGAGAGCAATCCGACGATGAGCAGAATGGGGCGCCGGACACTCGACCGCATTCTGGAGTCGATGGAGTGATGCCGCCCCGGCTGTGGGCCGTGAAGAAGACAGGGATCCGAGGAGACCCGGCGGAAGGAGCGCTTGGAGGCCGTGAACGTGATCGGGAGCAACACGCCGACGGTGGCGCCGAATCCGATGCCGGACGTCGGCCAGTAAGCGGACAGATTCCAAAGCTCATCACCGAGCCACAGCGACAGTGAAAGAAAACCGCCGAGGGCTATGAGTGCTGCGGCCGACTTGGTGTTCTTCTTCCAGCTCGTGCTGCGCGCCGAACGCTCCATCCTCGCGGAAGTCCTCCAGGATCCTGCTGGCCAAGCCCTGATCCGTGTACGCTCCCGCGCGCTCTCCCGAACTTCACTTCTGACGACCAGCACGTTGTGCCCCTCGAACTTCGGTGGCACAAACCTAATGATCATCAAGGGCGCGTCCGCAGGGGGTCAGCAGTCTTATTTACCCGATCTATCTGCTGAGCCCATCCGATGTTCTGGTGACTTGATCCTGGAGTTCGAGCGCAAATCCGGCGAACCTACGCGGTCGCGGCGCTGTTATCGGGCGCCAGGTCACGGCTGCTGGAATGCGACCTCAGGATGCGTGGCCTTGGGGCCATCGAGGAGCGGCTGCGATATGCCCCGCAGGTGAAGGTCGAAGAAGGCTGACACGTAGTCGCGGGTTATGCGCCACCCGCGTTCTCCGGACAGCGGTATGGCGGGGTCCGACAGGCCCAACTGCTCGGCCAGATACGGCAGGTCCGTGAAAGAGTAGTGTTCGGCGCCGGCTACGGTCAGCCAGCGTTTCCAGCCATTCAGGTGTTTCCACGCCTCAGGCCAGTCGGTTGTCTGGCTGCTGGGGCTGTGGGTGGACTCGGCGCCGAGCATCATGAACGGACGCCCGCCGAGCCTGGCCGCGGCAGGGTGCAGGAAGAAGTCACCGTCCAGGTCAACCCCCGCCCGTACACGACGGTCGGAGGCCATGGTTGCCGCCGCGGTCGCACCCCCGATCGAATGCCCGCCGATTCCGATCCGGCTCGGGTCGATCACATGGGGCAGTGCCCCGGCCTGTCGGCCGTTGATCAACTCGCTGATCACGAAGGACATGTCCTTGGCCCGGCCGCGCACGACAGCCGCCTGCTCCTCCGGAGTGTCGACCCGTTCACAGGCCACGCAGGTCAGCATCCGGCCCCCTGGGAACGCAGTGCCGACGGATTCGTACGCGTGGTCCACCGAGGCGACGACGTAGCCGCGACTCGCGAGATCGTCGGCGATCGAGGTGAGTGTGGTGCGCGGCATAGAGAAGCCCGGGGAGAGCAGCACCAGGGGGAAGTGCCCCGGCGCCGGGCGAGTGCCCACGTGCGCATGGGTACGCGCCCCGGCAACCGTTTCGTGGGGCACGACGCCGCCGAGTCCTCTCGCCTCCAAGAGCAGCCTCGCCTCCTCGTCGGTCATGTATGCCGCCGGTGATCCACTCGCCGAGCGTGCTGGGTAGGACACCGTCACCATCAGCTCCCGGTTACCGGCCGTCGGCACCCATGGGTCGGTGCGGTTCCGGTCGACCAGGTGCAGGGTACGGCGGCCCACGGGATACGGACCGGTGGGGGACGGTAGCTCCAACCCGCTGCTGTACGGGACTTGGGGCGCGGTCTGCGCGGCGTTGTCGCTGACGGCCGGTGCGGCGCCCAAAAGCGGCGCCGACAGGGCCAGGGTGAGCAGAGTGGCCACAGTGGCTCTGCGATGTCTAGGGATCATGCCGTCGAAGCTATGCCCTGCTTTTCCGCAACACGTCCGGCTCCAGGGTTACTTGGTCGTACCCCTGTCGGCGGATCCCGTCAGACCCCGGTATCACACAGATGAGGCCGGGCGGTCTGGGGCAACGGTGGAGACGAGCTGGCGAGGACGTCACCGCCCATGCAACCGCCACGACCGCCACGACCGCCACGGTCGCCAACCCGGCGAACCTATGCGGTCAGAGCACTAGGTTCTGTCCGGCGGATCATGGTCGGAGCCAGAGTCTGATCGCTGCGGTGGTGACGGTGCGGTGAAAGACGTAGGCGGGTGTCCGTCCTGGAGGCGGGGAACGCGGATGCGGCTGAGGACCTCGATCATCTGCGGAGCATCACCCGACTGACCAGGAGTGACGGGCAGGGCCAGGGGACGGCACTCGCCTTCGCCCGCAAGGTGGATCTCGCGGGTCAGTCCGCCCCGGGACCGACCGTCCAAGTCCCTCGTCGGGGCGATGGCTTCGGGGCGCCATCCTTTGTTCGGGACGCGCGGCTTCTGCTTGCGGGCACCGGCCGCGTGCTGATGGGCACGGCAGGAAGCCGAGTCCACGCCGACCATGCTCCAGGTATGCCGGTGCGAACCCGGAACAGGATCCCGTTGATCACCGGCCGATGGTTCGTTCCACCGGCCGCCGCGCTGCCCAGGCGCAGGCAGATGCGGCTCCAGCCGCAACCACGCCGCGTTCGTCAGATCACCCCCCACACCGAGGACAACGAGGGACAACGAGCCGGCGACCTGACAGTCGCATGATCCGGCGGACAGAGCCAGGCGACGTACGGGCCGCGGAACTTCGAGGCGTTGGGGTCTGGCCGGCCGAGGCTGTCGCGTCGTCCAGTAGCTGCTGCAGGCTTGCGGGGCTGGTGCGCGTCCAAGACGGCCTGGGCGCTGGTGAGTAGGGAGCGCGCGTTCTTGAAGGACACGGCCGCGACGCCGACGGCTACGGCCGGCCGGTGAGGAATGAGGAGCCGGAGCAGTTCGGCGGGGTGACCGCACTGATGCCCGGTGCCGCAGGTGGCCAACCAGCTTGTCCCAAGTGGCGCAGGACACGTTCATGACAGGATTGCACCAGGGAAGGTTCAGGGAAGTCATAGGGGCGCCCATGAATGCCGTGAAGGGATGACCCGTGACGTCCACTGCGCCTCCCCCCATACCCCGAGCCGCAGGATCGTTCCCGCTCATCGGCCACGCGCTGAAGATGCGCGACAACCTCGGCTTCATCGACTCGCTGCGCGAGACACGGGAACCACTCGTCGAGATCGTCCTGCAACCCGGGACGCGCACGATCGTGGTCCAGGACCCGGCCCTGATCCACCAGATGCTCAAGGGCCTGGGACCCAGCCTCGACAAGGGTCGGCTCTACGACAAGCTGGGCCAGCTGCTGGGCGACAGCGTCGTCACCGCCACCGGCCGCAACCACGTACGCAGACGCCGCCAGCTTCAACCCGCGTTCGCCCACACCGAGATCAGCCGGTACGTCGACCTCATGCGCGCCGAGGTGACGGCCACCGTCGCCGCCTGGGAGCGCGGGCGGCCCCTCGACGTACACGAGGCGATGATCGGGCTCAGTCTCGACATGCTGGCCAAAACGGTGCTCGCCGGCAGCCTCGATGACGCTGTCTTCCGCCAGCTGCGCAGCGACGTGTCGGTGGTGATGAGCGGCGTCGGTCTGCGCATCATGTTGCCCGACTGGGCCGAGCGCCTGCCGCTGCCCTTCAACCGCCGCTTCGACCGGGCCCGAGCCAGGGTGCGCGCCACCATCAACACCGCCGTCGACGAACTGCATGCCTCCGGGCACGACACCGGGGACATGCTCTCCATGCTGCTGCGCGCCATCGACGAGGAGAGCGGCAATCCGCTGACCGGGGATCAGATCTGTTCCGAGATCTTCCTCCTGGCCGTGGCGGGCACCGAGACGACCGCGTCCTTGCTGTCCTGGACCCTGTACGAGCTCGCCCGCAACCCCGGCATCGAGGCCCGGGTCCTGGCCGAGCTGGACGAGGTCCTCGGCGAACGGCCGGTCGCCTTCGACGACGTGATGCGGCTGCCGTACCTGAACCGGGTGATCACCGAGACCATGCGGCTGCACCACCCCGGCTGGCTCGTCACCCGCCGCACCACCGAGGAGACCCGGCTCGGCGAGTGGACGCTGCCCGCCGGCACCGAGCTGGCCTACTGCCAGCACGCCCTGCACCGCGACCCCGAGCGTTTCCCCGACCCGCTCACCTTCGACCCGGACCGGTGGACCGACGCCGCTCAGGAGCCTCCGCCGGGCGCGTTCGTGCCCTTCGGGGACGGTAAGCACAAGTGCATGGGGGACCGTTTTTCCCTCACCGAGATGGTCGTGGCGCTCGCGACGATGCTGCGTTCGGTACGGCTGGAACTCCCCGAGGGCCAGGTCATCCGTCAGGTCGCCCGGCTCACCGTACGGCCGCGCAACCTGCGGATGACCGTCCGCCCCCGAGCGGGGGTCGGCCTCTAGCGCGTGTCTCTGGCGGCACCACCACCGTAAACGGCGCGGCAGCAAGGGCGGCCGACCCGCCGGCTGCGACAACGAGATCTACAAACGCCGCGGTGAGGTCGAACGGACCATCAACCGGCTCAAGAACTCCCGGGCTGTCGCCACCGTTACGACAAGAGGGCCTACGTCTTTCACGGCACCGTCACCACCGCAGCGTCAGGTGACGGGTTCTAGCGGGCCTGACGCGGGAGACGCAGCTTGGCCCAGGTCTCTCGCCCCAGGACCGCCGTCCGCGTCGGCGCCGCGGAAACCGCACTCGATCTGCCAGGCCGCAGACGGGCGGCGGTGGGCCTCGTTCCACACGGGGCCTGGCGGGTTGTCGTACAAGTCGCACCCCTCGGTGGCCAGCCGCTTCGCCATGGCCTCGATCACCGGGGAGGCGCGGCCCGCGTGGAAGAACGCCCTCCCGGGCCAAGAGGCGTACTTCGGCCGCGGCTTCGAGGCCCGCTTCGGCTTGGGCTGGGGTCTGGGCTTCGGCTTGGGGTCCGGCTTGGGTATGGGGTCCGGCTTGGGCTTGGAGCTGTCGTCGCCCTTGAGGATGCGGGCGACACCGGCGCGGAAATCGTCCATGTCGATGCCGGCTGGCTCCCGGCTTGCCCGGGCGCCTCTCCCGGTGGCCGATGACTCTGCGCTCGTTCCAGCCGTGGGCACGGCACCCGGCGGCAGCGACACGGGCCATCGCATCCAACTGAGCGGAAGGCTACGGATGCTCGCCCGTGCGGATGCACTCGAAACCGTAGAAGTGCCGGTTTCCGTCTGTATCGGCGTCGTTGTCGCGCGTCAGGCTCGCCTTCTCCGCGATGGCAGGAAGCAGGATGTCCGTGTCGCATGCCGGTGGGTACGACATCCCGACCGGGATGCGAATTAAGTCGCCCAGCTGACCACCGTTGCTGCGTCTGGAGGGGTCCAGACGGACCTGGCCGGGCCCGCCGCACTGGCCCGGGATCCTCCACGACGTACAGGCCCCCGACGCGGTGGTGCACGCCGCGGGGCTCCAACGCTCCGCCTCGTTGGGCGAGTTGTCCGACGACGACGGCGACCTGATGTGGCGGGTCCACGTCCAGGCCGCCACCATCCTCGTCGATACACTCGCCGACCGACTGCCCCTCGGGGCCCGTGTCGTACTCATCGGCAGCCGCACGGCGACCGGCGTGCCCGGCAAGAGCCAGTACGCCGCGACCAAGGCCGCGCTGCCCGCGCTCGCCCACTCCTCGGCCACCGAACTGGCCGCCGGCGGCATCACCGTCAACGTCGTCGCCCCCGGCCGGACCGACACCCCGATGCTCTCCGACCCCGGCCGCGCCCACACCCCTCCGGCCCTTCCCCCGCTAGGCCGACTCATCTCGTCCGACGAAGTCGCCGGCCTGACGGCCTTCCTCCTCGGGCCCGAGGGCGGCGCGATCACCGGTCAGCAACTCGTCCAGTGTGCAGGGGCTTCGCTGTGACAGCCCTTCAGGGCTCAGACGGTCACCGCAGGGCAGCGCTGCTCATCGGGTCGGGAGCCACGCGTCGATGACGGCTGTGAGTTCGTCGTGTCCGGTGAAGATGTGTGCGTTCATGCCGTTGGCCTGCGCAGCGCGGACGTTCTCCTCGCGGTCGTCGACGAAGAGGAAGTCGGCGGGGGCGGCATGCAGGGCGACGGTGCAGTGGCGGAAGGCGTCCGGGTCTGGCTTGGCAGCGTGGATCTTTCCGGAGAAGGCGACGTGGTCGAGGTGGTGCAGCCAGGGCTGGGCGGCGAGGAAGGCGTCGGCGTGGTCGGCGGGGATGTTGGACAGCAGGGCGACCTCGGCGCGGTCTCGCAGGGACTGAACGTAGGTGACCATGCGGTCGTCGACGCGGGACCAGCTGTCGATGTCGGTGAGCCGCAGTTCCTCGATCGTGTCGGCATCGGCGGGACGGGAGAGCGCCCGTAGTACATCCGTCCAGTACGCGGATGCGGACTGCCGGCCGGCGTCGTAGGGCGGGCGGTAGGTCCAGTAGGCCGTGGTGAAGGCGTCGACGGGGGCGTGGCAGCGGGCTGCCATCTTCTCCTGTGCGCCCGGGCGTTGGTGGCGGGCGATGACCCCGAAGAGGTCGAAGAGCACGATACGGCGGTAGGTGGACATGACGGTGATTCCTTCGGCGCTTGGGGTGTGTGTCGGTTCAGGGACGGCGGCCGGGTAGGGCGCGGGCGAGCGAGTCGAGTGCGGTCAGGGCGTCGGGGGCGGCGGGGGCGAGGACGACGCTGGTGGCGCCGGCCGCGTGGCGGGCGTCGATCGCCGTGCGGGCCTGGCGGGGGTGCCGCCGACGGTGCGAGCTCGCGGACCCAGGCGGCGGGCATCGTCCGGGCGAAGTCCCGGCCGTCGGGGCAGGTGGCGCGGTGTGCGGGCAGTGCGGCGGCGGAAGGGCAGGGGGTCGATGTGCGCGGCCCAGGCTCCCTCGCCGATGGCCTCCAGGTCGGGGTGGACGCGGGCGAGGGCGGCCTCTTCGTCGTCGGCGACGGCCGCGGTGTCGTAGGTGATGGTGCTTCGGGCGCTCCGGG
>JABFVM010000131.1 GCA_013362785.1 Streptomyces sp. | reverse complement strand
CCAGACCGGAGTCGTCCTCACCCTGATCGGCTTCGCCTTCAAGACGGCCGCCGTGCCCTTCCATTTCTGGGTGCCGGACACCTATGTAGGTGCGCCGCTGCCGGTCGCCGCCTATCTGTCGGTCGTCGGCAAGGCGGTCGGCTTCACCGGCCTGATCCTCATCACGATCATCGCCCTCCCTTCCTACGCCGACGTCTGGGGCCCCGCCCTCGCGGCGCTCGCCGCCCTCACCATGACCGTCGGCAACGTCGGCGCACTGCGCCAGCAGGCCACGCGCGCGTACAGCGCGGTACGCCTGCTCGCCTGGTCCTCGGTCGGCCAGGCCGGCTACCTCCTGGTGCCGATCGCCGCCGCCGCGTACTCCGACGACCCCGAGCGGTCCATCGGCTCCACCGTCGCCTACGCCCTCATGTACGCCGCCGTGAACCTCGGCGCCTTCGCGGTGGCCGCACTGGTCGGCCGTACAAAGCCCCTGAACCGCGTCAGCGACTACCGCGGCCTGTACGCGCGCAACCCACTGTCCGCCCTGATCCTGGCCTTCTTCCTGCTCTGCCTCGCCGGACTCCCGCCCGGCATCATCGGCCTGTTCGCCAAGGTCACCGTCTTCTCCGCCGCCGTCGACGCGGGCCTCGGCTGGCTGGCCGTGGTCATGGCCGTCAACGTCGTGATCGCGCTGTTCTACTACCTCCAGTGGACGGCCCTGCTGTTCCGCGCTCCCGAGGGCGAGCCCGTCCGACACCTCGTCCCCGCTCCCGTGACGGCCACGATGGCCCTCACCGGCGTGCTCGGCATCGTCCTGTCGGGAGCCCCTCAGCTGATCCTTCGCTTCGCCGACACCGGGCTCTTCTGAGCCCTGGCACATTCCGCACGCGCGCGTGGAGCAGCCCACGCCCCACGCGCGTGCCGGAGCCTTCACCCGGACGGCCCACGCCCGCCGCCGTACGCACAAGGGAACCCGTGGCCCTCGCCTGGCGTTGACCAGTACGGAAGGGTCCACTGGACGTGACACCACGGCACCAGTGGCACCGCAGATCGAGCAGCAAAGGGTTCCCCTGCCGCACCACTTGGAGGGCGTACCGTGCACCGCCGGCACAACGGGCTCAGGACCGCAGTCCTCCTCGGGGGACTGTCCGCACTCATCATCGTCATCGGCAGCTTCTTCGGCCGCATGGGGCTCGTTGTCGCGGTCCTGATCGCGCTGGGTACGAACGCGTACGCGTACTGGAACAGCGACAAGCTGGCGCTGCGCGCGATGCGGGCCCGCCCGGTCAGCGAGTTCGAGGCCCCGGCGCTGTACCGCATGGTCCGCGAGCTCTCCACCCAGGCCCGCCAGCCCATGCCCCGCCTGTACATCTCCCCGACGGAGGCGCCGAACGCGTTCGCGACCGGCCGCAACCCGCGCAACGCCGCCGTGTGCTGCACCGAAGGAATCCTGCGCATCCTCGACGAGCGCGAACTGCGCGCCGTCATCGGTCACGAACTCAGCCACGTCTACAACCGCGACATCCTGATCTCGTCGGTCGCCGGAGCACTCGCCTCGGTGATCATGTTCCTGGTCAACTTCGCCTGGCTGATCCCGATCGGCCGCTCCGACGACGACGAGGGCCCCGGCATCCTCGGCCTGCTGCTGATCATGATCCTGGGCCCGCTCGCCGCCACACTCATCCAGCTGGCCATCAGCCGCTCCCGGGAATACGAGGCCGACGCGTCCGGCGCCCAGCTCACCGGTGACCCGCTCGCCCTCGCCAGCGCCCTGCGCAAGCTCGAACTCGGCACCAAGCAGCTCCCGCTGCCCCCCGAGCCCCGCATCGAGACCGCCAGCCACATGATGATCGCGAACCCCTTCCGCCCGGGTCAGGGGTTGTCCAGAATGTTCTCCACACACCCGCCGATGGCGGACCGTATCGCCCGGCTCGAAAAGATGGCAGGCCCCCCACAGTGAAGACCATCCTCAACGTCATCTGGCTCGTCCTGAGCGGCTTCTGGCTGTTCCTCGCCTACCTGCTCGCGGGCCTCCTGCTCTGCATCACCATCATCGGCATCCCGTTCGGCATAGCCGCCTTCCGGATCGGCGTCTACGCCCTGTGGCCCTTCGGGTACACCACGGTCGAGCGTCGCGACGCAGGAGCGCCCTCCTGCGTAGGCAATGTCCTGTGGCTGATCCTCGCGGGCTGGTGGCTGGCCATCGGCCACATCGTCACTGGCCTCGCCCTCTGCATCACGATCATCGGTATCCCGTTCGGCATCGCCAACTTCAAGCTGATCCCGGTGTCGCTGTTCCCGCTGGGCCGCGAAATCGTGCCGACGGACCAGCCGTTCTCGTCGCGCTGGTAACCGGTGGGACAGGGGCGGTAGCCGCAGGGTTTTCCACAACCCGGCGGTTGTCCACAGGCCGCCCCGATTGTCAGTGGCGGCTTGCATCATGAATGCATGACCGAGAACGAGCAGTTGCTGACGAAGGTGGCGGACAAGGCCCGCAACACCCGTCCGTGGGGCTGGCCTTCCCTCCCCGAGCCTGTGGACGCGGCCACCCTGGCCCGTGCCGAGGCCGCCCTCGGCTTCCGTCTGCCCCAACTGCTCGCCGACCTCTACCTGCGTATAGGAGACGGCGGATTCGGCCCGGAGTACGGCCTGTTGCCCCTGCTCGACAGCCCTCCGGCCGGTGAGCCCGCCGCTGTCACGCAGTACCTCGCCAACCGCGAGAGCGCCCGCAAGGACCCCGACTGGCCCTGGCCCGAAGGCGTCCTGCCCATATCCCACTGGGGCTGCGCGATGTACGCGTGCGTGGACTGCCGCAGCCCTCAGGCCACCGTCCTGCTCTTCGAACCGAACGCCGACGACGCCGACCAGGCGTGGTACGTCGACGCCCCGAGCCTCACCGACTGGCTGCGCGCCTGGATCGACGGCACGGGTTGGTACGAGGAGATGAACGAGGAGCTGGAGATGGCCCCTTGGGCCGACTTCCGCATACGTACGGCGGTGGCACGGACGCCCTGAGCAGACGTGCACCGACGCCTGGCGACTCGGCCGACGGGCGCTGAGCGGATCGCTCGTCGCTGAATGCGCCGATCGTGACGGTGTGCCGAGAGGACCGATGACAGTCGATCGATCCGCGCCGCATACGGATGTCGATCGATCCGTGCCGCATACGGATGCTGAGGAGACCGGGGCTACCTCTCGTGCCCTCGGCCATGCCCAGCGGCCCTACCCACCGCTCTGCTCCCGGCCGCCCGACCGCCTCACCACCCACCGCCGCACGCCGTACGCGATCACCCCCACCGCCAGCACGCCCGCACCGGCAACGACCGATACCCCCGGAAGGGAGAACGCCAGCACCACGCAGCCGAGGAGCCCGACCGCCGGCACGAGCCGTGCAGTCGGCTTCGGGTCGAGCGTCCAGGCGGAGGCATTGGCCACGGCGTAGTACGCCAGCACACCGAAGGAGGAGAACCCGATCGCGCCCCGCACGTCCACCGTGGCGGCCAGGACCGCGACCACCGCACCCACGGCCAGTTCGGCCCGGTGCGGTACCTGGAAGCGCGGATGCACGGCCGCCAGGGCGCCCGGCAGATGACGGTCGCGGGCCATGGCCAGCGTCGTCCGCGAGACGCCCAGGATCAGGGCGAGCAGTGAGCCCAGCGCGGCGACGGCCGCACCCACCCGCACCACGGGCGCCAGCCCCGGCACGCCGGCCACCCGCACCGCCTCGGCCAGCGGCGCGCCCGCTTCCCCGAGACCCTCCGCTCCCAGCACGGAAAGGACAGCCACCGCCACACACGCGTACACCACCAGCGCGATGCCCAGGGCCAGCGGAATCGCCCGGGGGATGGTGCGCGCCGGGTCCCGTACCTCCTCGCCGAGGGTCGCGATCCGCGCGTACCCGGCGAAGGCGAAGAACAGCAGCCCCGCCGCCTGCAGCATCCCGCCCACGCCGCCCGAGACCCCGACGTCCAGGCGCCCCGCATCGGACTCCCCGGACCCCAGACACACGACCACCACAGAAGCGAGGACGGCAAGGACCACCGCAACGATCACCCGCGTCAGCCAGGCGGACTTCTGGACGCCGCCGTAGTTCACGGCGGTCAGTGCCACCACGGCCGCGACCGCCACCGCGTGCGCCTGCCCCGGCCAGACGTACGCGCCCACGGTGAGCGCCATCGCCGCACAGGAGGCCGTCTTGCCCACCACGAACGACCAGCCCGCGAGATACCCCCAGAACTCCCCGAGCCGCTCCCGGCCGTACACATACGTGCCGCCGGAGGCCGGATACAGGGCGGCCAGTCGCGCCGACGACGTGGCGTTGCAGTAGGCGACCACGGCTGCGACCGCGAGCCCGAGCAACAGCCCGGATCCGGCCGCGCGGGCCGCCGGCGCCAGAGCGGCGAAGATTCCGGCCCCGACCATCGAGCCGAGCCCGATGATCACAGCGTCCCCGACCCCCAGGGTGCGCCGCAGCTGGGAAGCAGAACTGGAGCCCGTCATGGCCCGAACCCTACTGATCAGTGCAACCGAGGAGTGCCACGGTGACGTCCTCTCCTTCAACAGGACACGAACAAGCGCGCCACGGCCGGTCTCAGTGCCGAGCGGTACGCGGCGCGCAAAGCACACGCACGTCGCGCCACGCACAGCCTGTCCGCACCGAAGTCACACAGGTCGGACAGTGAAAGCACAGCGCGGAAGGGCAGGTTCAGGGCATGACCATCATCAGCTGGATCATCCTGGGGCTGTTGGCCGGGGCCATCGCCAAGTTCCTGCTGCCGGGCCGCGACCCGGGCGGCTTCATCGGCACGACGATCATCGGTATCTCCGGCGCGTTCATCGGTGGCTGGATCTCGTCCCGCTGGCTGGACCACCCGATCACCAAGGACTTCTACGACGGTGCCACCTGGGCCGCCGCCATCGGCGGCTCACTCGTGCTCCTGATCGCCTACCGCATCCTGTTCGGCCATTCGCGCAACTGAGCCAGGAGCACACCCCCGGACCGCAGCCAGCAGGCGAGAAGGGTGGGCACCCTCGGGGGTGCCCACCCTTCCTCGTCTTCCCTGTGACCCACGACGGTGAGTCAGCGGCTCACCGGTAGTTCACGAACTGCACCGCGAAGTCGAAGTCCTTGCCCTTCAGCAGGGCGATCACGGCCTGCAGGTCGTCCCGGCTCTTCGAGCTGACCCGCAGCTCGTCGCCCTGCACCTGCGCCTTCACGCCCTTCGGGCCCTCGTCGCGAATGATCTTCGCCACCTTCTTCGCGTTGTCCTGGGAGATGCCCTCCTCGATCGAGGCGAAGATCTTGTAGTCCTTGCCCGAGAGCTGGGGCTCGCCCGCGTCCAGGGCCTTCAGCGAGATCCCGCGCTTGATCAGCTTGGACTGGAAGACGTCGAGGACAGCATTCACCCGGTCCTCGGAGTTCGCCTCCATCACGATCTTGTCACCGGACCACGAGATCGAGGCACCCACGCCCTTGAAGTCGTAGCGCTGCGAGACCTCCTTGGCGGCCTGGTTGAGGGCGTTGTCGACCTCCTGCCGCTCGACCTTCGAGACGATGTCGAAACTGGAGTCGGCCATGTCCTGTGGCTCCTTGTATCGGGGTGCGTGTGGGGTGCGTGTCGGCGGGCGTGGGGGTGGCCGCCGAGCCCGGGGCAGGCCCCGGACCGCATCCGGACAAGCCTAGCCACCCCTGGTCCTCAGAGAGGCGATCAATCGGGTGGCGAAGCACCCCTGGGCATCGGGTATTGTTTACGTCGTTGCCAGGGAGCACCGCCGAAAAGCGGTTCGAACGAGGCAGCAAACCCGGCGGTGTGCCCGAGCGGCCAAAGGGAGCAGACTGTAAATCTGCCGGCTCAGCCTTCCCAGGTTCGAATCCTGGCGCCGCCACGCTGAGAGAAGCCCCTTCCAATCTGCGGAAACGCAGTGCGGAGGGGGCTTCTTTTTGTTCGAACGCGTACGTTCGAGCGGTGATTGAAATGCGGAGTTTGTCTCATCCGGTCCCGGGTGATGCCCAAGCCTGATCAGCGTGCGTCCCGGAGGAGAGCCCGCAGGACCGGATCTGACGGGGGCGGCGACCTGTTACGTCCGTCATTCGCGCCTGCTGCTCAGGCCTGTTCCTCACCCCCGCGCCTTGCGCGGATGCCGGCCGTCTTGGGGGCACTCGCTCCGCTGTCGGCGGTGGCCGAAGAGGGGGCTGGTCCTGGGTCCAAGGCGTCGCGGACGGACGTCAGGATGTCCTCGGTGTTGGCGCCGAGCGCTCGGGCGGCGGAGGTGAAGTCGCGGGCCAGGGTGGTGAGTTGGTCGACGTCGTGCGCGCGCGGCTCGGATGGGAGTGCCGCGACCCGGGTGCCCGCGCCGCGGCGGGTGCGGATCAGCTCGGCGGCCTCCAGCTCGCGATAGGCGCGCGCCACGGTGCCCGGCGCCAGGCCGAGGTCGGCGGCCAGCTGGCGCACGGTCGGCAGGCGCTCGCCCTCGGTCAGCCGCCCGGTGCGGATCAGCGCGGCCAGTTGGGCGCGGATCTGCTCGTACGGCGGTACCTGGCTGGCGGTGTCGACGCGAAGGGCAGGGTCACTCATCGTCGAAAGTCCTATCGTGGGCCACCTCGTCCTCGACCGCCCGGGGTGCCACGACGGTGACCAGGGACCATCCGAACGTGAACAGGCTCAGCAGGCCCAAGGGGCAGATCAGCACGATCGTGGCGGCGCCCAACGGGCCGGCACACGCATTTTCCGTAAGCGCGACGAGGATCATCAGTACCACGAGCAGGACCTGGCTCGACACCAGCAGCCCCCAGGCTCCGGTGGTCGCCCACGCGCGGTCGCGGCGCTGCTGGTCGCCGCCCGGACTGAGGGCGATACGGCGCAGGGCCCAGACGCAGACGGGGGTTCCGACCGCGAGGGCGGCGAACATCGGGCCGCTGTAGTAGAGGCCGGGCCAGGGGCCGAGGGAGGCGCGCATCCCGTCGCAGGTGACGGTGATGACGCGTCCCGCTCCGCCAGTTCGGTCGGGGTCGGAGGAGGCCGTGACCGCACCGATCACCAACAGGGTGACGAGGGATGCTGCCTCCAGAAGAAGCAGGGGCGTTATACGGGGCGGCACTTGGTCCCGGACCAGCCGCGGGGCGAGACTCGCGGTGCGTACGGCTTCCTGGGGACGCAGGGTCAGGGCGTCTCCGAGCAGGACACCGCCCACCGCGCACAGGCCGAAAGCGGTGATGGCGAACACGAGGGGCAGCGTGATGTCGCCGCTCTCCATCGTGACCAGTTGCTGTGCGACGACGATACCGATGGCCAGACCGGACCAGCGGGCGTAGTGGTCGGCGTGGTCGAGGAGCCGGGACTGGAGCGGGACGGTGTCGAGCATACGGAGATCCCCCCAGATCATCTTGTATCAAATAGTGGGTACAAGATGGCCCGGCTGGGATCTTGTGTCAAATGCTCGACACAAGGGATTCGTAAGGGAGACGGCTTCTGGCGCAAGGGAGTTCCCTCCTGGGGACCGGAGGGGGGTTTCGCGTTCCATCTCCCGGCCCGGGGCACACTGGCCACATGACCACGCGTCGCAGAAGCTGCCCCGAGTGCCGTCGTGAGATCGCCGTCGTCGCCGGTCGGTTCGCGCGGCACGATCCGCCCGGCGCGCGAGAGCACGGGGAGCTCGTGTCGTGTCCCGGATCCCGGCGCCAGGCGCAACTCGGGGCCGCGCAGCCCGCCCTGGACGGGTACGTCGTGCCCGAGTTCCCCGGGCAGCTCCCGCTGTTCTGAAGCTCCGAAAGCCGACCGAGCCGCCCAGCCGGCCGCATCGAGCCGCCAACCGAGCCGCATCGGGCCGCATCGAACAGCCACCGAGCCGCATCGGGCCGCATCGAACAGCCACCGAGCCTCACCGGCCCGAGCCCGCCCTGAGCCTCTCGAAGGCCCGTCCCTAGCCGCCCGCCCGCACATCCATCCGCGTCACCAGCCCGTCCCCGTCGAACCGGTACACATGCTCGACCGTCTCCTCCGCCCACCGGTCGCCCGACGCGTCACGCATCCCCGGCCGTACGGTCGCCACGACCGCCTCGCCGTCCTCGTCCCGGCGCAGAGCCTCCAGTCGTACGAGGGGATGCCCGGCGGCGAACTGCCGGGCCCAGTAGGCCCGTACCGCGTCGCGTCCGTGCAGCCGGGCTCCGTCCAGGACGTTCGGCCAGTCCACGTCGGGCGCGAGGCACCGTTGCATGAAGGTCTCCCGCTCGTCCGTGGAGAAGACCTCGTACATGCGCCGCAACAGCGCCTCCTGGGCGGCGGGAACCCCCTCGGCGCCCAACTTCAGTTCCCCGCCACCGACTTCACCGCCACCGACACCGGAGCGGACCCGCTGATCAGTTCGAGCGTCAGGCCGGCCGTCGCCGGGGTGTCGAGCAACTCCGCGAGTACGGCGGCCACGTCGTCGCGCGGGATGGGGCCGCGGCCGGTGCGGGCCTCCAGGCGTACCTGGCCGGTTCCGGCGTCGTTCGTCAGCATGCCGGGGCGCAGGATCGTCCAGTCCAGGGCGTCCAGGCCGCGGACGTATGCGTCGGCCGCGCCCTTGGCGCGCAGATAGACGTCGAAGATCTCGCTGCCCTCGTGCTGCGGGTCCGCGCCCATCGACGACACGACCACGAAGCGCCGTACGCCCGCCCGGACCGCCGCGTCCGCGAACAGGACCGCCGCCCCCTTGTCCACCGTGTCCTTGCGGCCGGTCCCGCTGCCGGGGCCCGCGCCGGCCGCGAACACGGCCGCGTCCGCACCCTGCAACCGTGCCGCGACCTCCTCGACCGAGGCCGACTCCAGGTCCAGCAGGACGGGTTCGGCTCCGGCGTCCCGTAGGTCGTCGGCTTGGTCCGCCTTGCGGATGATCCCCGCGACCTCGTCCCCGCGTGCGGCGAGCAGCCTCTCCAGCCGCAGCGCGATCTGACCATGACCACCAGCGATGACAATGCGCATGTCTTCGACCGTACGCCCGGACGGCCGCATCCGCCGCACGACTTCAGTCACGCCCCACGCCTCCGGGGGCGCGCACCACCTGTGCGGGCGTCGAGCGGGCGGGCTGTGAGCGTCACCGTTCCGAACTCGCGCCGGGCGCACGCAACTGGGCGCTCACCCCGGCGCACAAGTCGATCGCGTGCGCCCGCCCACCCCGGCCGCCCCGCCCCTTCAGGACAACTCTCCCCGCCCCTGCCGCGGCAGCCCCAACTCCGCCGCCACAGCCGAGTTGCAGTACTCCCGCACCGCGCTCGTCCGTGCCACCACGCGCCCCCGGTGCACCACGATGCGGCTGTACGCGAGCGACAGCACCCCCGCCAGCCGGTCCCCGCGCACCGCCAGCAACTCGGCGGGGAAGCCCGCCTCCACCCGCACCTCGGGCAGCCCCAGCACCGCACGCGCCGACGTGCTCACGGCGTCGTAGGCGTCCTCTGGGCGCAGTCCGTGGCGTGAGGCGAGCAAGTAGGCGGCCTCCAGCGGGTCCCCGCGTCCCACCGGGTTCGACACGTCCCGCAGGGCGCCGCTTCCGGCCGCGACCCGTACGCCGGCCGCGCGCAGCAGTCGTACAGGTGCCGTGGCCCGCCGTTCCGCGCCCCCGCAGCCGCCCTGCGGCAGGCACACCACCGTCACCCCGGCCGCCGCGAGCTGGTCCGCCGTCCGGGAGGCCGCCTGGGCCGGCAGGCGCCCCAGGCCGCCGCACGGGCCGAGCGTCACGCCGGGGCGCAGTCCGCCGGCCATCGCGGCGAGACGGGACAGCCGGGCCGGGTCGGTGGCGTCGGTGTGCAGGTCGACGGG
>JABFVM010000245.1 GCA_013362785.1 Streptomyces sp. | reverse complement strand
GTCTCGATCCTCGACACGCTCAAGGTGACCTTCGAGGAGGACCAGAACTGAGGGCCAGGGCTGAGGCCAGGGCTGAGGCCAGGGCTGGGGGCCGGGGCTGGGGGCCGGGGCTGAGGGCCAGGGCTGAGGGCCAGGGCTGAGGGCCAGGGCTGAGGGCCAGGGCTGAGGGCCAGGGCTGATGCGCCGGCGACACCCCGTTGTCAGACCCGGGTGCCACACTCGCGGCATGACCGACCGGTGGGCACTCGCTCCGGCCGAGGACGGTGGCGTGCACAGCGCCCCCCTCGGTCCGGACGGGCTGCTCGCCGGGCCGGTGCGGTGGGCGGCGGACGCCGCCGAGGCCGTGCGGGGACGTCCGGAGGTCGCGCGGTGGGTGTGGCGGTCCACCGCCGAGGTCTATCCGCGGCTGCTCGCCACGGGGGTGCGAGTGGAGCGGTGCTACGACATCGAGGCCGCCGAGACGCTTCTGCTCGGCCACGAGGGGCGGTACGGCGAGCCGAGATCGGCCGCGGCGGCGCTCGCCCGGCTGCGTGGCGGCATCGTGCCGCCCGATCCGCCCCAGCGCGCGGCCGAACCGGGCTCGCAGTCCTCCCTCTTCGAGCCACAGGCGGTCCGACTGCCGCTCGCCGACCTGGTGGAGGTGTACGCCGACCAGCAGCGCCGGCACGACAGGACCGCGCACCCGGAGCGGATGCGGCTGCTGACGGCGGCCGAGTCGGCGGGGATGCTCGTCGCCGCCGAGATGAACCGGGCCGGGCTGCCGTGGAGCGCCGAGGTGCACCGCCGGGTGCTGCACGAACTGCTCGGCGAGCGCTATGCCGGGGGCGGGGAGCCGCGGCGGCTGGCCGAGCTGGCCGACGAGGTGTCGGCCGCGTTCGGGCGCCGGGTGCGGCCCGATCTGCCGGCCGATGTGATCAAGGCCTTCACACAGGCCGGGATCAAGGTCAGATCGACCCGCCGCTGGGAGATCGAGTCCCTCGACCATCCGGCCGTGAAACCGCTGGTCGAGTACAAGAAGCTGTACCGGATCTGGGTCGCCCACGGCTGGTCCTGGCTGCAGGACTGGGTGCGGGAGGGGCGGTTCCGGCCGGAGTTCCTCGCGGGCGGGACGGTCACCGGACGGTGGGTGACCAACGGCGGGGGCGCGCTGCAGATCCCCAAGGTCATCCGGCGTGCCGTGGTCGCCGACCCCGGCTGGCGGCTCGTCGTGGCCGACGCCGACCAGATGGAGCCGCGGGTGCTCGCCGCGATCTCCCGTGACCCCGGGCTGATGGAGGTGGCCGGGCGGGAGACCGACCTCTACCAGTCCGTCTCCGACCGCGCCTTCTCCGGAGACCGCGGCCAGGCCAAGCTCGCCGTGCTGGGCGCGGTCTACGGCCAGACCTCCGGCGACGGACTGAAGAACCTCGCCGCGCTCAGACGCCGCTTCCCCAAGGCGGTGGCGTACGTCGACGAGGCGGCGCGGGCCGGGGAGGAGGGGCGGCTCGTGCGGACCTGGCTGGGGCGGACGTGTCCCCCGGCGGCCGGGGCGTCCGACGACGCGGCCGAGGAGGCGGGCATTCCGGTGCCGGTGGCGGAGGACGGGCCGAGCGAGGGTTCCGGGTCGCAGGAGTGGGTGCCGGGCTACGCCTCCACCAACGCCCGCGCCCGGGGCCGCTTCGCCCGCAACTTCGTCGTGCAGGGCAGCGCCGCCGACTGGGCCCTGCTGCTGCTCGCGGCACTGCGGCGGTCCTGTGCGGACATGGCGGCGGAACTGGTCTTCTTCCAGCACGACGAGGTGATCGTGCACTGTCCCGAGGAGGAGGCCGCGGCGGTCGTGACGGCGATCCGGGATGCTGCGGACCTGGCCGGGCGGCTGACGTTCGGGGAGACGCCGGTGCGGTTCCCGTTCACGACCGCGGTGGTGGAGTGCTATGCCGACGCGAAGTGATCACCGTACGTCGGCCGCGGCCAGCAACTCCCCCAACTCCTGGACGACTTCCTTCGCGTCCGTGCCGTCCAGGGCGTCGAGAGCGGTGCGCCACTCCGCGTACGCCTCCTGGATACGGCCCGCGTCCCGCAGCAGCAGACCGCGCTGGTGCCGGGCCAGGCCGCCGGTGTAGCGGTCGGCGCGGGCCTCGGCCCGGCTCAGCAGGTCGGCGCACTCGTGCCCCGCGCGGTCGGTACGGCCGAGCAGGCGCAGGGCGCGGACCAGGCCGAGGCGGGTCTGGGACTCGCCGTGCCAGTCGCCGTGGCCGCCGAGGATGCGCAGG
>JABFVM010000403.1 GCA_013362785.1 Streptomyces sp. | reverse complement strand
CACAGTGCCGTACGGCCGGGGAGGGCTGTCGGGTCGGAGCCGATCGGGCCACCGACCGGGCATCCTCATAACGTGCGGCCCGTCGAGTACGTCTGAATACTCAGCGGGCGCATTACCACCATACCCCGGAAACGCGCACATGCGATGGCCGAATTGGTCACGTAGTCGTCGTCACAGTGATTGACCAGGGACTTCCGGGACGCGGCGAGCGGGCTATTGTGCGCTTCATGACGACGCCTGACAACACCTCTGACGCCTCCGACACCACTGACACCACCGTCGAGCACACCGGGGTCGCCGCCCAGGACTGGGCGCAGGCCTCCGCCGATCCGCAGTACCGGGCCGCTGTCGTGGACCTGCTCGGCGCGCTGGCCTACGGGGAGCTGGCGGCGTTCGAGCGGCTGGCGGAGGACGCCAAGCTGGCGCCGACGCTGGCGGACAAGGCGGAGCTGGCCAAGATGGCGTCGGCCGAGTTCCACCACTACGAGAAGCTGCGGGACCGGCTGACGGAGATCGGCGCCGAGCCGACGGAGGCCATGGAGCCGTTCGTCGCCGCCCTGGACGGGTTCCACCGGCAGACCGCGCCGTCGGACTGGCTGGAGGGGCTTGTCAAGGCGTACGTCGGCGACTCGATCGCCAGTGACTTCTACCGGGAGGTCGCGGCTCGGCTCGACTCGGACTCGCGCGGGCTGGTGCTCGCCGTGCTCGACGACACGGGTCACGCGTCGTTCGCCGTGGAGAAGGTGCGGGCGGCCATTGACGCCGATCCCCGTGTGGGCGGGCGGCTCGCGCTGTGGGCCCGGCGGCTGATGGGGGAGGCGCTCTCGCAGTCGCAGCGGGTGGTCGCCGACCGGGACGCGCTGTCCACGATGCTCGTGGGCGGGGTCGCGGACGGGTTCGATCTCGCGGAGGTCGGGAAGATGTTCTCGCGGATCACCGAGGCTCACACGAAGCGGATGGCTGCGCTGGGGCTTGCGGCGTAGGTTTCGCGCCACCCGTCACTCGTCACCCGCCCCTGCTGTTCCGCACTGGGGCCGCCGTCCCGCACTGGGCCTGCGGCCCTCAGGTCGCCCTCCGCTTCGGCAGCCAGCAGGTGCCAGCAGGTGCCAGCAGGTGCCAGAAGGTGCTGGCAGGTGCCGTCTGGTGCGCCGACTCGTGCCGGGACGGCGTCAGGATTCCGGCGGCCGGTCGTTCTCTGGGTCTACGCGGTCGCCGAGTGACGGCGGAGTCTTCCCGCCGGGCGTACCAGCAGGGAGAGGGAGGCGGCGGAGACGGCGGCCGCGCCGAGAAGGATCACGAAGAGGTTGCCGAAGTCGAGCGCGGTGTGCGTGACGAAGGCGCCGAAGAGGGCTCCGGCGACACCTGTCGGCAGGACCAGCGAGCGGGCGGGCAGGCGGTGCGGCAGCCGGTGGGCGGCGGCCAAGGCCAGGGCCAGGCCGAGGATCGCGGAGCTGAGCGCTTCCAGGAGCATGTCGGGGTCCCTCCCACATGGCCGGTCTGCTCGAATCGGTCGTAGCCCGTCATACCCCTGACCTGCGGAATGCAATCCTCCTCTGTGATCGACTTGTGCGCCATCCGTGGAGCAACGGAAGAGGGGCCCCACGACCACGGTCGCAGGGCCCCTCTTCCGTCATACCTGTCTGCCGACGCCTTGTTACAGCGCGCCGAAGCCCACCTTGCGCGGGGCCGGCTCACCGAGCTCGACGTACGCGAGACGGTCGGCCGGGACCAGGACCTTGCGGCCGTGCTCGTCCACGAGGGTCAGCAGCTGAGACTTGCCGGCCAGCGCCTCGGACACCGCCCGCTCGACCTCTTCGGCACTCTGACCGCTCTCCAGAACGATCTCGCGCGGCGCGTGCTGCACGCCGATCTTGACCTCCACGGCTATGTCCCTCCGACGGTCAGTGAAGTGCGCGTCCTTCCGCGCCGTACCCAGCACACATTAGCCCGGTGAGGGGACGTACACCCGCCGCCCGAGAACGCCAGGAGCGAACAGCGGACGGGAACAAACGCCCCGCACACGCGCGTGCGCGTCCTCAGAGCTCCGTAGGGCTCAGTGGTGCTCGGAGCCGTGCAGCGGGAAGCCCGCGATGCCGCGCCACGCCAGGGACGTCAGCAGCTGCACCGCCTGGTCGCGCGGAACGCTGCGGTCGCTGTGCAGCCAGGAACGGGCCACGACCTGGGCGAGGCCGCCGAGGCCGGAGGCCAGCAGCATCGACTCCGCGCGCGAGAGGCCGGTGTCCTCGGCGATGACCTC
>JABFVM010000380.1 GCA_013362785.1 Streptomyces sp. | reverse complement strand
CGATCGTGCAGCTGGGGACGACAATGCCGGGGACGCTGCCCGTATGCCGCCCACTGGTAACTGCTCCAGGGAACCTAGGTAGAGGCCGCTCCCGTGAGAATGAGCAAGCCAATACACAACGAACACGCAGGATACCTGCGGCGCCAGGGCCGGGTCAAAACGGGTCGCCGGGACCCTAAAACTCAGCCCCTCCGGCGTTTGCTGAAACTCAGCCCCTCCGGCGTTTGCTGAAACTCAGCCCCTCCGGCGTTTGAGGAGCGGGGGTCCAGGGGGCGGAGCCCCCTGGGACGGGGTCGAAGGGGCGGCGCCCCTGGAGGATGGGACGGGTAGGGGCGGCGGGGGCGAAAGAATCCCGGCGGACCGGAGGCAATGAACGGCAACCGTCACCGCCAGACCACACAACGTCACGGCATCCCGAAATGCCCTCCGCTCCACCGCCTCCAGATAGGGCCAGCTCACCCCGGGAAGCTGCGGAACCAGCGCCAGCCAGAACCACACCCCCCGGGCAACGGCCCCCTCCCTCGGCAGCCCGGCCACCAGCACAGGCACGACAACCAGCAGATAGTGGTCGTACGACGGCCTGGAGACCAGGAACGCCGAGAGCATCAGCATCGCCGCGGTCTCCGAAAGCCTCAGCGGCCCGCCATCCCCACGCCGCCACCGCAGATACGCACACCCCACCCCCACCGCCGCGGCGACCACGCCGATCCCCCCGGCCACGGCCACCGGCACCCCTACCCGCGGCAGCACCGCGACCGGCGACGCCTCATAGAGCCGTACGAACCCGTCGTCCCCCCGCAACAGAAACGGCAGCGTCCGGGTGAGAAACCCCGCGGGATCGGGCAGCACGAGCGCCGCCCCCACGGACGCCACCACCGGCACCGCGACCATCGCCCCCGCCCCCCGCCACCGCCGCGCGAACACGAACAGCAACCCCACCGGCGCCAGCAACGGCTTCAACGCGACCGCCGCACCGAACACCGTCCCCGCCGCCACCCACCGCCCCCGGCCGGCCAGCAACAGCCCCAACGGCAGGGCGAGCACGGCCGTAGCCGTCCAGTTCCCCAGCAGAACAAGGTGCGCGAACGGCGCGAACCCGGCCGCCAGCCCGATCAGACCCAGGGCCGCGAAACGGCTGCGCAAGGCCACACCGTGCAGCCGCAGCGCGCAGACCCAGCCCCCCACCAGACACCCGACCACCCCCACCGGCACCAGCACACCCAGCACCCCCGGCGGAACCAGCACCTGAGGGACCGCCGCGAGCACCGCACTCGGCAGATAGAGGAAGTGGGGGTCGTCATACGGCGAACCCCCCGCCAACCAGATCCGCGCCGCCCGCACGACGATGGCGTTGTCCATCCCTCCGTCCGAGGTCACACGCGCGCTGCGCCCCGCGAGCGCCCCCAGCACAGCCACGACCACCACCCACAGATGCCAGGTCGCCCGCCGCACCAACCACCCGGAGATGTCGCTTTTGTGCTCGCTCATCAACTGAACGCTAGGGGCCCATGGGCTTCTTGGGGCGGAGCGGCACACCCGCGACCCGTCTAAGATGCGCCCCATGAGCTACGGGCAGCAGGGGGAACCCCAGTCCCAGTGGGATCCCTGGAAACCGCATTCCCAGCAGCCGTGGAACGGCGGCGCCGACGAGACCCCGGACTGGGCCGCCCTCGCCGAGGCGTCCGAGACGCGCAACAAACGGCGCCGGCTGCTGTTCATCGGCGGCGGCGCGCTGGCCACCGTCGCGATCGGCGCCGCCGTCGCCGTGGCCGTGGTGTCCGCGAACAGCGACCCCGACCCGAACAAGCCGGCCGCCGGCGTCCCCGGCAACTCGAACCTGCCGGGTCAGACCACCGGCCCGGCCCCGTCGTTCGAGTCGACGAGCGCTCCGCCGCCGCTGAACCCGGTGGACTTCATCTCCAGCAAGGCCAAGGACACCGCCCCGCTCGGCGCCCAGCTCCTCTTCCCGGGCACCCAGCTGACCGTGGGCGACACGGTGTACAAGAAGGGCGCGACGGACGACACGAAGAGCTGCTCCGCGGTCACCGCGGGCGGGCTCCCGAAGATCGTCACCGACAACGGCTGCACCCGCTTCCTGCGCGTCTCGTACGCCACGGGCGGCACCGCGGCGACGGTCGGCGTGGCCGTGTTCGACACCGCGGCGCAGGCCGCCAAGGTCAACGGCAAGGTCAACACCCAGAAGGACAGCACCAGGTCACTCTCGGGCAAGGGCATCAAGGACTTCTGCACGTCCGCCGTCTGCCTCTCGACCGCCAACGCCTACGGCCGTTACGTCTACTTCACCATCACCGGCTTCACCAACGGCAAGGACATGACGGAGAAGGACACGGCGGCCTACCGGGTCAGCAACAACCTGAAGGACTTCGCCCGCAGCCAGCTCTACAAGCGGGGCGAGGTCCAGGCGTCGGCCGCGGCCAACGAGTAACGGGCAGCGAGTAACGGACAGCGAGCAAGCAGCGGCGGCCGACGAACAGTCGGCCGCCGCCCCCGATTCACCTCGGCTTCAGGCCCGGTGCTTCAGACGCAGCCGAATCGGCACGACCGCCGACTCCAACTGCGTCCTCAGTGTCATCTTCGACACACCCTCGGTCCGCTCCTCGAACCGGATCGGGATCTCCACCGCGCTGCATCCGGCCCGCACGGCCTTGTACTTCAGCTCGACCTGGAAGCTGTACCCGGCGCTGTCCAGAGTGCCCAGGTCGAGGTCCCGCAGCGTCGCCGCCGACCACAGGTTGAACCCGGCCGTGATGTCCCGGATCTCCGTGCCGAGCACGGCCCGGGCGTAGCGGTTGGCGAACCGGGACAGCAGGACCCGGTGCACACCCCAGTCCTCGTCGAGCGAGCCGCCCTCGACATACCGGCTGCCGATGACGAGGCCCGCCCCCGAGGCCACCGCCGTCCCCAGCATCCGCGGCACCGCCTCCACCGGGTGGCTGCCGTCGGCGTCCATCTGAACGACGTACGCGGCCCCCTCCTCCAGCGCGGCGCTCATGCCCGCGACGTACGCCCGCCCCAGACCGTCCTTCTCGGTCCGGTGCAGCACGCTCATCCGGCGCCGCCCGGCGCTCTGGTCGGCGTTGTACTTCTCGGCCAGCTCCTCGGCGATCCGCCCGGTGCCGTCCGGACTGGAGTCGTCGACGATCTTCAGGTGCAGCCCGTCGATGGGCAGCCCGAGCACCAGCTCGGCCATCCGCGGCAGGTTCGCGGCCTCGTTGTACGTCGGCATCACCACGGTGACCGGGACGCCCGGGTGTCTGTCGTACCCGTCGAGTTCCGTCATGGCTTTCTCTTTCCCTCCCCAGGGCACCTCAGCGCGGATGCGCTCAGGAGGTCTTGATCCAGATGCGGTACTCGCTCGTGCCGTTCGCGTTGCGGAACGGGATCTCGGCCAGCAGCCGGTAGTGCGAATTGCCCTGGACGGCGCCGGCGACGATGTCGTCCACCCTCGGGTTGGTGAGCCCGTCGAGCACGATCAGGTCGAAGTCGCCGTCCTTGACCGCGGCCTTGTAGGCCTCGTCGCCGCCGTAGTACTTGCCCTTCGCGTCCTTGTACTCCATGCCGAAGAGGCTGTGCCACTGACCGTGGCCGGACTGGTCGTACAGGTAGTAGACGGGCACCTCGGGCGTCGAAGCGAGGTAGTTGCCCTTGCGGTCCACATGCGGCTCGATGGCGTTGATCATCTTCGTGGAGTCGGGCCAGATGTCGAAGCGCCGGTCCGCCTGCTGAATGCCGAGGCACAGCACCGCCGTCCAGAGCATGATGCCGAGCTGCGGATAGCGGAAGTGCGCACCCACCAGACGGGTCACCCCCACACCGGCCATCGGCGCCGCGAAGAGCAGCCCGAAGCCGACGTGCTTGAACAGCGAGACCACGGTCCCCAGATGGATCTGGTACGCCGGTGCCAGCACGGCCGTGCCGCACAGCACCAGGCCGAGCAGGGCCCGCCAGCGCCAGCCGGGGTTGCCGAGGCGCAGGGCCAGCGGCGACTCGTTCATACGGCTGCGACGCACATAGGAGACGGCACCGCCGACGGCGGCCAGGAACATCAGCCCGCCCCATTTGACGGTCTGCTCCAGCAGGAACTCGGTGGTGTCGGTGCCGTGGGCCCGGTCGGTGGTGGTCTGCCGGACACCGGCCATCAGGTCGGTGGCGTACACCCCCGCCGCCAGCAGTCCGCCGATGCCGAGCGCGAGCAGCACCATCCGTACGACGGCCCTGCCGCCCTTGTGCGGCCACGCGGTCAGCAGCGCGAGCACGACGATGGTCGGCAGATACAGCGCCGACGCGTACTTCACCCCGACGGCCAGCACCCCGACGGGCGCGGCCAGCAGCACGGCGATCACGGGCGCCCGGTCGGTGCGGACGACGATCCAGGTGGCCAGGGCCAGCAGGAACACCGCGGCCGCGTCGTAGGTGGCGAAATAGCCCATGACGACGGTGGACTGGAGCACCGCGAACAGCGCGGCGGCGGCCAGCGCGGCCCGCTCGTTGAACAGGCGCCGCGAGAACGAGTACAGCAGCCCGGTCGTGCAGAGCATGAAGAACAGGCTCAGGGTCCGCGCCCCGGCGAGCCCGAACTTCGCGTCCACGAGCGCGGCCAGCACCGGATAGAGCTGTGGCGAGCCGGAGAAGTACGCGGCGTAGTCGCGGGGCAGCTCGGTGCCGTCGAGCAGGTGGTCCAGCTCGGCGTGGCCGGCCGCCAGGTACAGCGCCTCGTCCTGGAAGGCGGTGTTGGACAGCCGCAGCGACAGCGCCGCCTGGATGGCCATGATGCACAGCAGCACGATCCGGCTGACCCAGGCCCGCCGTCTGCTCGCCGCCATCTCCCAGCCGGCTTCCGGCGTTTCGGGGATGTGGTACTCGGGCTCGTCCGGCACCTGCTGGTACTGCACCGTGCGCAGCGCGTACGTCGGCTGGTCCTCGTGCTGGCCGTGCGGCTGCGACGGGATCTGCCCCGGGTAGGACTCCTGGTAGGACTCCTGGTACTGCTCCTGCTGGTGCCCATACTGTCCGTTGGAGTTGAACCAGCCGGAGGCCGACTCCTCCTCGGCGTACGGATCGTAGGGCTGAGGCGTGTAGTGGTCGTGTCGGGAGGTCATCACGGCTTCCGTACGTCGAAGCCGAAGCTGTCGTCGGCGGCCAGGCGCTTGAACTCCTTCAGCGCCAGCGGGCTCGCCTCCAGTCGCCAGTCGGCACGCTTTTTGTGGTTGAACCAGACGAAGCCGAGCATGTCGTCGTCCGCCTGGACGCCCGCGAACAGACTGCGGATGTCCGCGCGCCGCCGCTCACCGGCCATCGCGGCCGTCTCCAGCAGGATCATCGGCTTCTTGGTGAAGGTGCGGACCTGGTCCCGGGTCGGCCCGAAGACGCTGTCGAAGGCGCTGTCCTCCTCGATCGTCCAGTAGCCGATCAGCCCCACCCAGTCGACGTAGGCGTCGCCCGGGTAGTACGGCTTGAGCTTGACGCTCTTGACCGGGTTGACGATGTTGGGCGACCAGGCCCAGATGACGTTCGAGGCGCCGGCGTCGATGAAGGTCTGGTGGATGTGCCGCCAGGCGGCCACGTAGTCCGCGGGGGTCACGTCCTTCGTGCCCCACTTCTCCCAGTGCCCGTTGAACTCGTCGGCGAAGGAGATCACCACGGGCAGGTTCAGCTTGCGGACCGCCGTCGCGTACTCCTTGATGTACGCGTCCGACTTGCCGCCCGCGATATCGGCGACCGGTGTGTCGAAGGGCTCCCAGGACATCAGCGTCATGGCGCCCTCACGCCAGGCGTTGCGCACACCGGTGGCGTCGAATCCGTCGCCCCACCCGGCGTAGTACTCGATCAGGTTCGGCTGCTTGCCGACCATCCTCGTGTACGTGTCGACGCCCTTCATGGAGTTCGGGGCGCCCTCGACGGCGGCGCCGAAGTACTTCTTGCCGGGCTTCAGCAGGGGTACGACGTCGTAGGGCACGTCGGCCGCGGGGCTCGCGCCGGCATCGGTGCCGGCCTCGCCCTGCCGGCCGCTCTGCGAGGAGCCGTCCGATTCGTCGCCGCCGAGGAGCGAGCAGCCGCTGAGCGCGAGCACACCGCTGAGCAGACAGGCCGCCAGCGCCGTACGGACACGGGTGAACGTACGCATCAGACAGCCACCGCCTTCTCACGCGGCTGGACCAGGACCCGGGCCACGACAAGGGCGTAGAAGAGGCCCGAGGACAGGATCAGGGCGAAGTCCGGGGCGTCCATGGTGAACGTCCGGTAGACCGCTCCCACCACCCAGATCAGCGCGGTGCCGCCGCTCCAGACCCACATGCCGATCCAGAAGCGCCGGGTCTTGTTCTTCTTGGCGCCGGAGGAGCCGGTGGGCTGCCAGCCCATGCGGTTCTTGCGGAGGATGTCCCAGATGGCGAAGACATGCGCCCAGCCGTACATCATGCGGGCCGCCCAGGCCTCCAGGCGGTAGGGCGCCTTGTGCCACATCGGGAAGACGATCGTGGTGTAGAGGATGCTGGGCAGCACCAGCGCCAGATGCTCGACCATGAGCTTCTCCGGCATCATGATCAGCAGCACGATCGGGATGACCGGGGCGGCGAAGGTGAACAGCGCCGTGTGGATGTAGTAGAAGAAGCCGGACATGTAGCACAGGCGGCTGGAGAGCCTGATCTTCGCCTGCCAGAACTTCCGGCTGCCGAGCAGGCTCATCGAGCCGGAGCACCATCGGTACTGCTGGTTGAAGAAGGCCCCCGCGCTGTCCGGGCACACCCCCGTCGACACCGCGACCGGCACATACCGCAGATCCCAGCCGAGCCCGCGCAGGTCGAAGCCGGTGTGCACGTCCTCGGAGTGCTCGATCAGCGTCGTGCCGCCGTTGGTCTCCAGCGCCGCCCGCCGGTACACCGCACAGCTGCCGACGCAGATCGCACCGTCGCTCCCCTGCCGCGACACCTGCACGGACCGGTAGAACAGCTCCTGCACCGCGCCCGCGCCACGCTCGATCCAGTTCTGCGAGTCCAGCACCCGGAAGTACTGCGGCGACTGGACGATCCCGATGCGCGGGTCCGCCTCCATGTACGGCAGCAGCTCCTGGAGCAGGTCGGCGCGCGGGGTGAAGTCGGCGTCCAGGATCAGGATGTACTGGCCGTCGGACTGCCCGAACCCGAAGTGCAGATTGCCGGCCTTCTTGAACCAGCCGCGGTTTTCCCGGGTGCCGTAGCGGAACCCGAAGTCGCGCGCCATGGCGGCCAGCTCGGGACTGGCCCCGTCATCGAGCACGAACGGAACGCAGGCCCCGGGATACCGGTCGGCCATCTCGCGCACATGCCGCCAGGTGTTGTGCAGCACCTCGATGGGCTCGCCGCACACCGGCAGGAAGACGTCGACCGTCGGATACACCTCGGGCCGCCAGTCGTGCACCAGCCGCTTGTGGTGCGCGATGTCGAAGTCCCGGGTGAAACCGTTCACCCGCAGCGACACCAGGTAGTACAGCACCGTGAACACCAGCAGCGGCGTGTAGATCCACAGCACCGGCGTCGACTGGGCCAGCTTGAACTGGCTCACCACCAGGCAGCAGAAACTGATCAGCGAACTGACCGTCAGGATCCACAGATGCCGTCTGGCGTAGGAGTACTTCTCCTTGTCCGACGGCGGCAACGGCAGCAGCCCCAGCGGAGCCCCGTCACCCCGTCCCGCCTTGCGCCGCCCGCCTCCGTTGTTCTGGCGCACGGCACGACGCCCCCCAGTCCGCGCAGGACCAACTGAACTCATGCCAAACCCACCCCCGGGCCCGGAAACGGCCCGTTGATACCCCCACCCTCACTCGGCCTTCCCCATGTCGACATGCCGGATGATCGAGCATTCGAACAATGGCCGAGCGGCTCGAACCAATGGTTGAGCGTCGAAAGGTTATACGAGAGGTAAGAAGGCCGTAAGGGGCACCACGGGGCTTACGCCCGTTAAGTCCTTACACGGGCGCTATCTACGGCGATATGTCAGGTAACTAACAGGTTTCGCATCCGGACGTCCCGGGCAAGGTTCGCCGGTTTCGCGCTTCCTTACTCCGAGCGGCGAGCAACTCGTCGGCGGGGTACCCCACCTCTTCGAGGGTCAGCCCATGAGGCCGTACGACATGCACGGCGGAGTCCCTGACCCCGGCGGCGAGCACCTTGCCCGGCCAGTCGGCGGGCCGGTGTCCGTCCCCCACGAACAGCAACGCCCCGATCAGCGACCGCACCATGTTGTGGCAGAAGGCGTCGGCCCGAACGGTGGCGGTGATGATCCCGTCGTCCCCCCGCACCAGGCTCAGCTCCTGCAGCGTACGAATCGTGGTGGCCCCCTCCCGCTTCTTGCAGTAGGCGGCGAAGTCATGCTCCCCGAGCAGCCGCCCGGCGGCCTCGTTCATGGCATCGACATCAAGGGGCCAGTCATGCCACAGGACGTGACTGCGCAGCAGCGGATCGACCCCGCCGGGATTGTCGGTGACGCGATACGCGTACCGCCGCCACACCGCCGAGAACCGCGCGTTGAACCCACTGGGCGCCTCCCTGAGCGCCCACACCCGCACATCCTTCGGCAGCCGCCCCGCAAGCCGCTTCAGCAGCTTCTCGTGATGCTCACGCCACACCGACTCCGGCAGATCGACATGCGCCACCTGCCCCCGAGCATGCACCCCGGCATCCGTACGCCCCGCCACGGTCAACTCATACGACACCCCGCCCGACCGCGTAACGGTCCGCAGCGCCTCCTCGATCTCCCCCTGCACGGTCCGCCGCCCACCGGCCTGCTTGGCCCAGCCGGAGAACTCGGCCCCGTCATAGGACAGATCAAGGCGCACACGAACGTACCCGGGCTCTACTTCATCACTCACGCGGAGATCCTCTCAGGAACAAGAGAGCGGGCCCGCTCCTCGAAAGGAACGGGCCCGCAAACGCCCTGTTTTCAGGGGCGCGGGGAACTGCGCGACCAGCCACCACGAACCCGCAGCCGCCAACCGAACAGCACCCCGCAGAACGCTTACGCGTCCTTCGACTCCTCGGCCGGAGCCTCAGCAGCCTCATCGGCCTTGGTCGTGTCGACCGTGGCCTCGGAAACCTCGGCGTCCTTGGCGGCACGCTTGGTCGCGGCCTCAGCCTCGCCCGTGGCCTCCTGCGCAACCGTCAGCGCCTCGACCAGCTCGATGACAGCCATGGGCGCGTTGTCGCCACGACGGTTACCGATCTTGGTGATACGGGTGTAACCACCCGGACGGTTCTCGTACCGCGGGCCGATCTCGGTGAAGAGCGTGTGGACGACGCTCTTGTCCGTGATGACCTGGAGCACCTGACGGCGGTTGTGAAGGTCACCCTTCTTCGCCTTGGTCACCAGACGCTCGGCGTACGGCCGCAGACGGCGGGCCTTCGCCTCGGTGGTGGTGATACGGCCGTGCTCGAAGAGCGCCTTCGCGAGGTTCGCGAGGAGCAGCTTCTCGTGCGCGGCACTGCCGCCCAGACGGGCACCCTTGGTGGGCTTCGGCATTTCGTTTCTCCTAGTTATCTGCCCCGGCCGTGTCAGGTACCGAAGTCAGTATCCGAGCAGACGGTTGTCTGTCGGAGATCCGGGGCGTCCCCGAAGGGGCGCCCCGGAAGGGGCGCGGGGAACTGCGCGACCAGCCACAACCGGCCCGCAGACACAGTACGGCCTCCCCGCGGAGCGCTTAGTACTGCTCGGTCTCGACGAACCCGGCGTCCGCATCGTCGTCCGCGCCGAAGGCATCCGCCGCGGCCGTGGGGTCGAATCCGGGCGGGCTGTCCTTCAGGGCCAGGCCCATGCCGGCCAGCTTCGCCTTGACCTCGTCGATCGACTTCGCACCGAAGTTGCGAATGTCGAGGAGGTCCGCCTCGGAACG
>JABFVM010000519.1 GCA_013362785.1 Streptomyces sp. | reverse complement strand
CCCTTCGGCCCAGCCGCCCCCTTCGGCCCAGCCGTCCCCTTCGGTCCACCAGGGCCTGTCCGGTGTTCATTCCCCGCCGACCGGACAGGCCCTGGTTCATGTGCGGGGGCCTGGGCTGCCGCGGCCGCCTCCCGGAACCCGGTTCGACACCCCGAGTCGCGCCGGGTTCCTACCATGGGGCCATGAAGGAGACCGTCATGGCGACCGTGCCGGAGACCGCCGAGGCCCCGATCCCGCCCGCGCCGGGGGCCGAGCAGTACCCGTCGCTCGCCCTCGTCAACAGCGTGATCGCGCTGCCGGGCGGCCAGTTCGTCGACCTCCTGGGCACTCCGGCCGCGGCGAACCAGTGGCTCGTCGAGCGGGACCTCGCCCCGGTGGACGCCGGGATGCGGGAGATGTGCGCCGCCCAGCTGCGTTCGCTGCGCGAGCAGATCCGGTCCCTGTTCGACTCCCGGGTGGCGGCCCTGCCCGCCCTGCCCGCCGCCCTGGCCGCCGTGAACGACGCGATGACCAGGGTGCCCACGGCCCCGCTCCTCCGGTGGGACGACAAGGACGGCCCCTACCGCGCGTCCCCGCACCCCACCACCGAGATCGTCGACCACGCCCTGGCGACCCTCGCCGCCGACGCCGCCGACCTGCTCACCTCCCCCGACGCCGACCGCCTCACGGCCTGCGGCTCCCCTCCCTGCAACCGCTACCTGCTCCGGCACGGCCGCCGCCACTGGTGCTCCACCCGCTGCGGCGACCGCGCCCGAGCGGCACGCGCGTATGCCCGCCGCACACGGCCTACGACGGACTGACGCACCGGCAGGCCGGCGGGCGGCCGGGCTGCGGGGCTGCCGAACCGCCGGTCCACCCAACCGCCGGACTAGATCCTCACCCGTCGCTCGCAGTCCGCGGTGATCACATCCCGGAGGTTGCCGACCACCGTGTCGTTGCCGCCGCCGTCGCAGGTGGCCGCGTCGTTGCCGATGACGCCGTCGCGGAGGTCGATCGTGTCGTTGCCGGAGCCGGTGCGGATGAAGTCGCCGCCGGTGCCCGCGTTGATGGTGGTGTTGATGGGGGCCGTGGAGAAGAAGCTGTCCCCGAAGTTGCCCAGCGCGGCGTTGATACGGGTGACCCCGCCGGATCCGGTGGCGGTACCGCAGTCGGCGGCGGTGTTGTCGGTGCCGGGCATGATCGTGCAGCCCTGGCCCGCCTGGATGTGCGTGTCGTCCTCGACGATCAGATGCCCGTTGGGGGCCAGGCCGACCCTCATGTGGTTCGCCACGTTGGCGCGGGCGAGAATCCGGACGGTGCCGCCGACCCGGTCCACCACGGAGCCGGGCGTCCCCTGCGCGAAGGCGGGGGCCGCGGGCACGGCGAACGCGGCCAGGGACAGACCCACGACCAGGACCGGGGCGGCCGTACGCGTCAGGGAACTCTTCGCGATCTTCATGCTGCGCATCTCTCCTCGTCTCGGGAGAGGGACCCAGGGACGGCGCCCCTCACCGCCACCCAAGCATTTGGTAGTGGATCACGCACGGTGAGTAACGCGCACGGGTGTCGCCGACGGCGTCTCCGGCCTGAGGTCCGCCCTCAGCCCTCCCACACGCCCGGCCCGCCGCCCCGCCACTCGATCAACGCGGACGCCCGTACCCAGTCGTCGTCCACGTCCTCCAGACCCGCCAGCCGCAGGAACTCGACGACATCGAGCAGCCCGTACGCCATCCCCACGAACCGGTCGTCGACGCGGACCCGTCGGCCGCCGTCCTCGGCAGGCGGGTAGATCACGATCGGCTGCGCGCTGGCCATGATTCCCAGCGTCGGCGCCGTATGCGGGACCCGCTACTTGGGATAGCCCTTTGGCGCTAGCCTCGGATCCCATGATCGTATGGCTCAACGGCACCCACGGCGCGGGCAAGACGACGACCAGTTCGCTCGTGCAGCGGCTGATCCCGGATTCACGGGTGTTCGACGCCGAGAAGGTCGGCGAGACGCTCATGGACATCAAGCCGGGGCTGCCCTGGACGGGCAATTTCCAGCACTGGCCGCCGTGGCGCCCGCTTGTCGTCGAGACGGCCCGCCGCGTACTCGACTACACCGGCGGCACTCTGGTCGTACCCATGACCGTCCTGGTCGAGGAGTACTGGCGCGAGATCAGCGCCGGACTCGCCCAACACGCCATTCCGGTACGGCACTTCGTCCTGCACGCCGACCAGGACACCCTCCGTGGGCGCATCGCGGGGGACACCGTCCTCGGCCCCCAGTCCCCGTTCCGCCTCCAGCACCTGGAGCCCTACGCCGAGGCCGCCCGCACCTGGCTGCACGCCGAGGCCGAGGTCGTCGACACCACGCACCTCACGCCCGCACAGGCGGCTGAGCGGATCGCAGCGGCCGTCAAGAGTTGACACCGTGCGCTTCGTCGGAGCGTGACGGGGCCTCGCCCCGAGGCTCAGACGGCGTGCAGGATCCGAAAGCGGTCGGGCTCTGCCGGATCCCGGTCGACGACCTGGATCGGCGCGCGAGCCCACTGCCACACGCTGATGCCCGGTGTGCGCGAGAACTCGACCTGTCCGCGGGTGCCCTCGACCGCGACATGCGGCCAGGACTCGGCAGCGCGCGCCCGGTCCGTGCCGTGCGAACGCAGCACTTCGGCGAGGACGGCGACCGTGTCGTAGCCCTCGAACGCCACGAAGGAGGGCGCTTCGCCCAGCCGCTCGCGCAGGGCCGTCTCCACGCGTGCACCGAGTGGGCCGAGGCGCTCGGGCAGGTAGCGCAGGAACGGGATCCCGGCGCCGTCGGCGCCCAGCAGCGTCGCCCATTCGGCGAACTCCGGCTGCCCGGCCGGAGCACCGATCATGACCTGGGCGAGGCGCCGGTCGCGGCGGACGGACCTGACGATCGGCACGGCCGGCTCCGGGTGGCCGACCAGAAGGAGGAGGGCTGTGGCGCGACGGTCGACGAGTTCGTCGCACAGGGCAGCGGGAGTGCGCGTGTCGAGTTCGGTGACGGTGCCGCCGTGTGCGGCGAGGTGGTCCCGGAGAATGCGGACGCCGGATGCCCAGTAGACACTCGGCTGGGTTGCCACGGCGATACGGCTGTGGCCCGCGCCGAGAAGGTAGTCCGCGTAGGTCTGCCAGCCGCGGGACTGCGGCGGGGAGAGGCGCGCCACCCATCGCGTCGGCTGTTCGGTGAGCGCGTCGAGTACCGCCGACGAGCAGAGGAACGGCAGGCCTAGGGCGTCGGCCCTGGTGGCCGCGGCGCGAGCGACCACGCTGTGATACTCCCCCGCCACGGCGGCCACGCCCAGGCGGGCCAGTTCGTCCACGGCCGCCTCAGCCCGCTGCGGATCAGCCGCGGTGTCCCGGACCACCAGCTCCAGCGGCCTTCCGTCGATCCCGCCGGCGTCGTTGACATCACCGACGGCCAGCTCAAGACCGGCGAGCAGGTGCCGGCCCGCCTCGGCCCAGCCAGGCCGACTCAGCGGAACGAGCACACCGATACGAACGGGGAGGCTGTGGATGACCATGCCGGCCATTGCATCCACCGCGTTCGCCGACAGGCAACCGATTATGCGACTCACTCATGTGACTCACTCAGCGGTCTCGGCCCCCTGCTGCGGCGCCACGATGCGCTCGACCGCCGCCACCACCAGCTGCTCGCGCTCCGCCTCCGTGAAGACGTCCGGCAGGGTGAGCTGCTCGACGATCAGCCAGTTCAGGGTCAGCATGAGCAGCTTGACGGCCATGGCGTCGCCGGGGAGGCCGGAGGCCTCGTGGTAGGCGACGTTGGCGTCGACGTCGGCCCGGACCCGCTCGGTGAGGACCTTGCGCAGTTCGGGGCGGCGGGTGGCCTCCAGGCGCAGTTCGAGCAGCGCGAGGTATCCGGTGCGGAAGCCGGCCACCCGGCCGACGAGTTCCCGCATCAGTTCCGCGTACGTCTCCCGGTCACGGCCGGCCGTCCGCTGGCGGGCGATCGTGGCCTCGTCGGGCTGGAGCCGCTCATAGACCCGGGCGCCGGCCTGGGTGAACAGGTCGTCCCGGTTGGCGAAGTAGTTGGACGCGGTACCGGCGGGCACAGCGGCCTCGGTGTCCACCGCCCGGAAGGTCAGGCCCCGCGCGCCTTCCCTGGCCAGCACCTCGATCGCCGCGTCGACGAGGGCGGCACGCCGCTGGTCGTTCCGTCGCACCATTGACACCACTCCAGTTGTAGTACTACCTTCAAACCACTACAGCGAGAGTACTACGGATGTACTGCGACTGTAACCACGGCTGTACTACAGATGGGGTTACCAGAGATGCGAAAGCTCACTTACTACATCGCGGTCTCGCTCGACGGCCGCATCGCCGGCCCCGGCGGCGAGTACGACTTCTTCCCCGCCGGCGACGAACAGCAGAGCGCGGCCTACAGCGCCTGGGCCAACACGCTGTACCCCGAGACCGTCCCGACCGCCTATCGCGCCGCCGTCGGCCTCACCGACGTACCCAACCGGCACTTCGACACCGTCGTGATGGGCCTCGGCACCTACCGTCCCGCCTTCGACAACGGCATCACCAGCCCATACGCACACCTGCGCCAGTACGTGGTCTCCAGCACGCTCAAGCCCGACGTCGACCCGGCCGTCACCGTCGTCCCGGGCGACCCGCTCGCCCTCGTCCGCGAGCTCAAGCGGGAGGAGGGCACCGGTCTGGGCATCTGGCTCTGCGGCGGCGGCAAGCTCGCCGGCGCCCTCCTGCCCGAGATCGACGAACTGGTGATCAAGCACTATCCGGTGGTCGCCGGCGCCGGAATCCCGGCCTTCGACGGCGCCTTCACCCCCACCGCCTTCGACGTCGCCGAACGCACCGCCTTCCCCAACGGCGTCACCCTCACCCGCCTCACCCGCGGCTAGCCCCCCGGCTCACTTGGTGCCGACCGTCCGCAGAACCGTCACCGCCAGCGCCCGCGCCACCCCCACCACCTCCGCGACCGACACCCTCTCCCGCGCGCTGTGCGCCACCCGGATGTCCCCCGGCCCGAACTGCAGGGTCGGGATCCCCGCTCCGGCGTACAGCCGCAGATCACTCCCGTACGGCGCCCCGCACTCCCGCAGCTCCGCGGCGCCCACGGCGTCGGCGTACGCGCCCCGCATCACCCCCGGCAGCGGATGCCCCTCGGGCAACCGTCCGCTCGCGAACCGCCCGCCCGGCCATGTCACCACCGCCGGATGCCCGCGCAGCCAGGGGTCGTCGGCGCACGCCTGCGCCACGCACCGTTCGAAAGCGGCCCGCGCCCGAGCCGGATCCTCGCCCAGGCGCACCCCCAGCCGTCCCTCCGCGACCAGCAGATCCGGCACGCTGCTCGCCCAGTCCCCGGCGCGGACCGTCCCCACCGACAGGGCGTACGGGATCGGGTGCTCGGCCATCAGCGGATGCGGGTCCCGGTTACGCTCGGCCTCCAGCCGCCCCAGGGCGCGGTGCAACGGCAGATACGCGTCGAACGCGCTCACCCCCTGATCCCGCGCACTGCCGTGCGCCGCCTTGCCGGGCACGGCGAGACGGAAGGTCAGCGCCCCGGCGTTCGCGGTGACCAGCGCACCGCCCGTCGGCTCGGTGATCACACAGACGTCCCCCCGGTAGCCGCGCCGCAGCGTGCCGAAGGCGCCGAGACCGCCGTCCTCCTCCCCCACCACGAAGTGCACGCCGACCCGGCCGCGCAGCCGCACCCCGGCCGCCCGTATCGCGGAGAGCGCGGCGAGGTGGGCCACCAGACCGGCCTTCATGTCGCACGCGCCCCGCCCGTGCACGACATCCCCGGTCACCCTCGGCACGAACGGATCGCCGTCCCACGCGTCCGGATCACCGGGCGGTACGACATCCACATGGCCCTGCAGGACGAACGTGGGCCCGTCCCCGCCGTCCGGCGTCACCCCGGCCAGCCCCCACGCCTCGTCCCGCTCCGCCTCCGCCCCCGGGAACCCGGGATCCGCGCGCAGCGCCTCCAGATCCATGGACCACAGGTCGACGTCCAGTCCGAGCCGCTCCAGCCGTCCCGCCAGCAGATGCTGCAACTCCGACTCGGCCGCGCTCCCGGTCACGCTCGGCACCGCGATCAGTTCCAGCAGCGTCCGTCCGATCCCGGCCTCGTCGATCTCCGCCAGGACGGCCGCCTCCACGTCGTTCAGCACGATGACGCTCCTCCCCGAGCCCCGAGCCCCGAGCCCCGAGCCTCAAGCCCTCAGCCCTGAGCCACATCCGCAGGCACTCATACCCGGCGGGAAACGAGAGGCTAGCGAGGGGGAAGCGGGTCAGGCAGAGCCCCCGACCGTGAACCCGATCACCGTCCCGCCTCCGTCCCGCCGGAAGGCGAACGGCGCGCCCCCGTGCGACAGGGCCACCTCCCGCACGATCGACAGCCCCAGCCCCGACCCGGGCAGCGAGCGCGCGTCGGCGGCCCGGTAGAAGCGGTCGAAGACGCGGATCAGGTCGTCCTCGGCGATGCCCGGCCCCCGGTCGAGGACCTCCACCCGGACCGTGCCGGGCCGCGCCGGGCCCGCGACGCTGATCTCGATCGGTGCGGTGCCGTCGCGGTCGAACTTGGCCGCGTTCTCCACGAGGTTGGTCACCGCGCGCTGGAGCATCCCCGGCCGGCCCTCCGCCGTCGTGTCGCCGCTCGCGCGGACCTGGATCCGCCGCCCGGTGCGCCGTCGGGCGAGGCCCGCCACCTCCTCGGCGATGTCGGCGACGTCCACCTTCTGGACCGGCTCGGTGTCGGACTGCCCGGCCGCCAGGTCGACCAGCTCGTTGACGAGATCGGTGAGTTCGCGTGCCTCCTGGCCCAGGTCGGCCACGAGTTCGTCGCGGGTGGCGGGCGGGAGTTCGTCCATGCGGCGCAGCAGGGAGATGTTCGTGCGCAGGGACGTCAGAGGCGTACGCAGTTCATGGCCCGCGTCCTGCACCAGCCGCCGCTGGTCCTCCTCCGACTGCGCCAGCCGGCCCAGCATGCGGTCGAAGGCGCGGCCCAGGCGGCCGACCTCGTCATAGCCGGTGACCGGCACCTGGATGCCGAGCCGGCGGGTGCGGGCGACGTCCTCGGCGGCGGCGGTGAGGACGACCAGGCGGCGGGTGATGCGCCGGGCCAGCCACCAGCCGAAGAGTCCCGCGAGGGTCACCACCGCGGCCATCAGCACCAGGGTCCGCTGCTGGAGCGCCCGCAGCAGATCCTCGGTGTCGCTGAACTCCTGGGCCACCTGCACGGCGCCCCGCCCGCCGCCGAGCGCGACGGTCGCGACGCGGTAGACGTCGCTGTCGACACCGACGTCCTTGTGCTGGACCATCCGCCCGGCCGTCGCGTCGGCCGCGATCCGCCGGTCCTCGGACGTGACCGGCAGCCCCGGGCTGCCCGGATCGACGACCGCGCCGTCCGGGCCCAGCACCTGGACGTCGGTACGAGCGGGCCGTACGAGATCGTGGCCGGGCGCGGAGGAGGAGAAGTCCTCCGGGTTCATCGACCGCTGCCGCACCTCGCCCCGCAGGTCCTGCACGACCTCGTCGAACACGGACTCCTGGTCCACCCGCACCAGCCGGGCGGCGGCGGTGTACGACAGCAGACCCACCAGGACGGTCACCGCGGCGGTCACGGCCGCGAACGACACGGCGAAGGTGGTGCCGAGACCGCTCCGGCGGCGTCCGGTCAGCAGGCGCCCGAGCCTACGGCGGGCCGGGCCCACTCAGTCCTCCCGCAGCACGTAACCCACCCCGCGCACCGTGTGGATCAGCTGCGGCGCGCCGGGCTGGTCCAGCTTGCGGCGCAGGTAGCCGACGTAGACGGCGAGGTTCTTGGAGCCGGGGCCGAAGTCGTAGCCCCAGATCCGGTCGTAGATGGTGGCGTGGTCGAGGACGATGCCGGCGTTGCGCACCAGCAGTTCCAGCAGCTCGAACTCGGTCCGGGTCAGCTCCAGCTCCCGCACGCCCCGCCAGGCCCGCCGCGCCTGCGGGTCCATCCGCAGCCCGGCCGCCTCGATCAGCCGGGCGGACGCCCCGGGGCTCTCGGGGGCCGCCTGCTTCGGTGCGTCGACGGGGGCGGTGGCGCCCGCCTCGCTGGTGCGGCGCAGCAGGGCGCGCAGCCGGGCGAAGACCTCCTCGACGTCGAAGGGCTTCACCACGTAGTCGTCGGCGCCCGCGTCCAGGCCGGCGATCCGGTCCTGGGTCTCCACGAGCGCCGTCAGCATCAGGATCGGCGTACGGTCGCCCTCGGCGCGCAGCACCCGGCAGACCTGGAGCCCGTCGATGCCGGGCATCATCACGTCCAGCACGAGCACGTCCGGCGGCGTGCGATGGGCCTGGGCCAGCGCCTCGACACCGTCGGCGACCGCGGTGACCTGGTAACCCTCCAGGGTCAGCGCGCGCTCCAGCGCGTTGCGGATGGCGCGGTCGTCTTCGGCGAGGAGAACAGTCTGGGACACGGGGTCAGTCTGCCAAGGCCTCCGGCGGTTGAGCCGTGATGAGGCACATACGATCACCCTTCTTACTGGCCTCTCACCGTCACAGGGCCGCCGGAAACGAGCCTCATACGGCCGTCGCCCGCTGCGCGGCCTTGAGGGAAGCGTGGGTGGGGGCCTCGGGGACGTGGGCCGGACGGCCGTTCGCGAACTCCTTGCGCAGCACCGGCACGACCTCCTCGCCGAGCATGTCGATCTGCTCCAGGACGGTCTTCAGCGGCAGCCCGGCGTGGTCCATCAGGAACAGCTGGCGCTGGTAGTCACCGGCGTACTCGCGGAAGCCCAGCGTCTTCTCGATGACCTGCTGCGGGGAGCCGACGGTCAGCGGCGTCTGCTCCATGAAGTCCTCCAGCGACGGGCCGTGCCCGTACACCGGCGCGACATCGAAGTACGGCCGGAACTCGCGGATCGCGTCCTGCGAGTTCCGGCGCATGAAGACGTGCCCGCCCAGACCGACGATCGCCTGCTCGGGCGTGCCGTGCCCGTAGTGGGCGTACCGCTTCCGGTACAGCTCGACCATCCGCCTGGTGTGGTCGGCCGGCCAGAAGATGTTGTTGTGGAAGAAGCCGTCGCCGTAGTAGGCCGCCTGCTCGGCGATCTCCGGCGAGCGGATGGAGCCGTGCCACACGAAGGGCGGTACGCCGTCCAGCGGGCGGGGCGTGGCGGTGAAGCCCTCCAGCGGCGTACGGAACTTCCCCTCCCAGTTCACGACGTCCTCGCGCCACAGCCGGTGGAGCAGGGCGTAGTTCTCGACGGCGAGGTTGATGCCCTGCCGGATGTCCTGGCCGAACCAGGGGTAGACCGGGCCGGTGTTGCCGCGCCCCATCATCAGGTCGACCCTGCCGTCGGCCAGATGCTGGAGCATCGCGAAGTCCTCGGCGATCTTCACCGGGTCGTTGGTGGTGATGAGGGTGGTGGCGGTGGAGAGCACGAGCCGCTCGGTCCGCGCCGCGATGTAGCCGAGCATCGTGGTCGGCGACGACGGCACGAAGGGCGGATTGTGGTGCTCACCGGTCGCGAAGACATCGAGCCCGACCTCCTCGGCCTTCAGCGCGATCGCGACCATGGCCTTGATGCGCTCCCGCTCGGTCGGCGTACGACCCGTGGTGGGGTCCGGCGTGACGTCGCCGACGCTGAAGATCCCGAACTGCATGGTGGCTCATCCTCCAGGTGGTTTACGGTTCAACTATACCTGGAGAACGGAGGTCGGGTGGGGACCATTCCCGAGCTGGTGGCCATTCCCGGGCTGGTGGCCATTCCCGGGCTGGGGCCATTCCCGGGCTGGGGGCCGTTGCCGCCCTACCCGCCCCACCCGGCCTACCGCCAGTGCGGATCCCTGCCGGTCAGCGCCAGCAGCCGTTCGAACCGCGACGCTCCCTCCGGCTCCGGCACCGGCTCACCGAAAACGCCCATCTTCCGGGCC
>JABFVM010000290.1 GCA_013362785.1 Streptomyces sp. | reverse complement strand
AGGGCGGGGCCCGGCCTATCGCTCAGGCGCCGGGCTTTCGTGCCTCGAAAAGGTGCCGGGTGCTGTGTGCGATGAAGGGGCCCTCGGACTGGATCTGCTCGTGCAGGGTGCGCAGCTGTGGGCGGTACGCCTCGGCGGTGAAGCCGGGGACCATCCACACCACCTTCCGCAGGAAGTGGACGACGGCCGCGATGTCGTAGAACTCGATGCGCAGCCGCTCGGCGCGCAGGTCGACGATGTCGAGCCCGGCGGCCTCGGCGGCGGCGCGCTCGCGGTCGGGGTGGCGGGCGTTGCTCTGCTCCTCCGGCAGGGGGCCGAGGAAGTACTCGACGAGCTCGAAGACGCTGCGCGGCCCGACGTGCTGGGCGAAGTAGACGCCGCCGGGCCGGAGGACACGGGCGATCTCGGACCAGTGCGGGCTGACCGGGTGCCGGCTGCCGACCAGGTCGAAGGCGCCGTCGGCGAAGGGCAGTGGGGCGTCCTCGGGCGAGGCGACGACGGCGACGCCGCGCGGGCGGAGGAGGGCGGTGGCCTTGGCGACGTTCGGCGGCCGGCCCTCGGTGGCGACGGTGAGGGGCGGGACCTTCGGCTCGGCGCGGCGCAGGGCGAAGTCGAGTACCTCTCCTCCCCCGGTCTGGATGTCGAGGGCGGCGGAGGCGCCGGAGAGCCGCTCGGCGAGGGACGCGGCGTATCCCCAGGAGGGCCGCGCCTCGGTGGCACGCCCCTCGAACCAGGAGAAGTCCCACCCCTCGGTGGGCACGGCGACGCCTTCGGCGACGAGGTCGTCGAAGCGACGGGATCGCTCGTTCACAGTGCCGCCACCGTGCCGCTCAACTCAACCTCCGAGAACAAGTAGTACGTACCCATCCTCGTCGCCATCCCCGCCCCCGCCCCCGTCCCCTGCCCCGTCGTCCCCGTGGTGGAGGGTGTCGGCGCGCCGGAAGCCGTGGCGTTCGAGGAGTCGTACGGAGGCGGTGTTGGTGTGGAAGGGGTCGGCGTGGAGGGGGCGGGTCTTTTCGAGTTCGAGGAAGAGGCCGAGGGCCTGGGTGCCGATGCCCCTCCCCCAGTACGGCCGCCCGAGCCAGTAGCCGAGGAAGCGGCGGTCGTCGTCCCACCAGGACACGATGTTGCCGGCGATGTCCTCCCCGACAAGGACGGTCTGCACGAGGCCCGTCTCGTTCCCGAGCACGCGGGTCCGCCAGTGCGTCATGAAGGCGTCCCGCGGCCGGGGTGTGAACCTCGACCGCCGGACGGCTTCCGGGTCGTGCTCGTAGGCGAGAAAGGTTTCGAGGTCGGAGTCGAGGACGTCTCGAAGGCGTACGTCAGTCATGTGCGTGAGTCTGGCAGGAGCCACTGACAACGCCCCCGAGCCGACCGTCGCCGTACGGCCTACGGGACCAACGGCCGCACTTCCTCGGCCGCGAACCGCACGAACCCCTCCGGGTCGGGCTCGTCCCCCGTCGGCTGAAGTACCACCGTGTCGGCACCGGCGTCCGCGAGCCGCTGCACGGCCTTCGCGACCGTACCGGCGTCCCCGGCGACACCGAGATCGGGCACGGATCCGAGCCCTTCGGCGGCGAGCTCGGCCTTGAGGCGGGCGGCCCCGTCGGGCCCGGTGGCGGTGAGGAGGTAGACGACGACCGGATGCGGCTCGGCACCCGGGCCCGAGCGTCCCGCCGACTCCCGCCCTTCCTCGATGAGCTGCCGTGCCCGCCGTACCCCCTCCGGCGGAGTCGAGGCGGTGAGCAGGGTCCCGTCGGCGGCCTCGCCGGCGAGTCGCAGCGAGCGGGGTCCGGTAGCCCCGGCGATGACGGGCACCGGCTGGGCGGGCGGCCAGTCGAGGGCGACGTCGTCGAGTCGGACGTAACGGCCCTCGGTGGTCACCCGCTCCCCGTTGAGCAGGGCGCGCAGGGCGACGAGATGCTCCCGCAGCAGGGTCATCGGCGACTCGGCCTGCGCCCCGACCTGCGCCATCCAGTCCTGCACACCGTGCCCGACGGCGAGGATCGGACGGCCCGGGAACAGCCGGTACAGGGTGGCGGCCTCCATGGCGGCGATGGCGACGTTCCGCAGCGGGACGGGCAGCAGCCCGATACCGATCCTGACCCGCTCGGTCCAGGCGAGGGCAGCCGCGGCGGTGGAAATCCCGCCCTCCCGGAAACAGTCCTCCCAGAGCCACAGCTCCTCAAGGCCTGTCTCGTCGGCGAGTCGGGCAACGGATCGGAGTCGTTCGGGGGCGAGTTGGGGACGGAAGACTGCGCCGAGTGCGGTCATGGGATCTTTCCTACCCGGGTAGCACTCGGCGGACAACTGGATTTTCGGGAGGTGCCCGAGATGGGGCGGCGATGGCGGGACGGGCGTGGAACGCTGACGATTCACGGGGAGCGGGGCGACGTCGCGATCCCCCTGGAGGTGGCGTCGTCGTACCGCGCCCGCACGAAGGGCCTCCTGGGGCGCGACGCCGTCGACGGAGCGATGCTCCTCACCCCGGCGGGCGGCGTACACACCTTCCGCATGCGCATCCCCATCGACGTCGCCCATCTCGACCGCAACCTGACCGTCATCGCCGTACGCACGATGAAACCCGGCCGCCTGGGCCTGCCCCGCCTCCGCTCACGGCATGTGCTGGAGGCGGAGGCCGGGGCCATGGCGGGGTGGGGGGTGCGGGCCGGGGTGCGGGTGACGGTCGAGACCGGCTGACCGCGCGTCAGCCCTGATCCTCCCCTGCCACCAGCCCGGTCTGCACCAACAGATTCCCCCGCTTGCGCGAGACGAAGATGCCGCGCCCCGCCGGCATCGCACGCGGGCGTACGTTGCCCAGGATGTCGCCCTCGTTCGGATCGCCGGAGAGCACGACGCCCTGGGCGCCCAGCTCCTTGATCCGCTGCATGAAGGGTTCGTACGAGGAGCGGCCGGCGCCTGCGGTGTTGCGGGCGACGATGAAGCGGATGCCGACATCGCGGGCGAACGGGAGGAGTTCCGTGAGCGGGGCGAGGGGGTTGCCGCCGGACGTCGAGACCAGGTCGTAGTCGTCGACGACCACGTAGATCGTCGGGCCGCTCCACCAGTTGCGTGCCCGCAGCTGCTCGGCGGTGACGTCGGGCGAGGGTGTGCGGCGTCGCATGAGGTCGGCCAGGGCCTCGACGTGGTGCTCCATGACGTTGGACATGGGCACGTACTCGGCCAGGTGGGATGCCGGGGCGGCGTCCAGGAGCGAGCGGCGGTTGTCGATGACGAAGAGTTTGCAGGAGTCGCCGTCGTGGAGATCGGTGATCTGCTTGATGAGGAGGCGCAGCAGATTGGACTTGCCGGACTCGCTCTCGCCGAAGACGAGGAAGAAGGGGTCCCGTTCGAAGTTGACGAAGACGGGTTCCAGGTTGTTCTCGTCGAGGGCGAAGGCGACGCCGAGGTCCGGCTGCGCGAGGGCTGCGGGCAGGTCCGCGTGGGGCAGATGGCGCGGCAGGAGGCGGACGGCCGGCGCGCCGGGTGCTGTCCAGTGGCGGTCCACGTCGCGGCTCATGGCGGCGGTCGACTCGGACAGGTTGTCGTCGGAGTGGATGCCGTCGATGCGGGGAACGGCCGCCATGAAGTGCAGTGCTTCGGGAGTGACGCCCCGGCCGGGCACACCCGTCGGGACGTTTCCGGCTGCCTTGCGGTCCAGTTCGGAGTCCATGGGGTCGCCTAGCCGCAGTTCGAGGCGGTTGCCCAGCAGGTCCTTGAGGTTGGCGCGGACCTCCATGGCGCGGGAGGCGGTGAGGACCAGGTGGATGCCGTAGCCGAGGCCGCGCGCGGCGATGTCGAGGACGGCCGCCTCCAGGGCTTCGTACTCCGTGCGGAAGTTCCCCCAGCCGTCGATGACCAGGAAGACGTCGCCCCACGGCTGGTCCGCCACCGCGATGTCTCCGCGCGCACGCTTCTTCCGGAAGGTGGCGATGGAGTCGATGCCGGCGCTGCGGAAGTACTCCTCGCGGCGTGTCAGGATGCCGTACACCTCGGCGACCGTGCGGCGCACCCGTTCGGGGTCCAGGCGTGAGGCGACCCCGCCGACGTGCGGCAGTCCGGAGACGGCCGACATGCCGCCACCGCCGAAGTCGAGGCCGTAGAACTGGACTTCGTGCGGGGTGTGTGTCAACGCGAACGCGGCGACGATCGTCCGCAGCAGCGTCGATTTGCCGGACTGCGGGCCGCCGACGATCTGCATATGGCCCGCGGCACCGGAGAAGTCCCGGTAGAGCGTGTCGCGCCGCTGTTCGAAGGGCTTGTCGACGACACCGAGCGGCACGATGAGGCGGCCGGCGCCCTGGTAGCCGGGCTGGGTCAGGCCGCGGCCCTGCTCCGCGGCGAGTCCCGGGAGCAGCGCGTCCAGCGACGGCGGGTTGTCCAGCGGGGGCAGCCACACCTGGTGTGCGGCCGGGCCCTGCCCGGTGAGGCGGCGGACGATGACGTCGAGCACGGTGTCGGCCAGCGCGTCATCCCCGCTCGCCCGTGGGTCCGGTACCTGGGCCCGGGGGTCGGGCTGGACGTGGTGCACCGGCACGGGGGCGGCGGTGAAGGGCACGGGACGGCGGTCCACGGGCAGTTGCCCGTCCCCGGTGATGGCGGCTCGGGCGGCGGCGGGCCGGTGCGCGCCGGACACGTAGGCCGCCTTGAAGCGGGCCGTTTCGTCGGTGCCGTACTTCAGGTAGCCCGAGCCCGGGACGTTCGGCAGGTGGTACGCGTCCGGCACACCGAGGGCGGCGCGCGACTCGGCCTCGGAGAATGTCCGCAGTCCGATGCGGTACGAGAGGTAGGTCTCCAGACCGCGCAGGCGGCCTTCCTCCAGGCGCTGCGAGGCGAGCAGCAGGTGGACGCCCAGGGAGCGGCCGATGCGGCCGATCTGGACGAACATGTCGATGAAATCCGGTTTGGCGGTGAGGAGTTCGCTGAACTCGTCGATGACCAGGACGAGGGACGGGATGGGCTCCAGGGCGGCGCCGGCCGAGCGGGCCTTCTCGTAGTCATGGATGTTGGCGAAGTTGCCCGCCCGGCGGAGCAGTTCCTGACGGCGGTTGAGCTCGCCGCGGATCGAGTCGCCCATGCGGTCCACGAGGGTCAGGTCGTCCGCGAGGTTGGTGATCACCGCGGCGACGTGCGGCAGGTCCGCCATGCCGGCGAAGGTGGCACCGCCCTTGAAGTCCGCGAGGACGAAGTTCAGCGTCTCCGAGGAGTGGGTCACCGCGAGGCCGAGCACGAGGGTGCGCAGCAGCTCGGACTTGCCGGATCCGGTGGCGCCGACGCACAGGCCGTGCGGGCCCATGCCGTCCTGCGCGGCTTCCTTGAGGTCCAGCATGACCGGGGTGCCGTCCTCGCCGACCCCGATCGGGACCCGCAGGCGTTCGGCACGGGAGCGCGGGCGCCAGGTGCGGCCGACGTTCACGGATTCCGCGTCGTCCAGGTCGAGGAGGTCGGTGAACTCCAGGTTGGCGAGGAGCGGTTCGTCGGAGTCGCCGCCGGACGCCATATAGAGGGGCGCGAGTTGGAGTGCCAGTGCCTCGGCGGCCTCGGGGCTGAAGCGGTCGGGTGTCCCTTGGTAGACGTGGCCGTCACCGGACTCCAGGCGCAGCGACTGGGAGTGCACCACGACCGAGAGGCCGCCGCGTGCCCCGGTGAGCCTGCCGGGCACGACCTCGATGACCGTCACACCTTGCAGCCCTTCGGCCGCTGCCAGCGCCGACAGCGGCGATAGGGCCTCTTGGTCGAGTACGACGACGATATGCGGCTGCTCCAGGAGGGGCTGGCCGCCGGCCTGGAACCGGGGCCGGCCTTCGAGCTCCTCCTTGAGCAGCAGCTCCAGCTCCTGCGCGTCGGGCGTGATGAGCCGTCGGCTGCCCGCTCCGTCGCTCCCCTCGGTCTGGACGTGGGGCAGCCACTTGGCCCACTCCCAGTGCGGGGCCGCGTCCTGCCCGGCGGCGATGGCGACGACCAGGTCGTCAGGAGAGTGCAGGGAGACGAGGGAGGCCACCATGGCGCGCGCGGATGCCCGGACATGGCTCTCGTCACCGCTGAGGGTGAGGTGGTAGAAGGCCCGCAGCGAGATCGCCATGGGCAGGCCCTCGATCGTGCTGTGCGCGGTGAGGAACTGCTTCATGGCCCCGGCGGTGAGCGGCTCCAGCTCGTCCACCGGAGCGGTCTCGGGCGCGATCAGCGCGCTGGCGAGCTGCTGGCTGCCCAGCCCGATCCGCACCTGCCCGAAGTCGTCGTCGCTGACGCGCCGCTCCCAGATACGGCTGCCCTCGGCGACCAGCGCCCACAACTGCTCGGGAGCCGGATGCAGATAGAACTGGGCGTCACGCTGCTGTCGAGCGGTTCTCAGCACCGTACGACGAGTTTTCGCCAGGTACTTCAGGTAGTCCCGCCGCATATCGGCGAGCTGCCCCTGGGTCCCGCGCCGATAGCGGACCAGCATGGCAATGCCCATTCCGATCGTCGACGCGATCATCACCATGCCCATGATGCGCATGACCGGGTTCGGCGTCATGAAGAAAAAGACGACGGAACCGCCCATGCCCAGCATGGGCAGCAGCTGCATCAGCGCGCCCTCCTGCTGCCCTCTGGGCAGCTCGGGCGGGGATTGCAACTGCACTGGATCGGCGGGCACCTCGACGGGCAAGGTCCTCGGTGGCCGTTTGACGACGATCTGGCTCAAAGCTGACCCGTCCCCCTCGCGGACTGAAGTGCCCTTGTCCGCACCCCCGTGGCGCCGACTTCATCCGAATTGGATCCGGAGCAGATCCTACTGGCGGGCACTGACATTACGGACGGTAGGGTGGCGGACGCGTGTGCGCACCCGCGAAACCCGCGAACAGTCGGCGGTTTCGGGGACGTTCGCGGTCATTTCGGTGCGGACACGCAAAAGACCGGGACTGGGGCGCGGAACGCGATCCGAGAAGCACCGCGAGGGGGAGCAGTAGGTGCCTACAACGGTTCGAGCGGCGGGGGCCGCAGGAAATACCGGCGGTTATACGGGACCGGGACCGGGGGCCCACACGGGACCCGGGATACCGACCACGCGCAGCACCGGCTTCCGCCGGATCATCGTGGCCGCGCCGGACAGCCGTATCGATATGGCGCTGCCCGACGACATCCCGCTCGCGCACCTCTACCCGGAGATCCTGCGCCTGTCGGACCAGAGCCCGACCCCCGGCGCCCCGGTCGGATACCACCTGGTGCGCCGCGACGGCACGGTGCTCGACGAGGCCCGCTCACTCGCCGCGCAGCGCATCGCCGACGGCGAGTTCCTGCTGCTGCGCCCCTTCTCCGACTCCCTCCCTCCCGCGGTGTTCGACGACGTCTCGCACGCCACCGCCAGCGCCGTCACCCGCGACCGCGCGCTGTGGAACGACGAACTCCTGCGCAGCGCCGGGCTCTTCGGCGGCAGTGTGCTGCTGATGCTGCTCGCCTTCGTGGCCTGGAGCTCCGACATCCGCCACGACATGAACGGCCTCCCGGGCATCGTCGCCGCGGTCTCGGGCGTCGTCCTCCTGGCGATCGCCGCCGTCCGCGCCCGGGTGTACGGCGACCGCGGATCGTCCGTGGCCTTCGGCACCGGCGCGCTCGCGAACCTGGGAGTCGCCGGCAGCGGACTGGTGGCACTGCCGGCGGGCGAGGGCATCGGCAGGCTCCAGTTCCTGCTCGCCTGCGCCGCCGTGCTGGTCGGATCAGTGGTGCTGGTGATCCTCACACCGAGCGGCGACAGCCCCTTCGTAGCCTTCGTGTTCGCCTCGGCCATCGGCATGCTGCTGACGTTCGTGTCGATCCTCACCGAGATGCGGCCGGTCGAGACGGCGGCGGCCTGCTCTCCGCTAGCCCTGGGCACGCTGGCATTCCTACCCGGCCTGGCCACCCGCTTCGCTCGCCTCCCCATCGGCTTCGACCCGCCGCGCACCGCTGTCGGAAGCGGCTACGACGACGCCGACTCCGATGACGAGGGCGAGGGCGACGGCACCGCGGCACGGGCCGCGATTGACGCCGAACGCATCGCCGCTCAGGCACGGCGCGGCCACGAACTGCTGCTCGGCCTGGTCGGCGGATGTGCGCTGGTCGCGACGGGTGCGGCCGCCGTACTCGGGTTCTCCGACGACCTGTGGGCCCAACTCCTCGCGCTCGCCTCGGGCCTGGCCCTGCTGATGCGCGCCCATCTGTTCCGGCACACCGTCCAGGTGGCCTGCACCCTCGCGGCGGGCCTCGCCTCGCTGGTACTCCTGGGGCTCGGCCTCTCCCTCAACCCGCCCGGGCGGATGGTCCTGGAGGCGCTACGGGGTGACGGCACGGCCCTCGACATCAGGCTGGTCTGGCTGTCGGTCGCGGTGGCCGTGGTCGCCGGGGCGATCGCCGCGATCGCGCTGGTCGTGCCCAGCAAGGGGGTCACCCCGTTCTGGGGCCGATTCCTGGAGATCGCCGAGAGCTTCGTACTCCTGACGCTGCTGCCGCTGTGTCTTGCGGTGTTCGGCGCGTACCAGCAGATGCGGTCGCTGTCATCGTGACTTGCTCGTCGTACGAGACCAGAACAACCAGATCAGCCGACGGGGGAAAGAGGCAGCGGAACCATGGCATCACGGCGGGATGAGCTCAACGCCTACACCTTCGCGCGACGGCGCCTGGTCGGGCAGTTCCTGCAGCCCAACCCGAACGGCACGGAGGAGGGTTGGCCACGCCCGCTGCGGGCGGTCGTGCCGGGTGCGATCGTCGCGACGGTCGTCCTCGCGGCGTTCGGCGCCTGGGGCATGTTCAAGCCCACCGCACCGCAGGGCTGGGACAAGCCCGGCGAGAACATCATCATCTCCAGCAAGTCGACCACGCGGTACGTGATCCTGACGACCGACGACAAGACGCAGCTGCACCCGGTGCTGAACATGTCCTCGGCGAAGCTGCTGCTGACGCCCGACAAGGGCAAGGTCATCAACGTAGACGAATCGGTCCTGGACAACGGCAAGATCCCGCACGGCCCCACCCTCGGCATCCCCTACGCCCCCGACCGTCTGCCCGACGCCGACGAAGCCGGATCGGAGAAGCGCTGGGCGGTGTGCGAGCGACCGGGCGCAGGCGGCCGAGCCATCCAGAAGGCCGCGTTCATCCTCGCCCAGCGCGACATGGACCGGACCGAGGGCGCGGAACGGCTGCGCGGCGGCGAGCTGATGTATGTGGAGGGACCCGGGCCGGAGCGCACGCGCTACGTCGTGGACGCCGCGGGGACGGCGTATCCCGTACAGAACGAGGAACTGCTCCTGCGCACAGTCGTCGGCGTCGCGCAGCCCCAGCGGGTGTCGGCCAGCTGGCTTAACACCTTGCACAAGGGCGACCCCATCGCCTTCCCGGAGATCCCGGACACGCCCGGCGCCAACGCCGGCGCCGGAATCCAGGGCCCGTTGTCGGCCGAGGCGAACAAGGTCGGCATGGTCCTGGAGGCGCCGTCGGGCACCAGGATGCAGAAGTACGTCGTCCTACAGGGGCGAGTCGCGCCGGTCTCCGACTTCATGGCGAAGCTCCTGCTCAGCAGCAAGGACCTGATCACTCTCGGGCAGACAGGAGCCCTGCGTCTCAACCCCGGCACCTTCACGCCCGGAACGCCCTTCGGCGCGGAGAAGACCTGGCCCCAGCAACAGCCGAAGCTGGTCAACTCGGCGAGCACCAACGAGGGCAGCCGCAACACGGTCTGCAACGTCCTGCGCGACGTGGACGAGGACAACCAGGGCGCCACGACCCTGAGCACGTGGGCGGGCAAGGACTTCCCGGCCCCCCTCCCCACCGGTTCGAGCAGCGCGTACGTCACCCCCGGATCGGGCCAGTTCTTCCGCCAGTTCACGGGATCGTCGACCCGCTCCGGCTTCTTCTTCCTGGTCACCGACACCGG
>JABFVM010000498.1 GCA_013362785.1 Streptomyces sp. | reverse complement strand
TTTCAGCGCCTCGGGTCCGCCGTACGGCTCGTGCACGGCCCACAGCGAGACGCCCTCGTAGCCCCAGCCGTGCCGCCCGGGGAAGGGACTCAGGGGCATCAACTCGACGTGGGTGACGCCCAGTTCCGCGAGATGCCCGAGCCGCTCGGCGGCCGCGTCCAGCGTGCCCTCACGCGTGTACGTGCCCACGTGCAGCTCGTACAGCACCGAGCCGGGCAGAGGCAGGCCCGCCCACTCGGTACGCCACTCGTACGGCGTGTGGTCGACGACCGCGCTCAGTCCGTCCGGGCCGTCCGGCTGTCGGCGGGAGCGCGGGTCGGGCAACACGGGTCCGTCGTCGAGTGCGAAGCCGTACCGTGTCCCGTCCCGCGCGTCCGCCTCCCCCCACCACCATCCCGCGCGATCGGGATCGCGCTCCAACGCGCGCGTGGCGCCCTCGCAATGGAGCGTCACACGGTCGGCCTGCGGTGCCCACACCTCGAACTGCACGGACGGTTCCCCTTCGTCTGCTCACCGTGATGTAGCCCGTCCATGGTGCTTCAAACGTGATCAATCCGCTTTTGAATCATCCCTTTTGCGGCGGGTGTCGCGGCCGGTCCCGCCGAGCACGCGCGGGTGGCCGCCGTTTCCCGTTTTCTGGACAGCGCGGGTTCACTGACCGACAATCAGCACCGTGACGTCGTCCTTCGAGTTCAACACGTACCCCGCGCGGCTCTCCGACGCGGAGCGCGACAAGGCGCTGAAGGTGCTGCGTGACGGCGTCGCCATGGGCCGGCTGTCCCACGACACGTTCGTGCGACGCATGGAACTCGCCCTCGCCGCCCGCCGCGCCGACGAGCTCGCCGTACTCACCGCCGACCTGCCCGTCGAGAGCCGTGTGTCACGCCTGGTGTTCGGCACCGTCGAGGCGATCTCCGGCTTCACCGTACGGCTGCGCAGGGCCTGGCAGTCCGAGCGGCTGCCCAAGCTGCTGCTGCCCCACCCCGCGACCGGACATCCGCTGCGCATAGGGCGCGACCCCGCCAACGGGCTGCGGCTGACCCACGAGACGGTGTCCCGGGTGCACGCCGAACTGAGCCACCAGTGCGGCCTGTGGATCCTTCGTGACCTCGGCTCCACCAACGGCACCACGGTGAACGGCCGCCGCGTCATCGGGGCCGTCGTGGTCCGCGAGGGCGACCAGATCGGCTTCGGCCGGATGTCGTTCCGGCTCGCCGCGCACTGACCGCAACCCCGCGTCGCCCCAAATCCCTTTGACCTTCTGTGGTGTTGACGTAGTCGTCAACTCGTGACTGACTGTGCGTACACCATGCACATCAGGTGAATCGACGGCACCACATTGTGGAGGTGTGCCCTGCCGCCACTCCTCCGCTATCCGACCGTCGACGAGCTCGGCGCCCGGGCGGCCGCACTCGTTGCCCGCCGCCCCCGTGACGCCCGACTGCGCCGGGTGGGGACCTCCCGGGCCGGTACGCCCATGTGGCTGCTGTCCGTCGGCCACGGCAGCCGTCAGGCCCTGATCGTGGCCGGCCCGCACGCCAACGAACCGGTGGGCGGCGCGACCGTACTGCGACTGGCCGACCGGGTGCTCGCCGACCCCCGGCTGCACGAGGGCGCCGACGCCACCTGGAACCTGCTGCTGTGCCTGGACCCCGACGGCCTGCGCCGCAACGAGGGCTGGCTGCGCGGCCCGTACGCCCTCGGCGGCTACTTCCGGCACTTCTTCCGGCCCGGCTTCATGGAACAGCCCGAGTGGCTGCCCGACGGCCCGGACGCCGTCACCCTGCCCGAGACCCGCGCCCTGCTCGAACTCCAGGACGAACTGCGGCCCTTCCTGCAGTGCTCCCTGCACGGCGTCGACGTCGGCGGCGGCTTCGTCGAGCTGACCCACGACCTGCCCGGCCTCGCCCAGCGCGTCGCGCACTGCGCCACCCGCCTCGGCATCCCGCGCGAGCTCGGTCCCTACGACACCCTGTACTGGCCGGAACTGGGACCCGCCGTCTACCGGATCCCCAGGCCGCGCCGCGGCGATCTGGCCGCCGCCATCACCGAGGCGGCCGTCGAGTCGACGTGGTTCCACCCGCACCGGCACGGCACGGTCACGGCGGTCGTCGAGGCCCCGATGTGGGGTGTGGCCGCAGTACAGGACGGTGCTCCGTCCGCCGATGAGGAAACGGTCCTGCGCGTGGTGAGCCACACGCTGCGCCACGACACCCGGCTCCTGGAGCGGCTGCTGGAGCGGCTGCGCCCCCACCTTCCGGCCGCACCGGAGACGGCCCGGCTGCTCGCCCCGGTGGACGACTATTTACTGGTCTGCCCCGGGCTCGCCGACACCTGGGACCCCGACATCCCGGTCACCGGCGGCGCCCGCCCCCTCCCGCCGCTCAGCAGCGCCCATCTGGCCGCCCTGCGCATCGCCGGGCGGCGCCTGGCCCTGCGCACGGCAGGGCTGCTCCATCAGCTCGTGACGGGCGCGGGGCGCGACCCGGCCGGAGTGATGCCGGAGCTGGAGCGGCTCCTGGACCAGTGGTGCGACGACTACCGCGACGGCTGCGGGGCGCGCTGGATACCGGTCGCGCGGCAGGTGGAGTACCAGTCGCGCGTGGTGCTCGCCACGTTCGAGCTCGCCGGCCGGTACGCGCCCGCGTGCTCCCGTTCGGGTGAGTCGGGGTGGAATGCCGGGGCCGCCGTGCCGATGCATCGGGAATGACGCATTCCCACCCGAGGCGCTCCCTCATTGAACACACTCGCGCGGCGAAAGCGGCCCGGGCCGGTCTGTCGGCCGCCGCAGCCCTCCTGGTCCTCGGCACTGTCCCGGCCCTCGCGGCGGCCCAGGAGCCGCTCCGGGAACCCGGTCCGACCAACTGGCTCTTCCTCACGATCACCCCCGGCGAAGGCGGACGTGGAAACACGCGCGGCGACGGCGGACAGAACGACACGCGCGGCGAGGGCGGTCACAGCCGCGGCATCCTCCTCACCTGCGACCCGCCCCAGGGCCACGGCCGTGCGGTCGAGGCCTGCGCACAGCTCGCCAAGGTGGACGGCGACATCAGCCGGCTCCAGCGGCTCCAGTCCGACAACACCTTCTGCACGATGATCTACGCGCCGGTCACCGCCCACGCGCGCGGGACATGGGGCGGACGGCCCGTCGAGTACCAGGAGACCTTCTCCAACTCCTGCGCGCTGGCCGCGCGGACCGGCTCGGTCTTCACAATGGACAGCTGACCCGGACGGCCCACACCGCCGCCCTAGCCCTCGTACACCCGTCGGTGGGCCTCACGCGCGCATGGAGGACGGCGTCGCCCACGCGCGCGTGATGCCGTCCTGCCGCACCACGCCACCTGCCGCCCGCCGCCCGCCCTCACGCCGCGCGGTCCCGGGCGTGGAGTGCCGCCGCCACGACCGTGCGGGACTGGTGCTCGACCTGGTGCTCCAGCGGGACCCAGCGGGCGCGGAAGCGTTCGGTGAAGGCGTCGCTCCAGGTCGCCACGAGGTGTTCGAGGTGCGGTGCCGCACGGTCGTCGGCTTCCTGCAGGACGCGCAGCAGCATGGCCGCCGCCCGCAGCGGCAGCCGGCGCCCGAAGGCGTCCACACTCCCGACGTACGCCATGGTGTCGTCGGCGGGCGCCGTGTGGATCCAGTCGGCGGCCAGCCCCGGCACCAGCTCCAGCGCCCACTTCGCGGCCCGCAACAGGGGCCCGTCGACGCCGTCCAGACGGGGGAGCGCCTCGCCCAGCACCCGCTCCACCTCCAGCGCGTCCCGCCGCAGCCGGGTCCCCAGCCGCCGCATCGCCCTGGCCGGGGCCGGATGCGGAGCCGGGTCGTCCACCAGGTCGCTCGCCCACATCGGCACCTCGACGACCGCGGTCAGACCGCCGTACCGATGCACGTGGTACCAGGTGCTGCTGCGCGCGTCGTCCGGCATGCTCGGATACGCCGCCCCCGCGCCCGGCGCCGGCATCACATGCACCCCGGGCCCGGCCGCGGGCCAGCCCGCCGCGTCCGAGGCCCCGGTCTCCACCGGGATGTGCAGCTCGGCCGCGGACTTCGCGAACGGCTCGGCGAGCCCGGGGACGTCCTTCGTCAGCTGCACCCAGCTGCCGCCCAGGTCGGTGCCGTGCAGGGTCACCTGGAGGTAGGGGCGCAGTTCGTCGATGACCCGGATCAGCGCGCGCGTCTCCGGCGGCAGCCGGTCGGCGGGCAGCGCGGCCGGCGCCCATTCCGGCTGTTCCGGGGCTGCCGGCCGGAAGAAGCCCTGGTGGTACTCGAACAGGCTCCGGGGCGCCGGGGTGCTGTGCAGGCTCGCGCCGTCGGGATCCGCGCACAGCAGGAAGTGCCAGGAGATGTCCGCCCGTAGGTCCCGGTCGCGCAGGACGCGTTCGGCGACCGCGAGGAGGGTGGCGCTCCCCGTCGGCTCGTTGGCGTGGGCGCCCGCGACCACCAGGACCGCGCGTCGGGCGGGACCGATGGAGAGCAGGAGCAGCGGTCTGCCGCCCTGGGAGGTACCCACCTGTCTCAGCGCGCACAGGCCGGGCCGCTGAGCGGCCAGGGCACGGGCGGACAGGACCAGTTCGGCAAGGGTGGGGTAGCGCAGCTCCGGCAGGAGACTCACCCCCGTCACGTCCGCCCGGCTTCGCAATCCGCAGTACCCCACGGTCTCGTTGACGTGTCAAGGACTTCACGGGGGAGGCGCCAGGGGGCGCCCGATTGCATTCACCGCCGGCGGGCGGGGGCCGTCGGCGTCAGCGGGAGCGCGAGCCCGCCCTGCCGCTCCACGAGGTTGTCCCACGCGCCCCACGAGTCACAGAAGGAGGCGCGTTCCAAACCGGTCGCCTCCCGCCGACCACCGGGAGCCACCGGAACCCCGGCCGTGCAGCGCACATCGGCCCGCGTCACCACACGCCCGCCATCGGGCGTGAGCTCCCGGAGCGTGCGCCGGTTCGAGCCGGTCGCCGGCGGGATGGCACGGCGCGCGGAACAGTCGTACGCGCCGGGCCGGCCCGCTCCTTCGCCCACGCCTACGGCTGCTCCGCGTCGATCCGCTCCAGCAGTGCCACCGGCAGCCGCTCGAAAAGCTCCTCCACGCGCGCGTGCCCGGTGAACTCCCGCCCCGGATCCAGCACATCGGCCCACCGCCCCGGCGGCAGCGGCAGCAGCGTGTCGGGCCAGCCGCCCGCCCGGGCCAACCGCAGTGACAGCCGGGTCACGGCGGTCACCACCTCGCCGGAGCGCACGAAGGCGGCGCAGTGGGCGGCGGCCGGGCCCTCGGCGGGCAAGGGCGTGTACGACGCCGAGTCGCCGAACACCTCGGGGCGCCGCCCGCGCAGCCGTAGCGCGGCCGTCGTCACCGCGCCCTTGTCGCCCGGAGCCTCGTGCGGGAACCGCACGGCCCGCCGGTTGTCCGGGTCCACCAGCGCCCGGTACTCGCCCTCGGTGCCCTGGTAGACGTCCGGGACGCCCGGCATGGTCAGCTGGGCCAGGGCCATGCCCAGCATGTTCGCCCGGATGTGCGGCTCCAGGCCGCCGCGGAAGGCGGCCACCCGCTCGCCCGGCGCCCCGCACGGCCCCGCCGCGACGAACGCCGCCACCGCCTCCTCGTACGGCGGCTCCTGCTCCGTCCAGCTGGTGAACAGCCCGGCCTCCCGCACATGCTTCAGCAGCGCCCCCTGGACGCGCTCCACGGCCGGCTCGCCCAGCGCGAACACCGTCTGCCAGGCGGCCCACGCCACTTGCGCGTCCGGTACGCCCTCGCCGTCGCGCGTCACCTCGGTCAGGACGTCCGCCCAGTGCTCCGGGCACTCGGTGAGCACGGCCAGCGCGGCCCGTACGTCGGCGCTGCGTTTGGTGTCGTGCGTCGAGGCGACCGTCCCGGTCAGCGGCCAGTCGCGCTGCACGCGCGCGCAGTAGGCGTGGAACTCGTCGGGCGAGACCGCGGGGCTCCCCGGGTTGCCGCCCACCTCGGTCGCAGACAGCAGCGGCACATAGCGGTAGAACGCCGTGTCCTCCACGGACTTGGCCCGCAGCGCCGACGCCGTCTGCGCGAACCGCGCCTGGAAATCCAGGTGCTCCGGTCCCTCACCGGCCCGCCCGAGCACCAGATCGCGCACCACGTCGACCGCACCGGCCTCCTCGGGCACGACGAAGGCGAGCCGGGCCTGCGCGGCGGCCTCCTCGGTGACCACGCGGGCCGCGTCACCGGAGGCGTACGGCCGGTAGACCTCCAGCCGGACGAGGAGCTCCTGCAGCGCGGTGCGCAGCGCCCAGGGCGCGCGGTCGCGCAGCGCGGGTTCCGGGGACGTGGCGCACACACGGCTCGCCACCCGCGTCAGCCGGTCGATCTCCGCGGCCAGCTCGTGCGTGAGCACCTTGTACGCCGCCCGCCGCACCGTCGCCTCCCAGTCGCCGCCGCGGTCCGTCTGAGGGGCCGCGAACCGCCGGTACTGGCCGAGGAGTTCCCCGAACCCCGCCGGGTCGGTGAAGAGGCCGTCCACGTGCCGCAGGGCGTCGTATCCGGTGGTGCCCGCGACGGGCCAGGAGGCCGGCAGGTGCTCACCGTCCGACAGGATCTTCTCCACGACCGTCCAGCGCCCGCCGGTCGCCTCGTTCAGGCGCCGCAGATACCCGTCGGGGTCGGCGAGTCCGTCGGGATGGTCGATGCGCAGCCCGTCGATCACGCCCTCGTGGAGCAGCTGGAGGATCTTCGCGTGCGTGGCCTCGAACACCTCCGGGTCCTCGACCCGCACCCCGATCAGCTCCGAGATGCTGAAGAACCGCCGGTAGTTGAGCTCGGTACGCGCCAGCCGCCACCACACCGGCCGGTACCACTGGGCGTCCAGCAGCTGCGGCAGCGGCAGCTCCCCGGTGCCCTCGCGCAGCGGGAACACCTGGTCGTAGTAGCGCAGGACATCGCCGTCCACCTCCAGCCGGCCGAGCTCCTCGCCCACCGGGTGCCCCAGCACCGGCAGCAGCACCTGGCCGCCCTGCGCCTCCCAGTCGATGTCGAACCAGCGCGCGTACGGCGACTTGGGTCCCTCGCGCAGCACCTCCCACAGGGCGTGGTTGTGGCGCGGCGCCATGGCCATGTGGTTCGGCACGATGTCCACCACCAGGCCCAGCCCGTGCTCGCGCGCGGTGCGCGCCAGCGCGCGCAGCCCCTCCTCACCGCCCAGTTCCTCGCGCACGCGCGCGTGATCCACGACGTCATAGCCGTGCCCCGACCCGGGGACGGCCTCCAGGACGGGGGACAGATGCAGATGCGAGACGCCGAGCGAGGCCACGTACGGCACGGCCGCCGCCGCGGCCTCGAACGGGAACGCGGACTGCAGCTGCAGCCGGTAGGTGGCGGTCGGCACCGTCGGGTCAGGTCGCTCAGGTGTCATGGAAACCTACGTACCCGCCCCACCGCGCTTCGTGTCATCGTCCCCTCCACGCGGGCCCGCGCGCGTGCCTAGCTTCGAGTGATGAGGAAGACGGGGGCCGCGGGACGACGCGGCGCGCTGCGGACCTACCGCGAGGTGATCGGCCTGACCGGGCCGCTGCTGCCGGTCATGTCCTTCCTGGCACGGCTGCCGACCGCCACCATCCAGTTCGGCAGCGTGCTGCTGGTCGCCCGGACGAGCGGCTCCCTGGCGGCCGCGGGACTGACCGGCGGAGCGCTCGCGGTCGGGCAGGTGGCCTGCGGCCCGCTGGTGGGCCGACTGGCCGACCGGCACGGCCAGCGGACGGTCGTGCTCGCCTTCTCCCTCGCCAACGCCCTCGCGATCGCCGGTCTGGTCGCCGGGGCGCTCACGGGGCTGTCCACGGCCGTCCTGGCCGTACTGGGGGCGGCGGCCGGGGCCACGGTTCCGCAGATCGGGCCCATGGCCCGGGCACGTCTGGTCGCTCTCGCCCGTCGGTCCGGGGCCCGCGAGACGACAGTCGGCGCCGCCCTCTCCTTCGAGAGCACCCTGGACGAGATCTCCTTCGTCCTCGGGCCCGCCCTGGTCGGGCTGGCGGCGGTGGTGGCCCATCCGGCGTACGCGCTGGGCGGGGCGGCGGTGTTGGTGGCCCTGTGCGGCAGCGGCTTCGCGCTGCACCGGACCGGTGCCGTGCCGATGTCCCGGGAACGACGCACCGGCCCCGCCCCGACGCGCTTCCCCCGCCCCGTCCACACCCTCCGCACGGCCCTGGCCCTCCAGGGCGCCATGTTCGGTGCCTGCCAGGCCGGCATCACCGCCCTCACCCAGCGACTCGGCCAACCGGACCAGGCGGGGCTCGTGTACGCCGCCATGGGAGTGATGAGCGCCGTCGCGGGCCTCTCCATGGCCGCGCTGCCGGCCCGTGTCCCACTCGTCGCACGCTGGCGGACGGCCACCGCGGCCGCGTGCGCGCTGTCCCTGCCCCTGCTGTGGACCGACAGCCTCCCCGCGCTCTACGCCTCGGTCACCGTCCTCGGCATCGCCTACGCCCCGCACCTCATCACGGTGTTCGGGCTGACCGAGCGCGTGGTGCCGCCCGCGCGGCTCGCCGAGGCGATGGCGTTCGCGACCAGCGCCCTCGTCGGCGGGCAGGCGCTGGCGGTCGCCGTCACCGGCCGCCTGGCCGAGTCGTACGGCCCGGCGGCGGCCTTCGCGGCGGCGAGCCTGGTGGCCGCACTCGCCTGCGCGATCGCGCTGACGGCGCGCCCGGCGTCGTACACCGGACGCGCCGCCGAAATCGACCTCCACGCGCGTGTGCCCGACGGGGACGGGACCGAGCAGGCACGCGGCCACGCCCCGTCCGCGCCCTCCGCACCGTCCTAGACCGGCCGCTGCAACACCGTCAGACTCCGGTCCACCAGCGTCAACCGGTCCCCGGCCTGCACCTTCGTGCCCGTCCCCGGCGGCACCCCGTCCGTGCGGGCGGTGTCCACGACCACCTGCCACTGGCGGCCGTGGTTGACCGGCACGACGAAGTCGAGCGTCTTGGGGGAGGCGTTGAACATCAGCAGGAACGAGTCGTCGGAGATGCGCTCCCCGCGCGAGCCCGGCTCCGAGATCGCGTTGCCGTTGAGGAACACCGTCAGCGCCGACGCCTGCGCCCGGTCCCAGTCCCGCTGGGCCATCTCGTTGCCCTGCGGAGTGAACCAGGCGATGTCCGACAGGTCGTCGTGGGTGCCCTCCACGGGCCGCCCGTGGAAGAAGCGCCGCCGCCGGAAGACCGGATGGTCCCGCCGCAGCCACACCATCGCGCGCGTGAAGGCGAGCAGCTCGCGGGGCAGCCCGGCCGCGACGTCGCCGTCCGAGCCGTCCTCCTCGCCCGAACCGTCCGCCGCGTTCGGCCCGTCCTGCCCGCTCTGCCGGCTCTGCCCGTTCTCCGCGGCCTCCGGCCACGCGACCCACGCCAGCTCGCTGTCCTGGCAGTACGCGTTGTTGTTGCCGTGCTGCGTGCGCGCGAACTCGTCCCCGTGGCTGAGCATCGGCACGCCCTGGGACAGCATCAGCGTGGCGATGAAGTTGCGCATCTGACGGGCCCGCAGCTCCAGCACGGCCGGGTCGTCGGTGTCGCCCTCCGCGCCGCAGTTCCAGGACCGGTTGTGGCTCTCGCCGTCCCGGTTGTCCTCGCCGTTGGCCTCGTTGTGCTTGTCGTTGTACGCGACCAGGTCGTGCAGAGTGAACCCGTCGTGGCAGGTCACGAAGTTGATGGAGGCCAGCGGGCGCCGCCCGTCGTCCTGGTACAGGTCGGACGAGCCCGTCAGCCGGGACGCGAACTCCGCCAGCGCGCGCGGCTCGCCCCGCCACAGGTCCCGTACGGTGTCGCGGTACTTGCCGTTCCACTCGGTCCACAGCGGTGGGAAGTTGCCCACCTGGTAGCCGCCCTCGCCCACGTCCCACGGCTCGGCGATCAGCTTCACCTGGGAGACCACCGGGTCCTGCTGC
>JABFVM010000446.1 GCA_013362785.1 Streptomyces sp. | reverse complement strand
CCACGTCGACGTCATGGACAACCATTTCGTCCCGAACCTCACGCTCGGCGTGCCGGTCGTAGAGTCTCTGGCCCGTGCGACGGACACCCCGCTGGACTGCCATCTGATGATCGACGCCCCCGATCGGTGGGCGCCCCAGTACGTGGAAGCGGGGGCCTCCTCCGTCACCTTCCATGTCGAAGCCGCCGCCGCACCCGTGCGGCTGGCCCGGGAGATCCGGGCCAAGGGTGCCCGCGCCTCCATGGCGCTGCGGCCCGCGACGCCCATCGAGCCGTACGAGGATCTGCTGCCCGAGCTCGACATGCTGCTGATCATGACGGTCGAGCCGGGCTTCGGTGGTCAGGCGTTTCTCGACATCATGCTTCCGAAGATTCGCCGCACCCGCGAGTTGATCAGCAAGCACGGCCTCGACCTGTGGCTCCAGGTCGACGGCGGTGTCTCGGCCACCACCATCGAGCGGTGCGCGGAGGCGGGCGCGGACGTCTTCGTCGCCGGTTCGGCGGTGTACGGGGCGGACGACCCCGCCGCGGCGGTCCGCGCGTTGCGCGCTCAGGCGGAGGACGTGACCAAGTCCGCCGCCTGGGCATGCGACCACTGAGCCAAGGGAACGTGAACGGCGCCCATCAGGGCGGATCAAGAGCGCCGGATCTGCAAGGATGAACGGCGAATCCAGAGTGTGAACAGCAGTGAGGAGATCGCCGTGTCGGGTATGTCGGCGGGCCGGTCAGCCATGCGGATGGGACCCGCTGAGCTGGTGCAGGCGGCGGCCATGGCCCGCCGCTTCTACCTAGAGGGCAAGTCCAAGATCCAGATCGCCGAGGAGTTCGGCGTCAGCCGCTTCAAGGTGGCCCGGGTTCTGGAGACCGCTCTCGAACGGGATCTGGTGCGCATCGAGATCCGTGTGCCGGCCGAGCTGGACGCCGAGCGCTCGGACGCGCTGCGCGCCCGGTACGGCCTCAGGCATGCCGTCGTGGTCGAGTCGCCGGCCGAGGCCGAGGAGACGCCCGACCCCGAGAACCTGGGAGAAGTGGCCGCCGACCTGCTCGGCGAGCTGGTCAACGAGGGGGATGTGCTGGGACTGGCGTGGGGCCGGTCCACCATCCACATGGCGGCGGCCCTGGACCGGCTGCCGCCGTGCACCGTGGTGCAGCTGACGGGCGTGTACGACGCCGGGACCGCCGAGCGCGGTTCGGTGGAGGCCGTACGACGGGCCGCGCAGGTATCCGGCGGTGACGCGCACCCCATCTACGCGCCGATGCTGCTGCCGGACGCGGCCACCGCGGCGGCGCTGCGCCACCAGACGGGGATCGCCCGGGCCTTCGAGTACTTCGACAAGGTCACGGTCGCCTGTGTCTCCATCGGCTCCTGGGAGCCCGGCATCTCGACGGTGCACGACATGCTCAGCGACGAGGAGCGGGCCCACTACGCCTCGCTCGGCGTCGCCGCCGAGATGTCCGCGCACCTCTTCGACGCCGAGGGGCGCCGGGTCGGACGGGACCTGGGGGAGCGGTGCATCACGGTCAAGGCCGACCAGCTGCGCCGTATCCCGGAGGTCGTCGCGATCGCGGGCGGTGCGCGCAAGGCGGCCGCGATCGACGCGGTGCTGCGGTCGGGGCTCGTCACCAGCCTGGTGACGGACACCTCGGCGGCCGACGTGCTGATCGCGGCGGGCGCGACGCCGAAGCCGGCGCTCAACAGGTCCGATCCGGACGGGAACTGACGGAATTTCAGAAGGGGGCGGCCGGGCGGCCGCCCCCTTCTTCATCGACCTTCTTCTTCATCGACTTTCTTAAACGACGATCACTACGACGGGGCGGTACAGGTATGTACGACGGGGCGGTACAGGTATGACGGAGCTCGTGGTCACGCTCGACCTCGACGGGGTCACGGACAAGGCGGGCCTGATGGACCGCTGCGCCCGCGATCTGCGGCTGCCCGACTGGTTCGGGCGGAACTGGGACGCGCTGGCCGACTCCCTGTCCGACCGCACGGTGTGGCCGGAAAGTGCCGTCGAGCAGGGAATGCGGGTCGTCGTACGGAACTGGCGGCCGTACGCCAAGGCGCGGCCCGACGAGTGGGAGACCGCCCAGGAGGTGTTCGCCGAGGCGGTGGACCGCACGTCGGCGCTCTCCGTGCTGCTTGCCCTTGGAGGATCCTCCTAGGGACCCTCTGACCTGCTTGGATGATGTGACCGTGCATCGCAATCCGGTCAGCATGGGACAATGAAGTACGTGCTCTTCCCCCTGGCTGACCTGTCCGGGGGCCACCTCTGATCGACTGGGATGTGCAGCACGTGCGTTTCCTCAACGACATCCAGCCCCCGTACGACCTGACCTACGACGACGTCTTCATGGTCCCGAGCCGCAGTGCGGTCGGCTCGCGGCAGGGCGTGGACCTCAGCTCCCCGGACGGCACGGGCACCACGATCCCGCTGGTCGTCGCCAACATGACCGCCATCGCCGGCCGCCGTATGGCCGAGACGATGGCCCGGCGCGGCGGCCTCGTGGTCATCCCGCAGGACATCCCGATCGAGGTCGTCACCGACGTCATCAGCTGGGTGAAGAGCCGCCACCACGTCCTCGACACCCCGATCGTGCTGGCCCCGCACCAGACCGTCGCCGACGCGCTGGCCCTGCTGCCCAAGCGGGCGCACAACGCCGGTGTGGTCGTCGACGAGGACCACAGGCCGATCGGTGTCGTCACCGACTCCGACCTGTCCGGCGTGGACCGCTTCACGCAGCTCGAAGTGGTCATGTCCCGGGATCTGCTGATCATCGACGCGGACCTCGACCCGCGCGAGGCCTTCAACACCCTCGACCACCACAACCGGCGCTACGCCCCCGCCGTCGACAAGGACGGCCGCCTCGTCGGCATCCTCACCCGCAAGGGCGCCCTGCGCGCCACGCTGTACACGCCGGCCCTGGACGCCAACGGCAAGCTGCGCATAGCGGCCGCCGTCGGCATCAACGGCGACGTGGCGGGCAAGGCCAAGCAGCTGCTCGACGCGGGCGTGGACACGCTGGTCATCGACACGGCGCACGGCCACCAGGAGTCGATGATCGCCGCGATCCGGACCGTGCGGGCGCTCGACCCGCAGGTGCCGATCGCCGCGGGCAACATCGTCGCCGCCGAGGGTGTGCGGGATCTGATCGAGGCCGGTGCCGACATCATCAAGGTGGGCGTCGGACCCGGCGCCATGTGCACCACCCGCATGATGACCGGCGTCGGCCGGCCGCAGTTCTCCGCCGTGCTGGAGTGCGCCGCCGAGGCGAAGAAGTACGGCAAGCACGTGTGGGCCGACGGCGGTGTCCGGCACCCGCGCGACGTCGCCATGGCGCTCGCCGCCGGTGCGTCCAACGTGATGGTGGGCTCGTGGTTCGCGGGCACCTACGAGTCGCCGGGCGACCTTCAGCAGGATTCCAGCGGGCGGCTGTACAAGGAGTCGTTCGGCATGGCGTCCGCGCGGGCCGTGGCCAACCGTACGTCGGACGAGTCGTCGTACGACCGCGCCCGCAAGGCGCTCTTCGAGGAGGGCATCTCCACCTCCCGCATGTTCCTCGACCCGACCCGCCCCGGCGTGGAGGACCTGATCGACTCGATCATCGCGGGCGTCCGGTCGTCCTGCACCTACGCGGGCGCCGGCTCCCTGGAGGAGTTCGCCGACAAGGCCGTCGTCGGCATCCAGAGCGCCGCCGGCTACGCGGAGGGCAAGCCGCTGCACGCCAGCTGGAGCTGACGCCTCCGCAACGCCCTTGCGCACGGCCCCCGTTGACCCGCCCGCCGGGAAAACAGGGGGCCGTTCGGCATGTCCGCGCTCTACCGTCGGGGCATGGAGATCACCGCCTGTACGGCCGCCGATGTCGCGCTGCTCGACCGGCACATGGGCTCGCCCGGGCGCACCTCGTTCCACGCCCGACGGTTCGAGCGCCAGGAGGCGGGGGAGTGCACGTATCTCGTCGCCTGGCTGGACGGGCGGCCGGTCGGGCACACGGAGATGCGCTGGACCGGGTGTGCGGACCCCGAAGGGCGGGCCGCGTGTCCCGGCTGCCCGGAGATCGGCGGCCTCGCCGTGTGGCCCGAGGAACTGCGCTCGCGCGGCATCGGGACCGCGCTGGTGCGCGCCGCCGAGCAACTGGCCCGGGAGCGGGGGCTGGCCGTCGTCGGCGTCGGTGTCGCCAAGGACAACCCGCGGGCCGCCGCCCTCTACGCCCGGCTCGGCTATCGGTCTCTGGCCGACTACGTCGCCCGGTACTCGTACGAGGACGTCGACGGCACGATCCGCGAGTGTGCCGACACCTGCGCGTTCCTGGTCAAGAACCTCCCCTGAACAGCCCCTGAGCAGTCCGTACGCAACGGTCGAAAGCCGCCGCGCAACGAACACCCATCCAGCCCCCAGGAACGCAATGATCTTGCGGGTATGCGCAAGGTTGCTGCATTTCACCAGCAACGCCGCTCCTCATAGGCTGTCGCCTCGTACGTGGCGTGGCGGGGACCCCGCTCGGTGGGTCCCTGCTCGTGGGGGTGCCGTCGGTTCCCGCCGCCCTGATTGGCAGCGATAAGGAGCCCGCGCGTGCTCGACCAAGGCGCACCACCGCAGAACCAGAGGCAGACCGCCGCCCCCGCGTCCCCGGGCGTCGGCGCGCGCCTGTTGCGCCGCAAGCCCGTGGAACACCTGGTCGCCGAGGGTGGCCAGGGTGAGGGAGGGTCCCTGCGACGCTCCCTGGGCATGTGGCAGCTCACCATGATCAGCATCGGTGCCACCCTCGGCACCGGCATCTTCGTCGTCCTCGGCGACGCCGTCCCGGAGGCCGGTCCGGCCGTCACCCTGGCCTTCGTGATCGCCGGCCTCACGGCGCTCTTCTCGGCCCTGTCCTACGCCGAGCTGGCGGGCAGCATCCCGGTCGCGGGCTCCTCGTACTCGTATGCGTACGCAACGATGGGCGAGCTGGTCGCCTGGGTCTGCGGCTGGTGTCTGGTGCTGGAGTACGGCGTCTCGGTGGCCGCCGTCGCCGTCGGCTGGGGCGAGTACCTCAACGAACTGCTCGACGGGACGATAGGCGTCACCATCCCGTCCGTGCTGTCCTCCGCGCCCGGCGAGGGCGGGATCATCAACCTGCCCGCGCTGATCGTCGTCATGCTGGCGATGGTGTTCCTGCTCGGCGGCGTCCGCGAGTCCGCCCGCGCCAACACGATCATGGTCGCCGTCAAGATCGTCGCGCTGGTGCTGTTCTGCGCGGTCGGCTTCATGGGCTTCAAGTCCGGCAACTACGAGGACTTCATGCCGCTCGGCATGGCCGGTGTGAGCGCCGCGGGTGCCACCCTCTTCTTCTCCTACATCGGCTTCGACGCCGCCTCCACCGCCGGTGAGGAGGCCAAGGACCCCAAGAAGGACCTGCCGCGCGCGATCATGCTCTCGCTGATCATCGTGACCGTGCTGTACGTCCTGGTCGCGGGTGTCGCCGTCGGCGCCTGGAACTGGACCAAGTTCGAGGGCTCCGAGGCCTCCCTCGCCGCGATCATGAACGACGTCAGCGGCCAGACCTTCTGGGGCACCCTGCTCGCCCTCGGCGCCGTCATCTCCATCGCGAGCGTCGTCCTGACCGTGCTCTACGGCCAGACCCGCGTCCTCTTCGCGATGTCCCGTGACGGCCTGGTGCCCAAGGCGCTCGGCAAGGTCCACGCGAAGACCGGCGCGCCCCGCCTCAACACGGTCATCGTGTCCCTCTTCTGCGGTGCCCTCGCCGCCCTCATCCCGCTGGGCAAGCTCGTCGACGCCACCAGCATCGGCACGCTGTTCGCCTTCGCGCTGGTCAACATCGCGGTGATCGTGCTGCGCTACCGGCGGCCCGAGCTGGAGCGGACGTTCAAGGTGCCGTTCGGGCCGGTGCTGCCGATTCTGGGCTTCGGTTTCTGCGCGTACAACATGTTCAGCCTGGACACCGTGACCTGGGTGGTCTTCGGGTGCTGGATGGCGGCCGGTCTCGTGTTCTACTTCCTGTACGGCTATCGCCGTTCCCGTCTTGCCGTGTCAGAAGTGAAGTGAACCACCAGCAGTGCTGAACGATCTCGACGAACGCATCGTGCACGCCCTCGCCGAGGACGCCCGCCGCTCCTACGCGGACATCGGGCAACTGGTCGGCCTGTCCGCGCCCGCCGTGAAGCGGCGCGTGGACCGGCTGCGTGCCACCGGGGCCATCACCGGGTTCACCGTACGGGTGGATCCGTCGGCACTTGGCTGGGAGACCGAGGGGTTCGTCGAGATCTACTGCCGGCACAACACCTCGCCGGAGACGATCCGGCGGGGGCTGGAGCGGTACCAGGAGGTCGTGGCCGCGTCGACCGTGACCGGTGAGGCGGATGCGGTGGTGCAGGTCTTCGCCTCTGACATGCGGCATTTCGAGCGGGTGCTTGAGCGGATCGCCGGGGAGCCGTTCGTGGAGCGGACCAAGTCCGTGCTGGTGCTGTCGCCCTTGTTGCGGCGGTTTTCCTCCGGGTCGCCCACGTAGAAGTGAGGGGCTGCGCCCTTTGACGCCCCGAGCATGATTGGAGCGATTGCGGGTACGCGGACCCGGGACGATCCGTCGTCCCGGGGTGGCTCTGTGTAAGAGGGTGCGGCGCTATGACTGAGATCCCGGCAGAGGTCTTCGAATCGGTGGCGCGGGAGGCTCTGCGAGACCTGTCCACCGTGGCGGACCTACGGGCGCTGGAAGCGCTGGCCGGCTGTGACGTGCTGATCCCGGCGATTGGCGGGATCCGATACACGCGTGACCAGAGTGAACTTGTGCGCCTTGTGCTGCCGGTGATCGAGAGTGTCCATGGCGCCGGCGCGGTCATGGTCTTCACCTCGGAGGAGCGGCTGCTCAGGGCCTTTCCGCAGGTGCCCTGCTACCGGCCTGTCACCCTGCGGGACCTTGCCTCTCGTTGGCCGAGCGACGAGGTGCTGCTGGTGATCGACGCCGGGGACGAGGACGAGCTGACCCTGTCCGCGCACAGGGCGCGGTGGCTGCTCGGTCGTGTCCTCGTGTGACCGCCGAACCGATCATGGGCGCCCCTGGAGGGCGCGGTCGCGGACCCTCTTGAGCATGTGCCGTACGACCAGTGCGTGGCCGCCCGTGCCTATGACCAGCCGTCGGTAGAGGGCGCCCGCGCGGCCGGGGAAGTCGGCCCTCGTCTCGGCTCGCACGCGGGTGTGCCCCGCGCCCGTCTCGTCCAGGCGGAAGATCAGGGCGTACGTCGAGAAGGGATGGCGGCCGACGTACGCCAGCTCCTGGCCCGGGGTCGACACCGCCACCTTGAATCCGCGGGAGCCGTCCATCAGGGCGTCCAGTTCTTGCCAGACGGCGTCGGTGTCCGCCTCGACGAGCGTCGTCTGTTCGTCCACGAACGGCAGGGCGGGGATGTCGGTGGCGTCCATGGGTGAAGTCTCGCCCGGCCGTCCGTGCCGTGGCCTCCTCCGGCAGGCGGAGGCGGATAGCCGTTCGGGGGAGGGTGTCAGTCGGCCGTCTTGCGGGCCAGGGCGTTGTTGTCGATCGAGTTGTGGACGCTGAAGCTGACCGCGTCCGAGCGGTAGCGGTCGTCGGACCATTCGACCGGGCGGCCCTCGCGGGTCGTCGTCACGCGGCGTACCCGCAGGAGGGGGCTCGTGCGGCGGATGCCGAGCAGTTCGGCGTCCTGGGCGCCGGCCGCCACCGCGTCGATGACATGCTCGCCGTAGGCGAAGACCAGGCCCGTGTCGTCGTACAGGCGTTGGGTGACGGACGGGGAGTCGGGCTCGATGGCCTCGACGGCGGGGGAGATCCAGTCGGCGTAGACCGTGCGCTCAAGCAGCACCGGTTCGCCGTCCAGGTCGCGCACCCGCAGGACGTGCAACACGGGGGTACCGGCGCTCAGTTGGAGACGAACGGCGTCCTCCTTCGTCGCCGGGCGGTACTCCTGCTCGACCACCTGGCCGGTCGCCTCCCGGCCCATCGCCCGCGCCCACTGGGCGAAGCTGCGCAGCTCGGCGAAGCTCTGGCTGCGGCGGCTGGCCAGCACCACACGGCGGGCGCCCTGGCGTGAGCCGATGAGGCCCTCGGCGGTCAGCGCGGCGACGGCCTGCCGGACCGTGCCGCGTGAGACGCCGTACTGGGACGCGAGGTCCGTCTCGGCGGGCAGCAGACTGCCGACCGTGTACTCCTCGCGGTCGATCGCCCGGCGCAGTTCGTCGGCGATCTCCTCGTGTCGCGCCGCCATGCTTCCCCTCTGAGTCGGTTGCTGTGCACAGCGTGACCAGCCTAATCGAGATCGTTCGGTGATCTGTGCCGGTGAGGAGTGTGCACAAATTCGGGGTGGAGGCTTTCGCCAGTGTTCATGAACGTGTCACCATCGGCGGGCCTACTGGGGCCAACTTGTTCAGACAAGTTCAACGCCTTTCCTGGGCAAGAAACCTCCTGCACCCTCGCGCGTCCCCTGGAGCAACCGTGTCCGTGTCTCTGCCGAGAACCGCCTCCGTCGGCGGCGCCCTCGCCGTCGTCGCCGCGCTCGCCCTGAGCGCCTGTGGCGCCGCCCCCGACAACGCGTCCACCACCGCCGACGGCAAGAGCGTTGCCACGGCCACCTCCGCCGCCGATCTCGGCGGTATGGACGCGCTGGTCAAGGCGGCCAAGAAGGAGGGCAAGCTCAACGCGATCGCCCTGCCGCGTGACTGGGCCAACTACGGCGCCCTCATCGACGGCTTCCAGAAGAAGTACGGCATCAAGGTGGAGGTCGACAATCCGGACGGGGCCAGCCAGGAGGAGATCAGCGCGGTCACCACGCTCAAGGGGCAGGACCGTGCCCCCGACGTGCTGGACCTGGGGCAGTCCTTCGCGCTGAGCGGCGCCCAGCAGGGCCTGTTCGCCTCCTACAAGGTGGCCTCGTTCGACGGCATCCCGGCGGCGCAGAAGGACGCGCAGGCCCGCTGGTACAACGACTACGGCGGCTACATCTCCATCGGCTGCGACGCGAAGCGCGTCAAGGAGTGCCCGACCACCTTCAAGGACCTGCTGAAGCCGCAGTACAAGGGCCAGGTCGCGCTCAACGGCAACCCCACCAAGTCGGGTTCGGCCTTCGCCGGGGTGTGGGCGGCCTCCCTGGCGAACGGCGGCTCCTTCGACGACCTGCAGCCCGGAATCGACTTCTTCGCCGAGCTCAAGAAGAACGGCAACTACACGCCGGTCGAGTCGACCCCGGCCACGGTCGAGAAGGGCGAGACGCCCATCAGCATCGACTGGGACTACCTGAACGCCGGATACGCCGACGAGTTCAAGTCCAAGGGGCTGGACTGGAAGGTCGCCGTCCCGACCGACGGCAAGTTCTCCCAGTACTACTCGCAGGCCATCAACAAGGACGCCCCGCATCCGGCGGCCGCCCGGCTCTGGCAGGAGTACCTCTACAGCGCCGAGGGCCAGAACCTCTGGCTCAAGGGATACGCCCGCCCGGCCCTCATGACCGCGATGGAGAAGGCCGGCACCCTCGACAAGACCGCCGCGGCCAAGCTGCCCGAGGTCTCGGGCACGGCGGCCTTCCCGACCGAGGCCCAGCAGGCCAAGGCCAAGGAAGTCCTCGGCACGGGCTGGGGCAAGGCTGTCTCCGGATGACGACCGATACCGATGCGACGGATGCCGATGCGACGGATGCCGGGGCGACCGAGTCCGGGGTGACTGAGTCCGGCGCAGTCGAGACCGGTGCGAGCGCGACCGATGTGACCGCGACCGGCGCGACCGCGCCCGAGACGACCGCAGCCCCCGCTACCTCGGCGCACCCCGGCCCCGACGCCGCCGCGCCCGCCGCCCGCTCCGGGCGGCGGCGCCGCGTCGGGGGCGGGCTCGCCGTCGTCCCGCTGCTCGCCTTCGTGGCGCTCGCCTTCGGGATCCCCGCCCT
>JABFVM010000361.1 GCA_013362785.1 Streptomyces sp. | reverse complement strand
GCCTGCCGCCCCACGAGCACCGGATCCAGGACATCGACGAGCGGGCCGCCAAGCGGTCCGAGCGCACGGTCGCCCTGCTGTTCACGGCGTCGATGCTGGCCACCGTCGGCTTCATCGCCTCGTACGTGGCGATCCCGCACGACAAGTCGGTCTTCGTCTTCCCGATCGGTCACCTCAACGCGCTGAACTTCGCGCTGGGTCTGACCCTCGGTGCGGCGCTGTTCTGCATCGGCGCGGGCGCGGTCCACTGGGCCCGCACCCTGATGTCCGACGTGGAGGTCGCGGACGAGCGGCACCCGATCGCGGCGGAGCCCGAGGTCAAGGCCAAGGTCATGGCCGACTTCAGGCAGGGCGCCAAGGAGTCCGCGCTGGGTCGCCGCAAGCTGATCCGCAACACGATGTTCGGCGCGCTGGCCCTGTTCCCGCTCTCCGGTGTCGTGCTGCTGCGTGACCTCGGCCCGCTGCCCGGCACCAAGCTGCGCCACACCCTGTGGTCCAAGGGCAAGCTGCTCGTCAACATGAACACCGACGAGCCGCTGCGTCCCTCGGACGTCGCGGTCGGCTCCCTCACCTTCGCCAAGCCGGAGGGCCTGGAGGAGCACGACCACGACTTCCAGAACGAGATCGCCAAGGCCGCCCTGATGATCGTCCGGCTCCAGCCCGACGACATCAAGGACAAGCGCGAGCTCGAGTGGTCGCACGAGGGCATCGTCGCGTACTCGAAGATCTGCACCCACGTCGGTTGCCCGATCTCCCTGTACGAGCAGCAGACGCACCACGTGCTCTGCCCCTGCCACCAGTCCACCTTCGACCTCTCCGACGGTGCCCGAGTGATCTTCGGCCCGGCCGGTCACGCCCTGCCGCAGCTGCGTATCGGCGTGAACGACGAGGGCTACCTTGAGGCGCTCGGCGACTTCGAAGAGCCCGTCGGTCCTGCATTCTGGGAGCGCGGATGAGCACTACAGAGACCACCGAGTCCCGCTCTCGCGGGAAGGCACCGGCCGGCGAGCGCGTCGCCGACTGGGCCGACGGCCGGCTGGGGATCTACTCCCTGGCCAAGGCCAACATGCGCAAGATCTTCCCCGACCACTGGTCGTTCATGTTGGGCGAGGTCTGCCTCTACAGCTTCATCATCATCATCCTCACGGGTGTGTATCTGACGCTGTTCTTCCACCCGTCGATGAACGAGGTGGAGTACCACGGCAGCTACGTCCCGCTGCAGGGACAGCTCATGTCGGAGGCGTTCAGCTCGACGCTGCACATCTCCTTCGACGTCCGCGGTGGTCTGCTCATCCGGCAGATCCACCACTGGGCCGCGCTGATCTTCCTCGCGGGCATGTTCGTGCACATGATGCGCGTGTTCTTCACGGGCGCGTTCCGCAAGCCGCGTGAGATCAACTGGCTGTTCGGCTTCCTGCTGTTCGTCCTGGGCATGTTCACCGGTTTCACCGGCTACTCGCTCCCGGACGACCTGCTCTCCGGCACCGGTGTCCGCTTCACCGAGGGCGCGATCCTGTCCATGCCGATCGTCGGCACGTACATCTCGTTCTTCCTCTTCGGCGGCGAGTTCCCGGGCGTCGACTTCGTGGCCCGCTTCTACTCGATCCACATCCTGCTGCTGCCGGGCATCATGCTCGGTCTGGTGGTCGGCCACCTGATCCTGGTCTTCTACCACAAGCACACGCAGTTCGCGGGCCCCGGAAAGTCCAACAAGAACGTCGTCGGCATGCCGCTGCTGCCGGTCTACATGGCCAAGGCCGGAGGCTTCTTCTTCCTGGTCTTCGGTGTCATCGCGGCCATCGCGGCGGTCGCCCAGATCAACCCGATCTGGGCCATGGGCCCCTACCGGCCGGACCAGGTGTCCACGGGCGCCCAGCCCGACTGGTACATGGGCTTCGCCGAGGGTCTGGTCCGCTACATGCCGGGCTGGGAGGTCAACTTCTGGGGTCACACGCTGGTCCTCGGTGTGTTCATCCCGCTGGTCCTCTTCGGTGTGGTGCTGGCCGCGATCGCGCTCTACCCGTTCATCGAGTCCTGGGTCACCGGCGACAAGCGCGAGCACCACATCCTGGACCGCCCGCGCAACGCCCCGACGCGTACCGGGTTCGGTGTCGCCTGGATCACGGTGTACATGATCGGCCTGGTCGGCGGTGGCAACGACCTGTGGGCCACCCACTTCCACCTGTCGATCAACGCGGTCACCTGGTTCGTCCGGATCGGGTTCTTCGCCGGACCGGTCCTCGCGTTCATCATCACCAAGCGGATCTGCCTCGGCCTGCAGCGCCGGGACAAGGACAAGGTGCTGCACGGCCGCGAGTCGGGCATCATCAAGCGCCTGCCGCACGGTGAGTTCATCGAGGTCCACGAGCCGCTCAGCCAGGACGCGCTGTACACGCTCACCGCGCACGAGCAGTACCAGCCGGCCGAGATCGGCCCGAAGGTCGACGAGAACGGTGTCGAGCGCAAGGTGAAGGCCACCGAGAAGCTGCGCGCCAAGATCAGCAAGTCCTACTACGGCGAGGACGGCCAGATCCCCAAGCCGACCGTCGAGGAGTACAAGGAGATCACGAGCGGCCACGGCCACCACTGATCGCTGCGCACGCCACGCCACGGCAGAAGGGCCCCGTCCGTACATCGGACGGGGCCCTTCTCCGTGTCCCGCGGCTGGATAGGGTGGACCCCGTTGAGACTCTCGTCCCGTAGAGCGGGACGCCTGATCCTGGAGCGGCTTATGAGCGCTGTGACCCCCGCTGGAGGCGACACCGCGGCGGGCCGCTCCTGGCCCCTGCTGCTGAACGGCCTGCTGGACGGCCGGGACCTGTCCGCCGACGACACCGCGTGGGCGATGGACCTGATCATGCGCGGCGAGGCGACGGACGCGCAGATCGCCGGATTCGTGGTGGCACTGCGGGCCAAGGGCGAGACGGTGCAGGAGATCACCGGACTCGTGCGGACGATGTACGAGCACGCCAATGTGATCGAGGTGCCCGGGCCGACCGTCGACATCGTCGGCACCGGCGGCGACGGCGCGAAGACCGTCAACATCTCCACCATGTCGGCGATCGTCATCGCCGGCACCGGCGCGAAGGTCGTCAAGCACGGCAACCGGGCGGCGTCCTCGGCGTCGGGTGCCTCGGACGTGCTGGAGAAGCTGGGCGTCAATCTGAACCTGCCGGTGGGGCGGGTGGCCGCGGTCGCCGAGGAGGCCGGGATCACCTTCTGCTTCGCGGTGAAGTTCCATCCGGCGCTGCGCCATGTGGCCGCCGCACGCGGGCAGTTGGGCATCCGGACCACCTTCAACGTGCTCGGTCCGCTGACCAACCCGGCGAAGGTGCGGGCCCAGGCGGTCGGCGTGGCCGACCCGCGCATGGCACCGATCGTCGCCGGCGTCTTCGCCGAGCGCGGCAACTCCTCGCTGGTGTTCCGCGGCGACGACGGCCTGGACGAGCTGACGACCACCGCCACCTCGCGGGTGTGGGTCGTGCGCGACGGCAAGGTCACCGAGGAGGCCTTCGACCCGCGCGACGTCGGCATCGAGCTGGTGCCGGTGGAGGCGCTGCGCGGCGCCGACGCGTCCTACAACGCGGATGTGGCGCTGCGCCTGCTGAACGGCGAGACGGGGCCCGTACGGGACGCCGTACTGCTCAATTCGGCTGCCGCGCTGGTGGCGTTGAACCCGACGGGGGCACCGCTCGCCGAGCAGATCCGGGCCGGGATGGCGAAGGCCGCGGAGGCGATCGACTCCGGTGCGGCGAAGCGGACGCTGGACCGTTGGGTGGCCGCCAGCAACGCGTAACCGATGCTGATGTGGTCCCGCGATTCGGACATGAGTTGCGGGGCCACGATCATTTCGCGTACGTTCTCGAACAGGTCATGAGTGACAGTCATGAGGCCCCGGCCGACTGTCCGGCAACCCTCCGTCCGTGGCGGGGTGCCCCGGGTGAAGACCAGGCCGTAGGCAGCGAGGTCTACGGCAAGCGCGGGCCCCTCTCGAAACCAGGGGTCCTGGTCGTTCGAGGGAGTCTTCCGTGAGCAAGCGAATGCGATAGGGCCGCCGAGCCCCGCCTCCGCGCACCCTTCTTCACTTTCTTCTTTCCTCTCACGGGAGTTCCGTCATGTCTGCCTCCGCGTCTGTCTCCACCGCTGCCTGCGCCCAGACCATTTGTGCCCCGCTGCCCGTTCTGGGCCGTGATGTCACCGTCCCGCTCGTCACCGGCGGCGAGGTCACCTACGCCGCGCTCGACTACGCCGCCAGCGCCCCCGCCCTCCAGCGCGTCTGGGACGACGTGGCCGCCTACGCGCCGTACTACGGCAGCGTCCACCGTGGCGCCGGGTACCTCTCGCAGCTCTCCACCGACCTGTTCGAGAACGCCCGCAGGACCGTCGCCGAGTTCCTGGACTGCCGGGACGGCGACCAGGTCGTCTTCACCCGGTCCACCACCGACTCCCTCAACCTCCTCGCCGCCACCCTTCCGGCCGACTGCCAGGTCTTCGTGTTCGAGACCGAGCACCACGCCTCCCTGCTGCCCTGGCGCGACGCCCGCGTCACCTACCTGAACGCGCCCCGCACCCCCCGCCAGGCCGTCGAGACCCTGGAGCGCGCCCTCGCCGACCGGGACCCCTACGGCCCGGCCCTGGTCTGCGTGACCGGCGCCTCGAACGTCACCGGCGAGCTGTGGCCCGTACGGGAGCTCGCGGCGGCCGCCCATGCCCACGGCGCCCGCATCGTGCTGGACGCCGCGCAGCTGGCCCCGCACCACGCGGTGAGCGTCCGTGACCTGGACGTCGACTGGATCGCCTTCTCCGGCCACAAGCTGTACGCCCCGTTCGGCTCCGGCGTCCTCGCCGGCCGCTCCGACTGGCTGCGCGAGGCCGAGCCGTACCTCGCGGGCGGCGGCGCCAGCCGCAAGGTGTCGCGGCGCGAGGACGGGGGAGTGGACGTCGAGTGGCACGAGAGCGCCGCCCGGCACGAGGCGGGCTCCCCGAACGTCATCGGCGCCTACTCCATCGCCTCCGCCTGCAAGGCGCTCACCGAAGCCGGTTTCGCCGACCTCGTCGCCCGGGAGCAGTACCTGATCGAGAAGGTGCGGGCCGGCCTCGCCGAGGTTCCCGCGGTCCGGATCCTCTCACTCTTCGGGGACGACGCCCCCCGCGTCGGCGTCATCTCCTTCGTCGTCGACGGCTGGAACAGCTCCCACTTCGCCGCCGCCCTCTCCGCCGAGTACGGCATCGGGGTGCGGGACGGGCTGTTCTGCGCCCACCCGCTGGTCCGGACGCTGCTGGGCAGCGACGCGCAGGCGCAGGGCGAGTGCGGTGCCCCGGAGGCGGCGCCCGGCGAGAAGTCCCTCAACGCCATCCGGGTCAGCTTCGGTGCCGGGACGCCGGACGAGCACGTCGAGCGGTTCGTGAACGCCGTCAAGGAGCTCGTCACGGACGGTGCCCGGTGGAACTACCGCACCGAGGACGGCCGTTGCGTGCCGGACACCTCCGCATGAGCCGGTAGCCGGGCGCCCAGCAGGATCATCCGCAGGGCCCGTTCGGTGGCGTCCGTGAGGAGTTCGGAGGCCCGCACCAGGGCCTCCGCCAGGGCCATCGGCGCCGGCAGGATCCCGCTGTAGGCGTCCACGCCCGGCACGTCGTGCGCGCCCTCGCCGAGGGTGCCCGCCAGCGCGAGCACCGGGCGGCCGTACAGCTTGGCCCGGCGGGCCACCTCGGCCGGCACCTTGCCCTTGGGCGTCTGGTGGTCCAGGGCGCCCTCGGCGGTGACGACCAGATCGGCGCGGGCGAGGCGGGCGTCCAGGTCGAGGTGGTCGAGGAGCACGTCGAAGCGGGGGAGGAGACGGGCGCCCAGCGCGGCGAGGCCGGCGCCCAGACCGCCGGAGGCTCCGGTGCCGGGGCCGTGGCGCAGGTCGGTGCCCACGGCCCCCAGATCCCGGGTGAGGACGTCCGCCCAGGTCTCCAGCCCCGCCGACAGCTGCTCGACCTGGGCGGGCGTCGCCCCCTTCTGCGGCCCGAAGACACGGGCCACGCCGCGCTCGCCGCACAGCACGTTGTACGGGTTGCAGGCGACCAGCAGCTCGACGTCCCGCAGCCGCGGGTCCAGACCGGACGGGTCGATCCGGGCGAGCCGCGTCAACTCCCGCCCGCCGTGGGGTAGTTCGAACCCGTCGGCGTCCAGCAGTCTGGCACCGAGCGCCTGGAGGGCTCCCGCGCCCCCGTCGGACGTCCCCGAGTCACCGCAGCCGACCAGGATCCGCCGTACGCCCGTGTCGAGCGCGGCGCTGATCAGCTCGCCGACGCCGTACGTCGTCGTGGCCCCCGGGTCGCGCAGGGCGCGGGGCACGAGGGACAGCCCGGCCACCGCCGCCATCTCCACGACCGCCGTCTCCCGGGAGCCGAGCAGCGCGAAGTGCGTACCGACCCGCTCACCGACCGGCCCCGTGGCAGGCAGCGCGACAAGCCGCCCCCCGGTCGCGGCAGCCAACGCGGCGGCGGTGCCCTCACCCCCGTCCACCAGCGGAATCAGATCCAGCACGGCCTCCGGCAGGACCCTGCGTACGCCGTCCGCGATGGCATCGGCGGCGGCCTGGGCGGACAACGACTCCTTGAAGCCACTGGGGGCAACGACGACGCGGGTCAGCATCAGAGAGCTCCTAAGCAGGCGGGGGAAGGGCAACGCCCTTCTTCTAAGGGGCGCGGGGAACTGCGCGACCAGCCACGACGGCGCGGTACATAACCGACAACCCATCGCGGCACTCTCATCTCGTCACCGGCACACCAAGCACCGGCCACACCACAACGGCGAACAACAGGACAACCGCGGCGGTCAAAGGAGCCAGCACCACGGACAGCCGCAACAGATCACGCGGCGTATAGGTCGGCGTCCCAGGAAGGTCCGAGAAAAGCGCCACCGGCTTCGCGGAAGCCGGCAACGTATGGCAGAACCCCGCCGCCGCAGTGGACGCGAGCGCCGCCGCGACCGGATTCACCCCGGCCCCCACCGCCGCCGCGACCACCAGCGGCACCAGCACCGAGGAACGGGCCGACCGGGACTGCAGGACCAGATGGGCCGCCGTACTGATGGCGATCACGACGACCAGGAACAACATCGGACTGACGCCACCGGGAAGCCCGTCCACCAGCCACTCCGCCGCCCCGGAGTCCGCGAGCGCCACGCCCATCGCCATCGTCGCGGCCATGAACAGCAGCAACGACCAGGGCACCGTCTTCAGCGCGTCCTTCAGATGCACCGTGCCGAGCACCGGCGAAGCCGCCACCACCGCACCGATCAGCGCTACGACGGCGGGCGGCACCCGGTGCAGCGGCTCACTGCACCACAGCACCACGACCGTGCCGAGCAGCAGCGCACACCGCTTCTCGGCCTGCGACCAGGGACCGGTGACCGGATGGTCGCTGTGCTGCTGGATCTGCTCGGGCGTGATGTGCACGGGCCCCTTGCGGTCCGCGCGCCGGGTGCTGGTCAGGAGTACGGCCTCGGCGGCCAGGTGGGACGAGGCGACGGCCAGCGGCAGGCCCAGCAGCAGCCACTCCGTGAAGCCGATCCGGTCACCCGTCGCCTGCCACAGCACCGACACGGTGATCAGATGCGCGCCCGCCCCGATCAGGGTCGCCACCGCCGACAGCAGGATCACGGTCGGGAACAGCAGCGCCAGCATCACCACCAGCCGTTTCCGGTCGGCCAGCGCCTTGGCCAGAGCCAGGAACACCGGCAGGGCGAGGGCGGCCCGTCCCGAGGTGGCCGGCACCGCGAACGCCGTGACGACCAGCGCGGCCGTGGTCAGATGCACCAGCTGCCGCACCGTGCGCGCCCCGCCGACCAGGAACGCCGCCGCCCGTCCCGCGAGCCCCGTCCGGGTCACCGCCGCCGCCAGCACGAAGGCGCAGATCAGCAGCCAGACCGTGGAGTCGCCGAGGGTGCCGAAGAGGGTGTCGCTGCTGATCACGCCGGTCACCGTGAGCGCGAGTCCGGCGCCGAGCGCGATGTAGGTGTCGTCGACCGGGGTGGCGATCCAGGCGCAGGTCGCCAGGGCGAACACGGCGAGGGTGAGGCGGGCGTCGGCGCCCAGGCCGGGGAAGTTGGCGGGCACCACGAGCAGCGCGCACAGGGAGAGCGCCACACAGAGGGCCGCGAGCGGACGGAGGTTCAGGGTCACGTCATCGAGGGTTCACCCGGGCCGTGAGCCCTCGATGAGCCGTACATGAAAGGGACTTCACGCGGACGGAAGGGGGCTTCACGCGGGCAGGCGGTACCCCACGCCGCGCACCGTCTCGACCCGTTCGGCGCCGAGCTTCTTGCGCAGCGCCCGCACGTACACGTCCACGATGTTCGACCCGGGGTCGAAGTCGTAGCCCCACACGTGCGACAGGATCTGCTCGCGGGACAGTACCTGGCCCGGGTGCCTCAGGAACAGCTCCAGGAGCACGAACTCCCGGGCCGTCAGGTCGACCGTCCGCTCCCCGGACCGGGCCCGCCGGGTGCGCAGGTCCAGGGTGAGCGGGCCGGAGCGCAGCACCGTCACCTCGGGCGCCCGGGCCGCCGTACGCAGCCGGAGCCGTACCCGGGCGAGCAGTTCCTCGAAGCGGAACGGCTTGGTCATCCAGTCGTCGGCGCCGCCCTCCAGACCGGCCACCGTGTCCCGTACGGAGTCCCGCGCGGTCAGCACGATCACCGGGACCGTCACCCGGGCCTCGCGCATCTCGCGCAGCACCGTGAAGCCGTCCCGGCCGGGCAGGCCGATGTCGAGGAGCACCAGGTCGAAGGCGCCCGTGACGGCGTACTCGTACGCCGCCTCGCCGTCGCCGACGACGGTCGTGGTGAAGCCGTTGGAGCGCAGGCCCTTCTCGACGAAGGAGGCGATGCGCTCCTCGTCCTCCACGATGAGGATCCGGTTCACGTGTGTCCCTCTCCCAGTGCCAGTACGAAGGTGGCGCCGCCGCCCGCCGTGTCGCGCAGCCGGACCCGGCCGCCGTGTGCCTCCGCGATCGCCCGGACGATCGACAGGCCGAGACCGGCACCGGAGCCCCGGGCGCCGCGCCGGGACGTGCCGCGCCGGAAGCGTTCGAAGATCACGTCGGCGTCCTGCGCCTGGACACCGCACCCGGAGTCGGCGACGTACAGCTCGATGGCGGTCCCGTCGGCACGGGAGCCGATCCTCACCGCCTGTCCGGGCGTGGTGTGCTGCACGGCGTTCTGGGCGAGCTGGACCATCGCCTGGGTGATCCGCTGGGCGTCCAGTTCGGCCTCGACGTCGGCCACCTCGGCGAGCTGCCAGTCCCGTTCGCCGAGGGTGCGGGCCTTGACGTAGACGTCGGCGGTGAGTTCGGCGAGCTGGACCGGCTCCGGGGTGACGAAGTCGGGGCGTTCGGCCTTGGCGAGCAGCAGCAGGTCCTCCACGATGCGGCTCATCCGGTCCAGCTCGTCGGTGACCAGCCGTATCGTCTCCTCGCGCTCGGCCGGATCGTCGCCCATCAGCTCCAGATGGCCGCGCACGATGGTGATCGGCGTGCGCAGCTCGTGGCCCGCGTCGTCGACGAACTCGCGCTGGGCGGCGAAGGCGCGCTCCAGCCGGTCGAGCATCGCGTTGAAGGTCTCCGCGAGCGCGGCGATGTCGTCGCGTCCGTGCACCGGGATACGGCGGGTGAGGTCCTGCTCGGTGAGCTGCGCCGCCGCCGTGCGTACCAGCCGTACGGGTTTGAGGATCCGGCCGGAGACCGCCCAGCCGACGCCGGTCATCATCAGCAGGGCGACACCGGAGATGGCGAGCAGGATACGGAACTCCTCGTTCACCGCGGCCTGTTCGCGCCCCGGGTGGAAGGCGACCACGAACGCGGCCTCCGTGCCGCCGCCGGCCCGGGCGACGGCCACCTTGGCCCAGCGGACCTCGCCCGACGCGCGGTGCAGCGTGCCCGTGGGGTCGGGGGAGTCGAAGATCCGGCGGCGGGCGTCGGCGTCCTCGTGCAGCGGCAGGGCGACGGGGATGTCGCGGGGCTGGCTGAACTGTGCCGGGGTGCTGCCCGGTCGGCCCACCAGGCCGATCAGCTCCTCGTCAGGGTCGGCGTACTGCCGTACCAGGAACTCCCGCAGCAGCCGGGCCGGGTCGGTGAACGGACGGCCGGTCTCGGGGTCGACGCCCCGCTCCTCGAAGTTGGCGAACTCGCCGGCCTCCTGCGCGAGCAGCCCGTTCACCCGGTGGTCGACGTCCCGCAGCAGGATCGAGCGCGTGGTCGTGGCCACGGACACCAGTCCCACGGCCATCACGAGCAGCAGCCAGAGCAGGATCCGGACCCGGGCCGAGATCCGCCGGGTCACCGGATCAGCCGTCGTCCCCGACCTCTCCGCGGTCGTCGTCCGAGGGCTCGCGGTCGGGGGCGTCGTCATCGTCGTCCCTCGGGGAGCTGTCGGTCACCGGGGGCCTGGACACGACCTCGTCGCGCGGTGTCGGCGTCGGCGTGGACCGGGTGGACGTCGGGGTGGGGGAGCCGCTGTCCAGCTCCACCCTGGGCGGGACCTTCGGCGACTCCTGCTGGTCGGTGAGGGCGAAACTGGTCGCGGCGATGCCCAGCGGGATCGCCACTACGGCGGCCAGGGCCGCGATCCGGTGCGAGAAGACCATGCGGCCGATCGTGCCCCCGGCACCCGGCGCCGCGGATGAGCCCAGGATGAAGAACTCTTCATCCGGCGGACCGGGACCTCAGTTGTCCAGGCCGATGGCGAAGGCGGCCTCGATGTCGTGCTGGGAGTAGGTACGGAACGCCACGTGCGTGTCCGTGCCCTCGACGCCGGGGATCTTGCTGATCCGCCCGGGGATGACCTCGGCCAGCTCCTCGTGCTCCTTCACCCGCACCATGGCGATCAGGTCGTAGGTGCCGGTGACGGAGAAGACCTCGGTCACGTTCTCCAGCGAAGCGATGCGCTCCGCGATCTCGGGGATCCGGTCCACGCTGGTCTTGATCAGGACGATCGCGGTGATCACGGCTGGTTCTCTCCCTCGGGGGCCGGAGCTGGGGCGGCTTTCACTCTAGTGGGCCGACCGAAGCGGACCCATGCGTAGCCGAAGCCCAGTCCGAAGCCCACCAGGTGCGCCAGATACGCCACCCCGGGCCCCTGCGTCGCCCGCCCCGCCGCCACCCACTGCAGGGCCACCCAGAACGGCAGCACCACCCACGCCGGGAAGCGCAGCGGCAGGAAGAGCAGGAACGGCAGCAGGCTTGTCACGCGCGCCCCGGGGAAGAGGAACAGGAACGCGCCCAGGACGGCCGAGATCGCCCCGGACGCGCCGACCAGGGACTGGGTGGAGTCGTCGTTGGCGGCGGCGTAGCCCAGCAGGGCCAGATAGCCGCAGCCGAGGTAGAAGAGCATGAACTGGACGCGGCCCATCCGTTCCTCGGTCATCACACCGAACACGTAGAGGAAGAGCATGTTGCCGAGCAGGTGCACCCAGCTGCCGTGCACGAACAGGGCAGTGGCAGGCGTCAGGGCGGCCCGGGGAGCGCCCTCGAACAGCTCCGCGGGCACCACGCCCCAGCGGTGGAAATAGGCCCGCTGCGCGGCGAGCAGCCCCTCCCCGGAGCCGTACTCGGTACTGAGTCCGGCCGCCGGGCCGAACAGGAAGAGCAGGCAGCACAGGGTGATCAGCCCGTACGTCACCGGAGCCGGCGACCGCAGGACCGTCAGGCCCGCCCTGCCGAACCGAGTCCCGAAACGCGCCACGCCCCAGTTGCCGATCATGGCTACAGAGCATGACGTAACAGGACGCACGCGCACAGACCGCCTCGCCGCCCGAGACGGACGGGCGGCGAGTACCCGCCAGGCCGTAGGGTTACGAGCCACACGCACCGGGGTGCCGGGGCGTCGCGGACAATAGAAGACCTAGAAGGAAAGAGCACGGTCACGATGACGGTTCCCCTGCCCACCGACACGACGCGGTGGCGCTGCACCCTCTGCGGCAACCTCACCCGCTTCGACGTGACGCGCTCGTCCAAGGTCGTGGAGTACGTCCACCTCGATCTGGCCGGCGAGTCCAAGGTCGAGGAGCGCGAGGTGCTCAGTGAGACGATCGAGTCGGTGCGCTGCCGCTGGTGCAACGCGGTGGACAAGGTGGAACTCGTGGACAGGCCGGGCGCCGGCTCCTGACGGGAGCGGGCTCCGCACAGCATTGGGGTGTGACGGATGGTGGAGACACAAGGCGGGGGGCCGGGCGACGGCGCCGCCGAGGTGCTCGACCGTCCGCTGCCCGACGGGGTACGGCGCAAGGTCGTACAGATCGTGTCCGACGGGTTCGGCGGCCTGACCGTCGGCGAACTGCCCACACAGTTGCGGCAGTACGCCCGGTTCGCACCGAACCGCCGGGCCAAGTTCGCCGGCAACGCGATGGCGGCGGCGCTGGAGACCGATCCGGTGTTCCGGCAGCGGATCGGGGAGAAGCTCAGAGAGGCCCAGCCGGAGCTCTCCGGCGCTCTCGACTCCGGCTCGGCGCCTGCGGCCGCGGATCCGCTCGATGTGGCGGCCGCGGCCTATGTTCTGCGGCCCACCGGCTGGGTCAAGCTGGTCACCGCGGCCGGCGAGGAGGCCCAGCGGGCCGACGCCGAGCGCGCCGACGAGGAGAGCCGCGCCGAGCTGGAGCGGCTGCGCGAGGAGCTCGACCACGCCCGGGAGCACACCCGGCACGAGACCGAGCGGCTGCGCGGCGAGCTGGACGCGGCGAAGAAGGAAGCCGAATCGCTTCACCGGAAGCTGCGCTCCGCCCTCAGTGACGTCAAGCGCGGCGAGGCCGCCCTGCGCAAGGTCCAGAGCGAGATGGAGACCGTGCGCTCCGAGGGGCAGGCCCACGTCTCCGCGGCCGAGAGCGAGACGCGGCGGCTCAAGGCGCGGCTCGGGGAGGCCGAGGCCGCCCTGGAGGCCACGCGCAGAGCGGCACGCGAGGGGCGCTCGGTCGAGGACATGCGCGTCCGCCTGCTCCTTGACACCCTCCTGGACGCCACCCAAGGGCTGCGCCGGGAACTGGCGTTGCCGCCGGTCTCCGTGCGCCCCGCCGAGACCGTGGACGCGGTCGAACCGGGACGAATGACCCCGAAGGACATCGCCGCGCGGGCGCTGTCCGAGAACGACCCCGCGATCCTCGACCAGCTTCTCGCCCTGCCGCAGGCCCACTTGGTGGTCGACGGCTACAACGTCACCAAGACCGGCTATCCCCAGATGCCCCTGGAGAAGCAGCGCCTGAGGCTGCTCGGCCAGCTCTCGCAGCTCGCCGCCCAGACCGGCGCCGAGGTGACCTGTGTCTTCGACGGGGCCGAGCTGGCCGCGCCGGTACTGCTGGCCCCGCCGCGCGGCGTGCGGGTGCTGTTCTCCAAGCCGGGTGTGACCGCCGACGAGCTCATCCGCCAGCTGGTGCGCGCCGAGCCGCCCGGCCGTCCGGTCATCGTCGCCTCCACCGACCGCGAGGTCGCCGACGGAGTGGCCAGGGCCGGAGCCCGGCCGGTGGCTTCTGCGGTGCTTCTCAAGCGACTGTCCTGAATCGGTCAACGTACAGCGGCAATGCCCGAATTGACCTGACCGTCGCGCCACCCTGCGTCAAGCTTGGGTCACGGCTTGTGAGTTGTGTGTAAAGAATGCAGTGTGTGACGAGAATTTTCTTCTGAGGATTTGATCTGATCACAAGAGGGTCACTAGGGTCTGGCGTCGAACCTCCGAGCGGGTGATCACTCACAAGAAGGGTTTCACCTCCGTGGCGTCCCACCGTCGACCGAAGCAGCCCAGCCGAGCACGCGTGACCGTGCTGACCACCGCTGCAGCTGCTGCCGTGGCCATCTCTTCTCAGGCGGCCAACGCCGCCCCCAGCGAGAAGCCGAGCAAGGACGAGGTCAAGGCCAAGGTCGACAAGCTCTACGAGGAGGCCGAGCAGGCCACCGAGAAGTTCAACGGGGCCAAGGAGAAGCAGGAGAAGCTCCAGAAGGAGATCTCCACCATCCAGGACAACGTCGCGCGCGGTCAGGAAGACCTGAACGAGCTGCGCGACGGCATGGGCCTGGCGGCCGCCGCCCAGTACCGCACGGGCAGCATCGACTCCTCCCTCCAGCTCTTCCTGTCGTCGAACCCCGACGACTACCTGGACAAGGCGTCCACCGCCGACCAGCTCAGCGCCCAGCAGGTCGAGGCGCTGAAGAAGATCCAGGAGAAGCAGCGCGAACTCGCCCAGGAGCGTGCCGAGGCGTCCGCCAAGCTCAAGGACCTCGCCTCCACCCGCACCGAACTGGGCAAGAAGAAGAAGCAGGTCCAGGCGAAGCTCGCCGAGGCCCAGAAGCTGCTCAACTCCCTGACGGCCGCCGAGAAGGCCGCCCTCGCCGCCGAGGACGCCCGCGCCAGCCGCTCCGCCGCCGACCGCGTCGACCTCGGCAACACCGGGTCCGCCTCCGGCCGCGCCATGGCCGCCTTCCAGGCCGCCCAGAGCCAGATCGGCAAGCCGTACGTCTACGGCGCCACCGGCACCGCCTCCTACGACTGCTCGGGCCTGACCTCCTGGGCCTACGGCCAGGCCGGCGTCTCCATCCCGCGCACCTCGCAGGCCCAGGCCAACGCCGGCTCGCGCATCTACAGCCAGTCCGCGCTCAAGGTCGGCGACCTGGTCATCTTCTACGGCGACCTGCACCACGTCGGCTTCTACGCGGGCAACGGCCAGGTTCTGCACGCCCCGCGCTCCGGCACGGTCGTCCGCTACGAGTCGATCAACAACATGCCGTTCCAGTTCGGCGTCCGCATCTGATCCCGGCCACGCGCCAAGATCAACACAGGGTGCCGCCCGAACGAGCGAATTACGGCACCGCCGACTGACCCCACGCCCCGCCCATGACCTGCGTCAGAGGCGGGGCGTCACTTTGTGTGCTCACGGCGGTCGTTGGTGGGCGCCCCCGCACGGAGCTACTGTCTGCCGCGTTTCCCCGACGCCGGGGAAGGTCCTTGTCCGCCAGCGGAAGGAGTGCGGCTTCTCGTGGTGTCCCATCGTCGCCTTGCAGCGCCCGGGTTCGACCGGGGCGCCAACGCAGCGCTCTGCATCATGTCGGCCGCCGCCGCGGCCCTCGGGGCCGTTCCGGCCATGGCCGCGCCACAGGACGACACCCGGGCCAAGGTGGACCGCCTCTACGAAGAGGCCGAGAAGGCCACCGAGGCCTACAACAAGGCCGACGAGCGCGCCGACAAGCTGCGTGAGCAGGTGAGCACGGCCCAGGACCGGATCGCCCGGCAGCAGGAGAGCATCAACTCCATGCGGGACGCGCTCGGTTCGCTGGCCGGCGCCCAGTACCGGTCCGGCGGCATCGACCCCTCCCTCGTCCTGCTGCTCTCCGACGACCCGGCCGACTACCTCGACAAGGCCGCCCGCCTCGCCCGCCTCAGCGCCCACCAGGCCGGCCAGCTGAAGGACCTCCAGGACGCCATGCGCGTCCTCGCCCAGGAGCGCGCCGAGGCGACCAGGAAGCTCACCCAGCTGGAGAAGAGCCGCAAGGCCGTCGTGGCCCACAAGCGCACCGTCGAGCACAAACTCGCCCATGCCCGCAGGCTGCTGAACTCCCTCACGGCCGCCGACCGCGCCGCCTACGACCGTGCCTCCCGCTCCGACCGCATCGACCTGCCCGGCTTCGGCGACGCCCTCCCGTCCTCGGGCCGGGCCGCGGCCGCCGTCGCCGCCGCCCAGTCCGCGCTGGGCCGGCCGTACATCTGGGGCGCCAACGGGCCCTCCGGCTTCGACTGTTCGGGCCTGATCCAGTGGTCGTACGCCCAGGCCGGCGTCGCCCTGCCGCGCACCTCGCAGGGCCAGCGGTACGCGGGGCAACAGATCCCGCTCTCCGAGGCCCAGCCCGGCGACGTGGTCACCTACCGCAACGACGCCAGCCACGTCGGGATGTACATGGGCAACGGCCAGGTGATCCACGCGCCCTACCCCGGCGCCCCCGTGCGCTACGACCCGGTGGGCATGATTCCGGGGGCGACGGTCACCAGGGTCTGAAGGTCACCCGGGCCTCATGGTCACCCGGGCCTCATGGTCACCGGGGCCTCTTGGTCACCGAGGTCCGACGCGGGTCTGACCTTCGCGCCCGCGTCGCCGTACGATCGGGAAATGGCTGGTCGAAGGCGGGCGCCGGGAGCGCGCATGGTCGTCGCGCTCTGTCTGCTGCTCGTCTCACTGGTGGGCTGCGGCGGGCGGCCCGCCACCGACGGCGCGCAGGCCGAGGTGCAGCGCCTCCTCGACCGGCGGGCGGACGCGATACTCGACCGCGACCAGGGGGCCTTCCTGCGCACCGGCGCCCCGGACTGGTTCGGCAACCTGCGTGCCGTGCCCCTCGCCGACTGGTCGTACCGCCTGACCACCCTGCGCCGCACCGGCGACACCGCCACCGCCGAGGCCGAACTGCGCTATCGCGTCCAGGGCTACGACCGGGCGCCCGTCAGCGCCGGCCGCACGCTGAAGCTGCGCCTGGACGCGTCGGACGGCTGGTACATCGAGGCCGAGCGGCCCGCGAAGGGCTCCGCGGAGCAGCTGTGGGACCAGGGCCGGGTGGGCCTCGCCCGGGGTGAGCACAGCCTCGTACTGGGCGTCGGACAGTCCGCCGCGCAGCTGCGGTCGTACGCGGAGCTGGCGGACGGCGCGGTACCGGCCGTATCGCAGGCGTGGGGCACGGACTGGCCCCGGCACATCGTGGTGCTCGTCCCGGACTCCCTGGCCGACATGGCGGGGCTGCTCGGCTCGCCCGAGTCCTCCTACCGCGGGATCGCCGCGGTCACCACGGGCGAGACCGGCGCCCCGGCGAGCGCGCCCGCGGACCGGATCATCGTCAACCCCGACGCGTACGGCGTGCTCGGCGGCACCGGCAAGCAGGTCGTCCTGACCCACGAGACCACCCATGTCGCCACTCGCGTCCACACCACCGCCGCCACCCCGCTGTGGCTCTCCGAGGGCTACGCGGACTGGGTCGGCTACCTCGGCAGCGGCCGCTCCCCGGCCCAGGTCGCGCCGGAACTGGGGCGTGTGGTGAGCGAGGGCCGGCCGCCCCTGACGCTGCCGTCCGACGCGGACTTCGGCTTCACCGGCGACTCCGGCCGGCTGGCCCGGGCCTACGAGAGCGGGTGGATGGCCTGCCGGTTGATCGCGGAGCGCTGGGGCGAGGTCAGACTCGTCGAGTTCTACCGGGCCGTCGGCGCGCACGAGCGGCGGGCCGGGGCGGTCGAGGACGCGCTGAAGGACGTACTCGGGACGTCGCTGGAGGACTTCACGGCGCGCTGGCAGGAGTACCTGCGCGCTCAGCTCGGCTGACGGGCGGGGCTTGTCGGGCCGGGTACGCGCTCAGCCAGGCTGATCCAGCACGGCGACGGCCTCCGTCAGCCACGCACGTTCCGCCTCGCCTGTCGCCCGCGCCACCCGCAGCATGCCCTCCCGGAACAGGTCCCCGGTCTCCTCCGCCCGCACGGGCCGGCCGCCCTCGTAGAAGAAGCTCGTGGGCGCCGTGAGGAACTCCAGCCTGCGGCGCAGCACTTCGGCCTGCTCCCGGCGGTTCGGCAGGTGCCGTAGGAAGGACAGGACCGTGTTGAAGCGCACCTGGTCCGTGATCTCGACCTGCTTCGGGTGCCGCAGCCGCTCCAGCAGGTCGTCGCGGCCCTCGTCGGTGAGCGAGAGGATCCGGCGCGGGGCGGCGCTCGCGCCCGGTTCGGCGTGCTCGTCGAGCTTGCCGGCCTTGATGAGACGGCTGATGGCCGGGTAGAGCGCGCCGTCGCTGACCGGGCGGACATGGCCGCTCAGCGCCTTGATGCGCTCCTTCAACTCGTAGCCGTGCAGGGGCTCTTCGGCCAGGAAGCCCAGGATCGACAGCTCCAGCATGTTCCTCCTTGTCCTCCTCGTCCGTCCTTGCGGGTGTGACGAGTCGATGGTACCTCTTATCGAGCTATCTCGAATCGAGGTACTGCTCAGTGCTGAGGGGAACCGGCCGTGAACACGCACCGCAAACAGCTCATCTCGCTCGCCCACCCCGTCTACTTCTCGCTCCTCGCCTCCGTCGCCGCCGGGATCATCAACACCGTCTGGGTGTCCCGGCTCGGCGGCCCGGCCGTGGCCGCCGTGGCGGTCGCGACCAACACCGAGAACGTGCTCCTCGGCGTGGCGCTCGTCTTCGGCTCCGGAACGACCGTGCTGGTCGCGCACGCCAGGGGCGCGGGGGACGCCGGAGCGGTGCGGGCGGCGGTGCGTGGTGGCTGGGCGGTGTGGGCGCTGGTGACGCCGGTGGTCGTGGTGGGCGGGTTTCTGTTGCGGGAGCCGTTGGCGGGGCTGGTCCTCGGCGGGGGCGACGGCGCGGCGGTGCCGCTCGCGGTGGGGTACTTCGCGGTCTCGCTGCCAGGGGTGGCCGTGTTCTTCGCACAGCAACTGGTCGACGGCATCCTCAAAGGCGCCGGCGACACCAGAACCCCGATGCGGCTCGCCCTCCTCGCCAACGGCCTGATCCTGGTCGGCGATCCCTTCCTGATCGACCTCTACGGCGTCCAGGGCGCCGCCCTCTCGACCGTGCTGTGCCGGACCGTGGCCCTGGGCGCCGGGCTGGTCGCGCTGCGCCGGAACCGGCTGCTGTGCTCGGCCGCCGAGGCACGGCCCGCCGAGCCGATCGGCGCAGCCCTGCGGCGGACGCTGCGCACCGGGCTGCCGATGTCGGCCGACTTCACCGTGCGGCAGACGGGCGCGCTGGTGCTGGTCGCGATCGTGGCGCGGCTCGGGGTGACGGCGGTGGCCGCGTACGCCATCGCCTACAAGGTCATGTACGTCGCCACCATGGCCTTCTACGCCGTACGCCAGGCCGCCGCCATCCACACCGCGCACCTGCTGGGCGCAGGGAAGGACGAGCGGCGGGCGATCGGGCGGCAGGCGGTGGTCGTGGCGGGGAGCGCGGGGCTGGTGGCGGCCGTTGTGCTGGGTGCCGCCGCCCCGTGGGTCATGGGGGCCTTCGGCGCGGGCCCCGGAGTGGCTCACGAGGGCGTGCTGTTCCTGCGCTGCGTCGGGCCGTATCTCGTCCTGATGGCCTGCTTCATCGCGCTCGGCGGGGTCTTCGAGGGGAGCGGGGGAGCGCCGGTGCTGCTGCGGGTGACCGTCCTCGGCACGGCCGTACAGCTGCCGCTGGCGTTCGCGCTGGCCGGCCTCGGGCTGCCCGGCGTGTGTCTGGCCCTGGCGCTCGCGATGGCCGTGCAGTGCGCGGCGGTGCTGGTGCCGCTGCGCAGAGCCCGGCGTCAGGAGGGCAGTGACGTCTCCTTGGCGCGGGTCGCCTGAGCCGGTACGGGGAGCGGGTCGGCGCGGGGCACCGTCGAGCGCCAGAGCACGCGGGCCGCGAGGAGCGTGGCGAGGACCAGCAGGCCGTTGCGCAGGAACAGCAGCGTGACGCCGAGGGCGTCGCTGGCGACGACGTGCGCGAACCAGACCGGGAACTCCAGGACCGTGACGAAGCACGCCGCCAGGACGAGCGCGACGGGAAGCCGCATCCGGCTGCCGCGGAAGCACAGGCACACCGCCGCCAGACCGACCAGCCACACCATGTACTGCGGGCTGATCACCCGGCTGGTCGTCACGAACATCAGCACCGCCACGAAGGCCGCGTCCGCGAGCGTGTGCGACCCGAACCGCCTCGCCCGCAGCCGCCACAGCAGCAGCCAGCCGAAGGCGAGCCCGCTCAGCACCAGCGCGGCCGTGCTGACGACGTCGACATACGGGCCGAGGAACTCCACCGAGCCGTAGTTCAGCAGCACCTGGCCGTCCCAGCCGTACTGCCGGGCCACATGGAAGACCAGCGCGCCCAGCGACTCCACCTCGGTGCCGCGGTCGCGCTGGAAGGTCAGGAAGGCGAAGGCGCCGGGCATGGCGAGGGCGAACACCGCCGCCAGCGCGCCGGCGGTCAGCGCCGCCCAGCTCCAGACGGCGCGTCTGCGGGCCGCGACCAGCAGCAGCACCGGCCACACCTTCAGCATCGCCGCAAGGCCCGTCAGCGCGCCCATCAGCCGGGGATGCCGGGCGCCCGCGAGCAGCGCGGCCACGGCGACGGCGGTGACCATCACGTCGTAGCGCGCGTACACGGTCGGTCCGAGCAGCGGTACGCCCGCCACCCACACCCAGGCACCGCGCAGGGTGCGGCCCGGGCGCAGGCCCGCGTACAGCAGGAGCAGCAGGACGGCCAGGTCGGCGGCGAAGCACAGGACGAAGAACGCCGACGGGTAGTCCAGCCAGAACACCAGCGCGGGGGAGAGGACCGGGAGGGCCGCGGCGGGCGGGTACTGCCAGGTGACGTCGTGCAGCGGGAACGTTCCGGTGCGCAGCACCTCGTACCAGCCCTGGTAGATCACCCACACGTCACTGGTGACGTCCGGGCCGGGGAAGACGTACACCTTGAACACGAAGCACAGCAGAGCCGCCCTGGTCAGACACCAGACCCCGAGCAGCCACGCCAGGGACCGCCGCCCGCCCGTCGTCTCCACCGGATCCCCTGCCGTTCGTACACCGCCTGCATGGACATGATGTCCTGTCCAGCTGTGGGCAGGCCATAAGCGTGGCCGAGCCCCGGCTGTGAACGGCGGCTTCGATAAAGTCGGCGGCGATGCACAAGACCCTGATCGTGACCAACGACTTCCCGCCCCGCCCCGGCGGCATCCAGGCGTTCCTGCACAACATGGCGCTGCGCCTCGACCCGGAGCGGCTGGTCGTCTACGCCTCCACCTGGAAGCGCGGCCACGAGGGCACCGAGGCCACCGCCGCCTTCGACGCCGAGCAGCCCTTCACGGTCGTACGGGACCGTACGACGATGCTGCTGCCGACGCCCGGCGCGACCCGGCGGGCAGTGGGCCTGCTGCGCGAGCACGGCTGCACGTCGGTCTGGTTCGGCGCGGCGGCCCCGCTCGGCCTGATGGCCCCGGCCCTGCGCAAGGCGGGCGCCCAGCGCCTGGTGGCCACGACCCACGGCCACGAGGCGGGCTGGGCCCAGCTGCCCGCCTCCCGGCAGCTGCTGCGCCGGATCGGCGAGTCGACGGACACGATCACCTACCTCGGCGAGTACACGCGCTCACGCATCGCCACCGCCCTGACACCTCGGGCGGCCTCGCGGATGGTGCAGTTGCCGCCGGGTGTCGACGAGAAGACCTTCCACCCCGGTTCGGGCGGCGACGAGGTGCGGGCCCGGCTGGGCCTGACCGACCGCCCGGTCGTCGTCTGCGTCTCCCGTCTGGTCCGCCGCAAGGGCCAGGACACCCTCATCCAGGCCATGCCCCGCATCCTGGCCGCCGAGCCGGACACCGTGCTGCTGATCGTCGGGGGCGGCCCCTACGAGCAGGACCTGCGCCGGCTGGCCCACGAGATGGGCGTAGCCGACTCGGTCCATTTCACCGGCCCGGTGCCCTGGTCCGACCTCCCCGCCCACTACGGCGCCGGCGACGTCTTCGCGATGCCGTGCCGGACCCGGCGCCGGGGCCTCGACGTGGAGGGCCTCGGCATCGTCTACCTGGAGGCCTCGGCAACGGGCCTGCCGGTCGTGGCCGGCGACTCGGGCGGCGCCCCGGACGCGGTCCTGGACGGCGAAACGGGCTGGGTGGTGAGGGGCGGCACCCCCGAGGAGGCCGCCGACCGCATCATCACCCTCCTGGGAGACCCCGAACTGCGCCGCAGGATGGGCGAGCGGGGCAGGCAGTGGGTCGAGGAGAAGTGGCGCTGGGATTTGCTGGCAGAACATCTGAAGCAGTTGTTGTAGTACAACGCCCTTGTTCTTAAGGGGCGCGGGGAACTGCGCGACCAACCACAGACCACCCGCAGCCGCCGATGGTTGAAATCTTGGCACCCCACTAGGCGGAACCCAATAATCCGCACATGCTGCGCACATGACATCAAACCTGATGCAGCGTCAGCTGACAAGACGTCAAATCCTGGGCATGGCGGCCCTGCAGACCGCAGCCACCCTCGGCTTCACCCGCATCGGCCTCAAGTCGGCCCAGGCCGCCGAGCCCGACGCAGTCGAATCCGCCCCCGCCATAGTCATCGGCTCCGGCTACGGCGGCGCCGTAGCCGCCCTCCGCCTCGGCCAGGCAGGCATCCGCACGGTCGTCCTGGAGATGGGCCGCCTCTGGAACACCCCCGGCCCCGACGGCAGGATCTTCTGCTCCACCGCCGCCCCCGACCGCCGCTCCATGTGGTTCCGCACCCGCACCGAGGCCCCGCTCGCCACCTTCCTGTGGCTGGACGTCGTCAACAAGGACATCAGCCCCTACCCGGGCGTCCTGGACCGCGTCCGCTACGCCGACATGTCCGTCTACGTCGGCCGGGGCGTCGGCGGCGGCTCCCTGGTCAACGGCGGCATGGCCGTCACCCCGCTCCAGTCCTACTTCGCCGAGCAGTTCCCCACCGTGGACACGGCGGAGATGTACGGCACGTACTTCCCGCGAGCCCGCTCCATGCTCGGCGTCAACACCATCGACCCGAGCTGGTTCGAATCGACCGAGTGGTACCGCTTCACCCGGATCTCCCGCAAGCACGCCGCCAACGCGGGTCTCAGGACCACTTTCGTGCCCAACGTCTACGACTTCGCCTATATGCAGCGCGAGGCCGCAGGCACGGCGACCAAGTCCGCGCTCGGCCAGGAGGTCATCTACGGCAACAACCACGGCAAGCGCAGCCTCGACAAGACCTACCTCGCCTCCGCGCTCGGCACCGGGAACGTCACCATCCACACCCTGGAGCGGGTGAGGTCGATCAGCAGGGCCGCCGACGGGACGTACGTCCTGACCGTCGACCGGATCGACGACACCGGCACCGTCGTCGAGACCAAGGAGTACGGCTGCACGTACCTCTTCCTCGGCGGCGGCAGCATCGGAACGACCGAACTCCTCGTCCGCGCCCGGGAGTCGGGCACCCTGCCCGCCCTGGACGCCAGTGTCGGCACCGGGTGGGGGACCAACGGCAATGTGATGCTCGGGCGGGCCAACCACCTGTGGGACACCGTCGGGGCGAACCAGTCGACCATGCCGGTCATGGGCATCGACGACTGGGCCAACACCGCCAACCCCGTCTTCGCCGAGATCGCGCCCCTGCCGACCGGGCTGGAGCACTGGGTCAGCCTCTATCTGGCGATCACCAAGAATCCGTCGCGGGCATCGTTCTCGTACGACAGCGGTACGGGAGCCGTGAAACTCGGCTGGAGTGCCGCCCAGAGTGCGGTGTCCGTGAGCATGGCGAAGAAGCTGTTCGACCGGATCAACGCGGCCAACGCCACGATCTACCGGTACGACCTGTTCGGCTCCGCCAGCAAGGTCTTCGCCGACGACTTCACCTACCACCCGCTCGGCGGCTGTGTGCTGGGCCGGGCGACCGACAACTACGGCCGGGTGAAGGGGTATTCACGGCTCTACGTCACCGACGGTTCGCTCGTGCCGGGGTCGATCGGGGTGAACCCGTTCGTGACGATCACCGCGCTCGCCGAACGCACGATGGCGCGGGTCCTCGTGGAGGACACCGCGCCATAGTCGTCGTACGAGTGGCCTGAGTGGCTACTTCTGGTAGAGCGCCTCGATCTGGTCCGCGAAGTCCTTCGCCACGACGTTGCGCTTGAGCTTCAGCGACGGCGTCAGATGGCCCGACTCCTCCGAGAACTGGGAGGACAGAATGCGGAACTTCCGCACCGATTCCGCCTTCGACACCGCGGCGTTGCCGTCGTCGATCGCGGCCTGGATCGCCGCGTTCAGGTCCGCGTCCCCGGCCAGCGACGCCGCGGTGGCATCCGCGGGCTTGCCGTGCTCGGCGGCCCAACGGCCCAGGAACTCCTCGTCGATGGTGACCAGCGCGCCCACGAACGGCCGCCCGTCACCCACCACCATGCACTCCGCGACCAGCGCGTGCGCCCGGATACGGTCCTCGATCACGGCCGGGGCGACGTTCTTGCCGCCCGCCGTGACGATGATCTCCTTCTTGCGGCCGGTGATCCGGAGGTAGCCGTCCTCGTCGAGGGTGCCGATGTCACCGGTGTGGAACCAGCCGTCGGCCAGCGCCTCCTCGGTCGCGCCCGGGTTGTTCCAGTACTCCTTGAACAGGTGCTCGCCGTGCAGCAGCACCTCACCGTCGTCCGCGATCCGCACGACCGAGCCCGGCAGCGGCTGACCGACCGTGCCGATCTTCTGGCGGTCCCAGGGGTTGAACGCGGTGGCGGCACAGGACTCGGTCAGGCCGTAGCCCTCCAGGACCGTGAAGCCGATGCCGCGGAAGAAGTGGCCGAGCCGCTCGCCCAGCGGGGCGCCGCCGGAGATGGCGTACTCGCCACGGCCGCCGAGCACCGCGCGCAGCTTGCTGTAGACCAGCTTGTCGAAGACCTTGTGCTTGATCTTCAGGCCGACCGACGGGCCGGACGGGGTGTCCAGCGCCTTGCTGTAGGCGATCGCGGTGTCCGCCGCCTTGTCGAAGATCTTGCCCTTGCCGTCGGCCTGCGCCTTGGCGCGCGCCGAGTTGTAGACCTTCTCGAAGACCCGCGGCACACCCAGGATCAGCGTCGGGCGGAACGCGGCCAGCTCGTCGGTGAGGTCCTTGATGTCCGGGACGGTGCCCAGCTTGATCGGCGCCATCATCGGGGCGATCTGCACCAGCCGGCCGAAGACGTGCGCCAGCGGCAGGAAGAGCAGCACGGAACACTCGCCGGTGCGGAACAGCGGCCGCAGGCGCTCCACGATGTTCCCGCACTCGGCGAAGAAGCTGCGGTGGGTGAGGACACAGCCCTTGGGGCGCCCGGTGGTGCCGGACGTGTACACGATCGTCGCCGGGTCGTCGGCCTTCGCCAGCGAGCTGCGCTCCTCGACGGTGGCGTCGCTGATGTCCTGGCCCAGCCGGCCCAGCTCCTCGACCCCGCCGGCCTCGATCTGCCAGACGTGCTTCAGCGCGGGCAGCCGGTCGCGCACCGACTCGACGGCGGCCGTGTGGTTGTCCAGCTCAGTGATCATCGCGGTGGCGCCCGAGTCACTGAGGATCCACTGCACCTGCTCCGGGGAGCTGGTCTCGTACACCGGCACGGTGACCGCGCCCGCCGACCAGATCGCGAAGTCGAGCAGGGTCCACTCGTAGCGGGTGCGGGACATCAGGGCGACCCGGTCGCCCGGCCGGACCCCGGCGGCGACGAGCCCCTTCGCGGCCGCGCGCACCTCGGCGAGGAAGGCGGTGGCCGTCACGTCCTGCCAGGCGCCGCCCACCTTGCGGGCGATGACGGCGACGTCAGGGTGCTGCGCGGCGTTTCTGCGGACGATGTCGGTCAGATTGCCGTCCGCAGGGACCTCGTACAAAGCCGGAAGGCTGAACTCGCGCAAGACTGCTGCTCCTCATAGGGCGCCGGCGCCACGACGTTGTGTGATGCGACGGTGCGGTCCAAGGCTCGGGCAAGTGCTCTTGGATTCACATGTTGAAATCCAGAGCACGACTGGACCGACCGGACGTTACCCGCCGGTATGGCTTCTTCGACAGGGGGTCCCGGCGAGATGTTCGCTGCGTCACACGGATTGGTGTTTCTGCGCGCACAGTAGTCGAGCTGTCTGACGACTGGCCAGTAACCATCGGTCCCGCCGCCACTGTTCACGTATGCCGCACACGCCTACCCTTGATCGCCATGGCACCGACACCGAGGGGAAACCGCAGGACACGCGTCCATGTGGTCAGCGATGTGCACGGCAACGTCCGCGACCTGGCCAGGGCCGGCGAGGGCGCCGACGCCCTGATCTGCCTGGGCGACCTGGTGCTCTTCCTGGACTACGCCGACCACTCGCGCGGCATCTTCCCCGACCTGTTCGGCGTGGAGAACGCCGACCGCATCGTCGAGCTGCGCACCGCCCGGCGCTTCGAGGAGGCGCGGGAGTTCGGGGCGCTGCTGTGGGCCGGGATCGGCTCGGACCGGCGCGCGGTGATCGAGAAGGCGGTGCGCAAGCAGTACGCCGAGATGTTCGCGGCGTTCCCGACCCCGACGTACGCCACCTACGGCAATGTCGACATGCCGCCCCTGTGGCCGGAGTACGCCGGGCCGGGGACGACGGTGCTGGACGGGGAGCGGGTGGAGATCGGCGGCCGGACCTTCGGCTTCGTGGGCGGCGGCCTGCGCACCCCGATGCGCACCCCCTACGAGATCAGCGACGAGGAGTACGCGGCCAAGATCGAGGCCGTGGGCGAGGTGGACGTGCTGTGCACCCACATTCCGCCGGAAGTGCCGGAGTTGGTGTACGACGTGGTGGCGCGGCGCTTCGAGCGGGGGAGCCGGGCGCTGCTGGAGGCGATTCGCCGTACTCGCCCTCGCTACTCCCTTTTCGGTCATGTCCATCAGCCGCTGGTCCGGCGGATGCGGATCGGGGCGACGGAGTGCGTGAACGTGGGGCACTTCGCGGGATCCGGGAAGCCATGGGTGCTGGAGTGGTGAGTGGGGTCGCGGCCGGTGAGGGGCCCCGAGGGGTTCCGGTCGAGGGGCTGACGGGGGCCCGATGGGGGTCCGGTGGGCGGTTTCGCGACGACGGCGCAGGTGGGGGTGAAGTCGGCTGGTCGGGCGCGCGGTAGCCTTCACGCTGCACACGCGTGCGCATCACGACTTCTTAGCGGCCCGCATCTGGAGGAGCCCCGGCGATGGCGGAACACACCAGTTCGAGCATCACGATCGAGGCGGCACCGGCCGACGTCATGGGGGTGATCGCCGACTTCGCCCGTTACCCGGACTGGACCGGTGAGGTGAAGGAGGCGGAGGTGCTCAAGACCGACGCCGAGGGCCGCGCCGAGCAGGTCCGCCTCGTCATGGACGCCGGCGCGATCAAGGACGACCAGGTGCTGGGGTACACCTGGACCGGCGAGTACGAGGTGTCCTGGACGCTGGTGAAGTCCCAGATGCTGCGCTCGCTCGACGGCACGTACCTCCTCAAGCCGGCCGGGGCGGGTGCCACCGAGGTCACCTACCGGCTGACGGTCGACGTCAAGATCCCGATGCTGGGGATGATCAAGCGGAAGGCCGAGAAGGTCATCATCGACCGGGCGCTGGCGGGCCTGAAGAAGCGGGTGGAGTCGGACCGGTAGAGGTCTCGCCGTAGGGCGCCTGTGCGAGCCCGGGTGCTGGTGCGTCGTGGCTGGTCGCGCCCACGCGGCGGAGCCGCACCTTGACACAGCCCCGCGCCCCTTGGGGTGTCTCGGTTACCGTTCACCCCTATGCGCACCATCCTGATCACAGGCCCGGGCGGCAGCGGCCGTACAACTGTCGCCGCCGCCACCGCGCTGACGGCGGCGAAGGGTGGCACCCGCACCCTCGTCCTCAGCGCCGACCGCACCGACACCCTGGGCGCGGCGCTCGGCGCGAGGACCGGTGCCGCACCCGTTTCCGTCGCCCCGAACCTCACCGCCTGGCGGCCCGACGCCGCCACCGGGTTCCGGGACGATCTCGCCGCCTTCCAGGAGCGTGCCGCCTCCGCGCTTGAGCTTCTCGGCGCCTCCCGGCTCGACCCGGAGGAGGTCACCCCGCTCCCCGGTGCCGAGGAGCTCGCGCTCCTGAGGGCGCTGCGGGACGCCGCGCTGGCCGAGGCGCACGAGCTGCTCGTCGTGGATCTGCCGGCCACCCCGCAGGCGCTCGCCCTGCTGTCCCTTCCCGAGGAGCTGCGCCGCTATCTGCGTCGGCTGCTGCCGCCCGAACGGCAGGCGGCGCGGGCGCTGCGGCCTGTGCTGGGGCGGCTCGCCGGGGTTCCGATGCCCGCGGAGTGGCTGTACGAGACCGCGACCCGCTGGGACGTAGAGCTCGCCGCCGTGGCGGCCGTCGTCGCCGACAAGGAGACCGTCGTACGGCTCGTCGCCGAACCCGGCCCCGGCGGCGCCGACGCCGTGCGGGCCGCCGGACTCGCCCTCGCCCTGCGCGGTCTGCGCCCCGACCTGCTGATCGCCAACCGGGTCCTGCCGGAGACCGAGGCGGCGGCCGGGAGCTGGCTCGCCGGGCCCGTCGCCCAGCAGCGGAAGGCCGTCGAGGAATGGGAGGAGGCGTACGACGTCCGCCACGTCGCCCACCTCGGGCGGGACCCCCGCGGCGCCGACGATCTCGCCGCCCTCGCCGTGCCCGTCGTCAACGGCACGGCGTCCACCGTCGAGTGGCCCGTCACCGACGGGCCGGCCGAGGACGGAGGCAGCCGGGTCTTCGTATGGCACATCCCCCTGCCCGGGGCGGTACGGGACGATCTCGACCTCATCCGGCGCGGCGACGAACTCGTCCTCACCGCCGGGCAGTTCCGGCGTATCGTTCCGCTGCCGTCCGCCCTGCGCCGCTGCACCGTGGACGGCGCCGCACTGCGCGACGGCGAGTTGCGCATCCGGTTCGCGCCGGACCCGGATCTCTGGCCGCGTACACGGTGAAGCGGACCCGGTGAAGCAGGCACGCCCGTTCGGGTAACGTCGTAGGGACGAACCGTAGTCAGGAGTCCGTCATGAGCGAAGAGCTCCCCCCGTCCGACGCCACCGACCGGCAGGCCGACGACGAGGTACGGGCGACCGACGCCGACGCCTGGGCGACGGCGTGCGCCGAGGACCTCGCGGCGGAGAAGGCCCGCCGCCGCACCCAGTACGGCCCGCCGCCGGGCTCGGCCGCCGAGGAACTGCGCAAGCTCGTCGACGCCGTCGCGGACAAGCTCTCGACCATCCAGTCCCCGCTGCTCGGCGCGGTCGCCGGACCCGCCGCCCAGCAGGTGGTCAAGCAGGTCGTGGAGCAGGCCAAGGCCGCCGTCGAGCCCGTCATCGAGCGCAACCCGGACGTCTTCGACCACCTGGCCGCCGCCGGCAACGAGATCCTCGCCGCGTACCGCTCCGCCGTGCAGAACCAGGAGCGGCGCTGGACCACCGGGGACAGCGCCGATCACGACCTGGACGAGCGGCGCGACCGGGGCGACGACGGCGGCCCCGGCGAACGCATCGACCTGGACTGATCCCCTCCGGGTCCCCGGTCGCACACGGGGCGGCGCCCGCCCCGTCCGCCCGCCGGACGACGCGAACCCGACGGCGGGGCCTCGGGTACGGTTGGCCGTAGCGGGGCTCGACCGAAACTGAGGGATTCATGGGACTCACCATCGGCGTCGATATCGGCGGCACGAAGATCGCGGCCGGCGTGGTCGATGAGGAAGGCAACATCCTCTCGACCCACAAGGTGCCGACCCCGGGCACGCCCGAGGGAATCGTGGACGCCATCGCCTCCGCGGTGGAGGGCGCGCGCGCCGGGCACGAGATCGTCGGCGTGGGCATCGGTGCCGCCGGATACGTCAACCGGCAGCGCGCGGAGGTCTACTTCGCCCCCAACATCGACTGGCGCAACGAGCCTCTGAAGCAGAAGGTCGAGGCCCGCGTGGGTCTCCCGGTCGTCGTGGAGAACGACGCCAACGCCGCCGCCTGGGGCGAGTACAAGTTCGGCGCGGGCAAGGGCCACCGCAACGTCATCTGCATCACCCTCGGCACCGGCCTCGGCGGCGGCATCATCATCGGCAACAAGCTGCGCCGCGGCCACTACGGCGTCGCCGCCGAGTTCGGCCACATCCGCATGGTGCCGGACGGGCTGCTGTGCGGCTGCGGCAGCCAGGGCTGCTGGGAGCAGTACGCCTCCGGGCGCGCCCTCGTCAGATACGCCAAGCAGCGCGCCAACGCCACCCCCGAGAACGCCGAGATCCTGCTCGGCCTGGGCGACGGCAGCCCCGAGGGCATCGAGGGCAAGCACATCTCCATGGCCGCCCGCCAGGGTGACCCGGTCGCCGTGGACTCCTACCGCGAACTCGCCCGCTGGGCCGGCGCCGGACTCGCCGACCTCGCCTCCCTGTTCGACCCCTCCGCCTTCATCGTCGGCGGCGGCCTCTCCGACGAGGGCGAACTCGTCCTCGACCCGATCCGCAAGTCCTACAAGCGCTGGCTGGTGGGCGGCAACTGGCGCCCGGTGGCCGACGTCATCGCCGCCCAGCTCGGCAACAAGGCGGGCCTGGTGGGCGCGGCGGACCTGGCGAGGGAACCGGACCCGATCATGTGACCTCGCTGCATGTCCCTCAGGGGCGCGGGGAACTGCGCGACAAGCCACGACGAACCGGTAGTCGCCAACAAACCTCGCGCCCCGAGCCATTGGGCGTAAGTTGATCCACATGGCGCTCCTCCCGAACTCCCTGACAGAGCCCGACGGTTCCGCCACAATCCGCGTCCTGAGCTACAACATCCGCTCGATGCGCGACGACACAGCCGCCCTCGCCCGCATCATCAGCGCCTGTAACCCCGACCTGGTCCTCATCCAGGAAGCCCCCCGCTTCTTCCGCTGGCGCAAGAAACTCGCCCGCCTGGCCCGCGCAGCGAACCTCGTCACCCTCACCGGCGGCGCCACGGCGGCCGGCCCCGCGATCCTCTGCAGCCTCCGTGCCACCGTCGAGCGCACCGAGGACGTACTCCTCCCGCTCACCCCCGGCCTCCACAGACGCGGCTTCGCCACGGCGGTGGTTCACTTCGGCGGCGCCCGCATCGGCGTACTGAGCTGCCATCTCTCCCTGGAGAAGCACGAGCGCCACGAGCAGGGCGGCATGCTGCTCGACCGCCTCGCAGGCCTCGGCACCCCGCACGCCATCGCGGGCGGCGACCTCAACGAGCGCCCCACCGGCCCCACTTTCCAGCGCCTCGCCGGTCACCTCCAGGACTGCCGGGCCACCGTCCCCTGGGGCGGCGAGCACACCTGGATCCAGGACGAGCCCCACCGCCGTATCGACGCGATCTTCGCCACCGAGGGCATCGAGGTGCTCGGCTGCGGTGTCCCCCTCGGCCAGCCCGGTGTGACGGAGACAGACCTGAGGGCGGCCACGGACCACCTTCCGGTCCTGGCCGCCCTCAAGATCCCGGCGTCCTAGACGACCGCACCCCGTCCGGGATCGTCGTCGTCCTCGTCGTCCGTCTTCATCCGCATCACCAGCGTGGCGAACCCGCCCAGGAACCCGCCGACGCCCAGCGTGGCCAGCCACCAGGTCATGTCCCAGCTGAACACGACGGCGAGCAGCAGCAGGACCGGCCCGCCGATCACCGCGAGCCAGGCGAACTTCGCGGTCGCGTCGGCGGCGGGCAGCGGCGGCGGCTCCGGCGGTACGAAGTGGCCCTCGTCGTCGCCGTCGAAGTCGTCCTCGGACGGCTCGGGCGCGCTGTAGTCACGCGGGCCGACGCCGGGGGCGAAGGCGATGGAGCTGCCCAGCGGCCGGACCGGCTCGTCCTCCTTGGGCTCCGCGGCCGTGTCGACCCTGTCGACCTTCTCGGCCTGCTCGCTCTTCTCCTCCCGCCCGGCCTGCGCGCCGTCGGGCCGGTCTTCGGTCTCGCCGTCCGCCCTGTCGCCCGTGCTGTCATTCGTGTCGGACTCCAGCAGCGCCAGGTCCTCCACCGACTTGAACGGCTTCGCGCCCGGCGGGTCCGGCGGCTCGTCGCCGTACCCGGCGACGATCGCGGCCCAGGCGGCGTCCTCGTCGAACGGCACGTGCTGCTCTTCCGGCTCGCGATCCTCGCGGTCCTCGCGCCTCTCGCGGTCGGAGTCGTGCTCAGCCACCTGTGGTCGTCCCTTCCTTGCCCACGCCGGTTGCGAGCCGGTCGATGAAGCCGAGGCTCTCCTCGAAGATCCGGTCCGCGTCATGGTCCAACGTCGCCACGTGACAGCTCTGTTCCAGCACGATCTCCGTTACGTCCGTCGACGACACCCTGCTCAGGATCCGGGCCGAGTCCATCGGCGGTACGACGTGGTCCCGCGCGCTGCGCAGAAGCAGCAGCGGCTGGGTGACCTGCGGGAGCTCGCCGTCGATCAGCCGGAAGAAGTTCCGCAGGGAGTGGGCCGCGTGCAGCGGCACCCGGTCGTACCCGAGCTCGACGGCGCCCTCCTTCGCGATGTCGCCGGCGATGCCCTTCGTCGTACGGACGAAGTGGCGGGACACCGGAAGGGTGTACGCGGACAGGCCGTGCACCTTGTTCGCCGGGTTGACGACGAGTACGCCGGCCACGTCCTCCCCGTGCTTCGCGGCGAGGCGCAGGGCGAGGGCGCCGCCCATGGACAGGCCGGCCACGAAGACCCGCTCGCAGCGGTCGAGCAGGGTGCGCAGGGCGCGGTCCACCTCGGCGTACCAGTCCTGCCAGCCGGTGAGCGCCATGTCCTCCCAGCGGGTGCCGTGCCCCGGCAGCAGCGGCAGCGAGACGGTGAGCCCGCGCCCGGCGAGAGACTCCGCCCAGGGGCGCAGCGACTGGGGGGAACCGGTGAAACCGTGGCAGAGGAGGACCCCGACCTCCCCGCCCTCGTGGCGGTACGGCTCGGCTCCAGGGAGGACCGGCACCTTACGGTCTCCTGTTCGTGAAAGGGATCGGCTAGGGGATCGATACAGCCAGGTGTGCTTCACCGTACGCGACCGCACTGACACCGACCAGGGCCGTCGAACTCTTTGACAGTGCTCCGGGTTAAGGTCTGATCGACAGACACAGGAGGCACTCGGTTGTTGTACGGCACGATGAAGGTGGCCATCGGGGGACCGTTGAAGGTCGCCTTCAGGCCGTGGGTGGAAGGGCTGGAGAACATTCCCGCCGAGGGACCCGCGATCCTGGCCAGCAATCACCTGTCCTTCTCCGACTCGTTCTTCCTGCCCGCGGTCCTGGACCGCAAGGTGACCTTCATCGCGAAGGCCGAATACTTCACCACTCCGGGCGTCAAGGGTCGGCTGACGGCGGCGTTCTTCAAGGGCGTCGGCCAGCTGCCGGTGGACCGCTCCGGGGCGCGCGGCGCGGGTGAGGCGGCCATCAAGAGCGGCATAGAGGTCCTGGAGCGCGGCGAGCTGTTCGGTATCTACCCGGAGGGCACGCGCTCGCCCGACGGCCGGCTCTACCGGGGCAAGCCCGGCGGCCTCGCGCGCGTGGCGCTCGCCACCGGGGCGCCCGTCATCCCGGTCGCCATGATCGACACGGAGAAGATCCAGCCGCCGGGGAAGGTCATGCCCAAGCTGATGCGGCCGGGCATCCGGATCGGCAGGCCCCTGGACTTCGGCCGGTACCAGGGCATGGAGCACGACCGGTTCGTGCTCCGCGCGGTGACCGACGAGGTCATGTACGAGATCATGAAGCTCTCCGGCCAGGAGTACGTCGACATGTACGCGACCGCCGCCAAGCGGCAGATCGCGGAGGCGGCGAAGGCCGACAAGGAACAGACGAAGAAGACGAAGAAGGCGGACGAGGAGCGGTCCGGGGCCTAGGCCGGGCAGTCTGGGCCTGGGTTCCCGAACACCTGGGTTCCCGAACGGGGGGGTGGGGGCATGGCCAAGCGCGAGCGGGTCATGAGGATGTCCGTCGAGCAGCCGCTGTGGCGCGCGCTGGCCGGCTACCGAGTGCTGACCATGGTGTACGCCATCGGGCTCTTCATCAGCGCCTACCACGAGGTCGCCCACCCCTGGGTGTCCATCACCTACCTCGCCGTCCTGGCCGTGTGGACGCTGGCCACCCTGCCCCGCGTCGCGAACGCGGCGAGCTGCACCAAGCGCTTCCTCACCGCCGACCTCACCATCGCCCTGGCCGGCATCCTGCTCACCCGCCTCGCCGAGACGCACGAGCGGATCGACGCCGGGGCCCCGACCCTGCCGTCGATATGGACGGCGGGCGCCGTGCTCGCCTTCGCCATCAAGGGCGGCTGGCGCTGGGCCGCGTTCGCCTCCACGCTGGTCGCCGCCGCCAACCTGGTCCACCGCTCCGGCGTACCCACCCGCGACACCGTCCACATGGTGCTGCTCGTCTGGATCGCCTCCATCGCCATCGGCTACGTCGTCGAGGTCGCCCGCGCCTCCGAGCGCACCCTCGCCCGCGCCCTGGAGATCGAGGCGGCGACCCGGGAGCGGGAGCGGCTCGCCCGGGACATCCACGACAGCGTCCTCCAGGTGCTGGCGATGGTGCAGCGGCGCGGTGCCGTCATCGGCGGTGAGGCGGCCGAGCTGGGCCGGATGGCCGGTGAGCAGGAGGTGGCGCTGCGCACGCTGGTCTCGGGCGGCCTGGTGCCCGTGTCGCGGGTGTCGGAGGACGCCGCCGAGGGCGCCGTCGTACGGGCCGTGGACGAGCCGGACGACTCCGACGGTCCCGTCGATCTCCGGGCGCTGCTCGCCCCGTACGCCGGCGCGAAGGTCAGTCTCGCCGAGCCCGGTGCCCCGGTGTCCGTGGCGCCGGTCGCCGCGCGGGAGCTGGCAGCGGCCGTGGGGGCGGCCCTGGACAATGTGAGCCGGCACGCGGGGGAGCACGCGCGTGCGTGGATCCTCGTCGAGGACGAGCCCGGCGAGGTGATCGTCACCGTGCGGGACGACGGGCCCGGTATCCCCGAGGGCAGGCTCGCGCAGGCCGAGGGCGAGGGGCGGCTCGGCGTCGCCCTGTCGATCCGGGGGCGGCTGCGGGACCTCGGCGGCACCGCCGAGCTGATCTCGGTGCCGGGGCAGGGCACCGAAGTGGAACTGAAAGTACCGAAGGACAGCAGCGCTTCACGGGGGAAGGCGGAGCAGCGATGACGGACACCGCGAACGGGCCGGACGGCCGGCCGGGCACGATCAGGGTCATGGTGGTCGACGACCACCCCATGTGGCGCGACGCGGTCGCCCGCGACCTCGGCGAGTCCGGCTTCGACGTGGTCGCCACCGCGGGCGACGGCGACCAGGCCGTACGCCGCGCCAAGGCCGCCGCCCCCGACGTCCTGGTGCTCGACCTGAACCTGCCCGCCAAGCCCGGCGTCCAGGTCTGCAAGGAGCTGGTGGCGCACAACCCGGCGCTGCGCGTCCTCGTCCTGTCCGCGAGCGGCGAGCACGCCGACGTACTGGAGGCCGTGAAGTCCGGCGCCACCGGCTATCTGCTGAAGTCGGCGTCCACGGAAGAGCTGCTGGACGCGGTGCGCCGTACGGCCGTCGGCGACCCGGTGTTCACGCCGGGCCTGGCCGGACTGGTCCTCGGCGAGTACCGCCGCCTGGCCTCCGAGCCCGTACCCGCCGCCTCCGACGCCGACCAGCCGGGGGCCCCGCAGCTCACCGACCGCGAGACCGAGGTGCTGCGGCTCGTCGCCAAGGGCCTGAGCTACAAGCAGATCGCCGAACGCCTGGTCATCTCCCACCGCACGGTCCAGAACCACGTGCAGAACACACTCGGCAAGCTTCAGCTGCACAACCGCGTGGAGCTGGTGCGCTACGCGATCGAGCGCGGCCTGGACGACGAGTGACTCCCGGCCCCGTCGGCGAGTGATCCATCCGCCGTCTCCTTGACGGCGCGTAAACCGAACACCCGGCCATTCACCGGAATTGCCGTTCCGACCCATCCCGTTGTGACCTGGCTCACCATTAGCGTGGCCTCACCAGGCAACCGCGGCGAAGGGACATTTCCATGCGGGTCGGAGTACTGACCGGAGGCGGCGACTGCCCCGGTCTCAACGCCGTCATCCGGGCCGTCGTCCGCAAGGGCGTACAGGAATACGGCTATGACTTCGTCGGCTTCCGGGACGGCTGGCGAGGTCCACTTGAGAACGACACCGTTCGTCTCGACATCCCCGCCGTGCGCGGCATCCTGCCCCGCGGCGGCACCATCCTCGGCTCCTCGCGCACCAACCCCCTGAAGCAGGACGACGGCATCCGGCGCATCAAGGAGAACCTCGCCAAGCAGGAGGTCGAGGCGCTCATCGCCATCGGCGGCGAGGACACCCTCGGCGTCGCCGCCCGACTCTCCGACGAGTACGGCGTGCCCTGCGTCGGCGTGCCGAAGACCATCGACAACGACCTGTCCGCCACCGACTACACCTTCGGTTTCGACACCGCCGTAGGCATCGCGACCGAGGCCATCGACCGGCTGCACACCACCGCCGAGTCCCATATGCGGGTCCTGGTCTGCGAGGTGATGGGCCGTCACGCCGGCTGGATCGCCATCCACTCCGGGCTCGCCGGCGGCGCCAACGTCATCCTCATCCCCGAGCAGCGCTTCGACGTCGACAAGGTCTGCGCCTGGATCACCTCCCGCTTCAAGGCGTCGTACGCCCCGATCGTGGTCGTCGCCGAGGGCGCCATGCCGAGGGACGGCGACATGGTGCTGAAGGACGAGTCGCTGGACTCCTTCGGGCACGTCCGGCTCTCCGGCGTCGGCGAGTGGCTGGCCAAGGAGATCGAGAGGCGGACGGGGAAGGAGGCCCGTACGACGGTTCTCGGGCACATCCAGCGCGGCGGTACCCCGAGCGCCTTCGACCGCTGGCTCGCCACCCGGTTCGGGCTGCACGCCATCGACGCGGTGCGCGACGGCGACTTCGGCAAGATGGTCGCGCTGCGCGGCACGGACATCGTCCGCGTCCCGATCGCGGAGGCGACGGCCAAGCTGAAGACGGTCGATCCGAAGCTGTACGAGGAGGTCGGGGTCTTCTTCGGCTGACGGTGAGTCAGAATGGGGCCGGGTCCTGGGCGCCGGTCGGGCAGTCCCAGCCCGTCCGGCGTTTGAGGACGAGGCCGTTCAGGCCGAAGCCGGGGTCTGGGGGCGGCAGCCCCCAGGGGGCGCGAGTGTCGCCGTGCGGCTGTTGAACGCGCCCGCTGGAGTCACGGCACAAACCCCCGGAGGGCCCGCGTGCTGCAGACCCTCGCGGCCGGCGGCACCCAGATGGTCGCCCAGCGCTCCACCGGCTTCAACAACATCGACCTCCTGGTCGC
>JABFVM010000421.1 GCA_013362785.1 Streptomyces sp. | reverse complement strand
GGGAGCGTGGACGACTTCCCCGAGACGCTGGGGATGCTCTTCCGCGGGGAGAACGTCGGCAAGCTCGTGCTGGAGCTCGCATGACCGTCGTCGACAGCGACACCATCGCCGGGCCGGAGCAGGCGGACGGCGCCGCGCTCCGGGGCAAGGTGGCCATCGTCACCGGCGGCGCCAGTGGACTGGGCCGGGCCACGGCACTCACGCTGGCCAGGGCCGGGGCACGCGTGGTCGTCGCGGATCTCGACGCGCGGGGCGGCCGCGAGGTGGCCGACCTGGTGGGCGGCCACTTCCGCGCCTGCGACGTCTCCGATCCCGATGCCAACCGTGCGCTGGTGGACTTCACCCAGGAGCAGTACGGCGGTGTCGACATCGCCCTGCTCAACGCCGGTGTGGCGACCGGATTCGGCCTCGGCGAGGACTTCGACCTGGCCCGCTACCGGCGCGCCATGGGAGCCAACCTCGACGGCGTGGTCTTCGGCACCCATGCGGTGCTGCCCGCGCTACGGGCCCGCGGAGGAGGGGCGATCGTGGCGACCGCGTCCCTGGCGGGTCTGGCGGCCGTACCGCTCGATCCCCTGTACGCGGCCAACAAGCACGCGGTCGTAGGGCTCGCCCGCTCCCTGGGGCCGGCTCTCGCGCCGGAGAACGTGCGCTTCAACGCCGTCTGCCCCGGGTTCGCGGAGTCGCGGATCATCGATCCGCTGCGCGACATGCTCTCCGGCCAGGGGATGCCGATCATCCCGGCCCAGGTCGTGGCGGATACAGTGCTGCGGATCGTCACCGGAGACGGCACCGGGGAGTGCTGGTTCATCCAGCCCGGCCGCGACCCGGAACCGTTCCGATTCCGTACCGTCCCCGGTCCTGGCCGGCTCGCCGACGCCTGAGAGAGGCCGATCCGTCCTCGACCAGCCGCCCGGTCGAACCTCCGCGTCTCCGAAAGGCAATGCACGATGAAGACCCCTGACCACACCGGCCACGCGTCCGCCGTCCCCGCGGTCGATCACCGCACGGCGGTCGCGGCGGAGACCGCCCGCTTCGTCGCGGTGGTCAAGGACGCCGACCTGGCCGCGGCGGTGCCCAGCTGTCCCGGCTGGACGCTGGCCGACCTGGTCAAACACGCCGGAAGCGTCCAGCGCTGGTTCTCGGTGCTGTTGCGTGCGCGCATCCAGGAACCCCCGCGCACCCGTGAGGTGGACCTTCGGCTCCCCGACCATGAGGACGGATACGCCGACTGGCTGGCCGAGAGCGCGACCGTGGCCGCGGACGCCTTCGCGGGCACCGACCCGGACCAGCCGATGTGGGCCTGGGGCGCCGACCAGCACGCCCGGTTCTGGGCACGGCGGATGCTCTTCGAGACGCTGCTGCATCGGGCCGACGCCGAGCTCGCACTCGGACTCCGGCCCGCGCTGGACCGCCTGGTCGCGGTCGACGGGATCGACGAGTTCCTCGTCAATCTGCCCTTCGCCACCTTCTTCGCCCCCGGGGTGGCGAAGCTGCGCGGCCCCGACCGGACCATCCGCTTCCGCACGACCGACGGGGACGAATCGTGGGTCGTACGTCTGCGCCCCGACGGCTTCGGACTCGATACGGCCCACCCGGCAGGGGCCGCCGCCGACGCGACCGTCCAGGGAACCGCGGCCGACCTGCTCCTGCTCCTCTACGGCCGGCTGCCCTACGAGGCAGAGGTCCTCGCCCACGAGGGGGACAAGGACCTGCTGGCCCACTGGTTCGCCAACTCGGCGTTCTGAGCAGGCAACCCCCGCCCTCACTCCTGGGTCTTCGGCTCGGGCTGCTGGACGACCTCGGGCAGGGCCTGTTCGGCCCAGATCACCTTGCCCTGCGGGGTGTACCGGGTGCCCCAGCGCTCGGCCATCTGGGACACCAGGAACAGGCCCCGGCCTCCCTCGTCCGTCGTCGCGGCGTACCGCAGATGCGGTGAGGTGCTGCTGCCGTCGGCCACCTCGCAGATCAGCTTGCGGTCGCGGATCAGCCGTACGTGGATCGGCTCGGCGCCGTAGCGGATGGCGTTGGTGATGAGCTCGCTCAGGATGAGCTCCATGGTGAAGCCGAACTCCGACAGGTCCCATGCTTCGAGCCGGTGGGACACGGCCTCGCGCATCTCCCCGACCGCCGCCGGGTCCGCCGGTACGGCCCAGTCGGCGATCCGGTCGGCCGGCAGTTCCCGCGTGCGGGCCACCAGCAGGGCGACATCGTCCTTGGGGCGCTCGGGGAGCACACTGTCCAGCACGTCCTGGCAGGTCTCCTCGGGCGGCCGTCCGGGGTGGCCGGCCAGCGCATCCCGCAGTAGTTCCATGCCCGCGTCCAGGTCGCGTCTGCGGTCCTCGATGAGGCCGTCGGTGTACAGGACGAGCTGGGTCCCCTCCGCGAGGCACAGTTCCGCCGTCTGGAACGGCATGCCGCCGACGCCGAGGGGCGGACCGGCCGGCACGTCCGGGAAGTCGACCGTTCCGTCGGGCTGGACCAGCGCGGGCGCCAGATGCCCCGCACGCGCCATGACGTAGCGGCGCGTCACGGGGTCGTAGATGCCGTAGAGGCAGGTGGCGCCCACGACGCCCGCGGCGCTCTCGGCGGCCTCGTTCTGGTCGATGCGGCCGACCAGGTCGTCCAGATGGCTCAGCAGCTCGTCGGGCGGCAGATCGAGGGTGGAGAAGTTGTGCACCGCGGTCCGCAGCCGTCCCATCGTGGCGGCGGCGTGCAGGCCGTGGCCGACCACGTCGCCGACGGCCAGTGCCACCCGGCTCCCCGGCAGCGGGATCACGTCGAACCAGTCTCCGCCCACGCCCGACTGGGCGGGGAGGTAGCGATAGGCGATGTCGAGGGCGTTCTGCTCGGGCACCGCCTGCGGCAGCAGGCTGCGCTGGAGGGTGACCGCCAGGGTGTGCTCGCGGGTGTAGCGGCGGGCGTTGTCGATGCTGATCGCGGCCCGGGCCACCAGCTCCTCCGCCAGCGACAGGTCCTCCTCGTCGAACCGCTCATGGTGGCGCGCGCGCCAGAAGTTGGCGATGCCCAGCACGACGCCACGGGCCTGGATGGGGGCGGTGATCAGGGAATGGATGCCGTAGTCGATGATCGCTTTGGAGCGCTCCGGGTCCTGCACGCGCCAGCCCGCGGCGGTCGGCAGATCGCTCACCAGCTGGGAGCGGCCGCTGCCGTAGCCGCGTGCCTGGGGTGTGGAGGGGAGATAGTCGAAGAGCCGGCCCTGTTCGGAGAGCGGATGGTCCTCCCAGATTCCGCAGACGGCCGCGCGCCGCATGTCCGTCGCCGTGGGCGCCGGCTCCTCGCCGCGCAGGACGGCGTCGGCCAGGTCCACGGTGACGAAGTCCGCGAAGCGGGGGATGGGGACGCGCGCCAACTCGTCGGCGGTGCGCAGCACGTCCAGGGTGGTACCGATGTGGAGTCCGGCGTCGTAGAGCAGCCTGAGCCGCTCCCGTGCCGTCTCGGCCCTGCCGGTCACCGTCTGCAGTTCGGTGGAGTCGCGCAGCGTCACCACCGTTCCCTTGGGGCCGCCCTTGCGGTCCGTGGGCCGCTGGTTGACCGCGAGCAGCCGTTCCCCGGAGAGGTGTACCTCGTCGGTGGCCTCGCGCCCGGACGTGAGCAGCTCCTTCGTCTCGGGATCGAGGTCCGGCAGCTCCGAGACGAGCCGTCCCTCGACGTCCGGGGGCAGCTCCAGCAGCCGTCTGGCCTCGTCGTTCGCCAGCATCACCCGCCCGTCGGCGGCCACGATCAGCACGCCTTCCCGGACGGAGTGGAGCACCGTGTCGTGGTGCTCGTACATCAGGGTCATCTCGGTCGGGGCCAGGCTGTGTGTCTGCCGCCGCAGCCGCCTGCCCACCAGAGCCGTCACACCGGTGGACAACACGAGCGCTCCGGCCCCGGCGCCCAGGATGATCGGCAGCTGCCGGTCCACCTGGCTCTCGACGTTCTTGACCTTCATCCCGGCCGAGACGAGGGCCACCACCTTGTCGTCGGCGTTCTTGATCGGCACCGTCGCCTGTACCTCGCGGCCGAGCGGGCCGTCGACGCTCTCGACGTAGACCTTCCCTGCCAGCGACGGCCCGATCTCGCCCACGAACCGCCCTCCGATCCGTTCCGGCAAGGGGTGCGTGTACCGGATGCCCTCGGTGTCCATCACCACGATGAAGTCGACGCCGGCGGCCCGGCGCGCCACCTCGGTCAGCGGCTGGAGGATCTTGCTCGGGTCCGGGGCCTGCAGTGCCTCCAGGACGCCCGGTGCGTGCGCGAAGGTCTGTGCCACGGCCGTGGAGCGACGCCTGGCCTCGGCGCTGGTGTCCCGCTCCGACTGCAGGACGAGGGCGATGACGCCGAAGGCCACGAGCAGCACTACGAGAGCCACCTGGAAAACCAGCACCTGCCCGGCCACGCTTCGCGGGCTCTTGCTGATCATTCGCCTGGCCGATAGGTGCTTAAAACGGGCGAAACGGTTCGCCATGCGACCTTTTTAACATCGGTGATCCCAAGTGGCCAGGGTCCGTCCGCTCGATCCTTGACCGGCCGGCCTCGGGCGCGCTCGAAATCCGCTCGGGTCGATATGATGCGTTTTGTGGTCATGTCTGCACGGCTGCGGCGCCGTCGCCCCGCCTACAGTGGCCGATGGGAAGCTGCTCGGCTGGCACCCGTGATCCTCACCGTCCTCATCGCCGGCCTGGCGTTCTCCACCCCCAGGGAGATCGCCGTCAGCCGCCTTCTGCCCGCCGCACCCGCCCTGGCCGCCGCGATGTGGCCCGTGCTCCCCACGGTCCTGCTCGGGGCGTTCTGCCTGCTGACCATGATCGTCCTCAGCCTCTTCTACACCGACCTGGGGACCCAGTACACGTCGGCCGCGATCATCGCCGTCACCTTGGCGGCCGCATACGGCAGCCATGTCCGACTCCAGCGGGAGGAGATCCTCTTCCAGGTCCGGCTCGTCGCCGACGCGGCCCAGAAGGTGCTGCTGCGCCCGCTGCCGCGCCGCATCGAGGGCGTCGAGATCGAGTCGCTGTATCTGGCGGCCCAGGAACAGGCCCGGATCGGCGGCGACTTCTACGAGGCGATCGGCACGCCGCACGGGGTCCGGCTGCTCATAGGAGACGTACGGGGCAAGGGCCTGTCCGCGGTGGGGGCGGCCTCGGCGGTGATCAGCTGCTTCCGGGAGGCCGCGTACGACGAGCCCGACCTGCGAGCCATCATCCATCGCCTGGAAACCACCATCACCCGCCACAGCGCCGCGTTTCCCGCCCACGACCAGCCCGAGCACTTCGCCACCGCCCTCCTCGCCGAGATCCCGCACGGCGGCGGCCACGTACGCCTGCTCAACTGCGGACATCCCCCGCCGCTGATCTCGCATTGCGGGAAGGTCCGCGTCCTGGAGCCCAGCGTTCCCTCCCCGCCCCTCAATCTCGCCGCGCTCATCGGTGACCGCTACTGGGTCGACATCGTCGCCTTCGCCCCGGGTGACCAGCTGCTGCTCTATACGGACGGCGTATCGGAGACCCGCGACCACGCCGGCCAGTTCTTCCCGCTGCCGGACTGGATGCGGCGACAGGGTGAGGAGCAACCCCGTGAACTGCTGGACCGGCTGCACCGGGATCTGCTCCACCACAGCGGGGGACGGCTCGACGACGACATCGCGGCGCTCGCGTTGAGGTGCTCCGGTGTGGAGGATCGGGGGGCGGTCGACGTAGAGGGCTGAGTCGGTATGGGGAAGAGGGCTGGGTCGGTACGGGAATGAGGGCTTGGCTCAGCCCGCCGTGTCCATCAGGGCGGCGACGTAGGCATCCAGCCGCTGCTCCACGGCTCGGTTCGTCAGGTCTGTCCTCCCGGCCTCCCGCCATGGCCGCGCCACCGACCGCACTTCCTCCGAGAACGCCAGCCCGTCCCGCACCAGCCAGTACAGCCGCTCGCTCGCGGTCGCTGCCAGCGCCCCGCCGGCCTCCTCATACGCCTCGGCGAACCGCAGACCCCACACCGGGCCGTGCAGCAGCGCGAGATTGGTGGAGCAGTGCGCGACATCGAGGTCCGCCGGGCCCCAGGAGGTCGCCGCCCAGTCGACGACGCCGGAGATCCGGGGACCTGCCGGGCTTGTGGGCGGCACGTCGAACAGCACGTTGCCGGGATGGAAGTCCCGGTGCAGGAATCGCCCTTCGCCGGGCGGTGCGGGCATGCGGATCACATCGATCGCCGCGGCCCATACGGCCGTGTCGGCGCCCTTCGGAACGACGACCGTGTCGGCGGTCGTCAGCGCCACGTACTCCCGGGGCCGTTCGGCGGGCCGCAACGCGTGGATCGCCGCGAGCTGACGGGCCAGCAGAGGGACGCGCGCCTCCACTCCCTCGTCGTCCAGGACCGTCCGACCCGCCAGATGTGTCATCAGGAGCGACGGATACTCGCAATGTGCGGCCGTCGGATCAACCGCGACGAGTCCAGGAGCCGGGAGGCCGGACCCCGTGAGCTGGGTCAGAGCGCCGGCCTCCCTGTTCAGCCAGTCCTCGGCGTGCGCCACGTCGACGAAGGTCCGCAGCACCAGGTCGCGGGTGCTTCCGTCCCGCGTGCCGACGGTCAGCCGACGCATCTCGGCGGTGGTGCCGCCGCGCAGCGCCTCGGTTCTGACGATCCGTTCACCGACCTCCAGATGCCGGCCGACCCAAGCCAGGGTCAACGGTCGGACGGCTCCCGCCTCGTCGTGGTTGGTCATCGTGATGCTCCAGCTCGATATGACGGTCGTTATAGAAGTGTGTAGTCTGCCTTCTATAACAACTGTCATAGGAGAATGTCGTGACGATCATTACCGTGAACACCCCCAAAGGGCGCCTGAGCCTGGAACAGCGTCGTGAGCTGGCCGAGACCCTGACGGACGCGGTGCTGGTGCCCGAGGTGGGCCGGCACGCTCCGGCTGCCCGGCCCGGCTTCCAGGTGCACTTCGTGGAGCGCGAGCGGGACATGATGGCCATCGGCGGCCGGCTGCTGGCGGACGCGGACCCGGAGCTCGACGTGATGGTGATCGACCTCGCCGTCATGGACGCCGCCTGGCAGCCGGAGGTTCGGGCCGAGGTCATCGAGCGCGTCCTGGGGGCGCTGGCGGCGGCGTGCGGGCTGGAGAAGCCGGCGCCTGCCTGGTGGGTCAACTTCCGGGTGATCGACGAGGGAAGCTGGGGCTCGTCGGGGGGCGTGCTGTCGATCCTGCCGTTGCTGGAGAGCGGGGTGTTCACGGAGGAGCGCGTCAAGGCCGTCCGTGCCGCGCTGGGCGCCTGAAGGGCGAGAGGTCGAGCTCGATCCGGCCCGCCGGGCCGTGAACCCCAGGGCGACCCGTTCGTACTGCGCTCCTGGCGGGCGAGTTGAGATCGCGCGAATCCCAACCGCGGGCGGCGCCTACTTCGCCGGGTGGTCGCCGGTGGCCGGCGTTTCGAGGTGGGTTGCCAGGACCGCGGCCTGGACGCGGCGCTGGACGCCGAGTTTGGCCAGGAGGCGGGAGATGTGGTTCTTGACGGTCTTCTCGGACAGGTAGAGCTTCTTGCCGATCTCCCGGTTGGTCAGGCCGTCGCCGATCAGGGCGAGGATGTCCCGCTCACGGGGGGAGAGACCGGCCAGCTCCGGCGCCACGGCGGGCGTCTCGGCGGGGTCGGCGCGCAGCGAGCGCATCAGCCGGGCCGTGGTGGCGGGGTCCAGCATGGACTGGCCCGAGGCGACCGTGCGGACCGCGGAGATCAGGTCGGAGCCCTTGATCTGCTTGAGGACGTAGCCGGAGGCGCCGGCCATGATGGCGTCGAGCAGGGCGTCCTCGTCGTCGAACGACGTCAGCATCAGACACGCCAGGTGCGGCATCCGGCTGCGCAGCTCCCGGCAGACGGTGATCCCGTCGCCGTCGGGGAGCCGTACGTCCAGGACGGCGACGTGGGGGCGCAGGGCCGGGCCGCGGACGAGGGCGTGCTCCACGGTGTCCGCGTCGCCGACCACCGAGATGTCCGGCTCGGCGTCGAGCAGGTCGGTCAGGCCCCGTCGTACGACTTCGTGGTCGTCCAGCAGGAACACACGGATCGGGTTCTGCTCGGTGAAGGTGCCTGTGTCGGTCATGACCACCCCTCGTTCCCCGTTCCCTGGTGGGTTCCCTGGTGGCGACGGGCCGCAGGTGGCCCGCCGAGACGATCATTACTCGCCGGGCCCGGATGTACTAGGGCCGACCGGCCCAACCGGGGTCCCTCCCCATGCGGGCGAGGCCGCCGGTCAGTGCGTCGCCCAGGGGGCGAGCCGGCCCTCCAGTTCGAAGTCCACGTCCACCACGCCCTCGACGGCCCGCACCAGACGGGCGGCCACCGGGATCAGGGACGTGTCCCGGAGCCGCCCGGTGAGCCTCACCACTCCATCGTGCACCTGGACCCGGATCGCCGAGCCCGGCGCCGGGAAGAGATGGGCGAGGATCTCCCGGCGCACCTCCTCGGCGATCTCCTCGTCGCCGCGCAGGAAGACCTTGAGCAGGTCGGCCCTGCTGACGATGCCCTCCAGCATGCCCAGCCGGTTGACCACCGGCAGCCGCTTGACCTTGGCGTGTGCCATGATCCGGGCGGCCTGGGCCAGCGTCGAATCGGGGCCGGTGGTGAGCGCCGGGGAGGTCATCAGCTCCTCCGCGGTCATCGCGCCGGCCTTCGCCAGGTCGGACAGCCGGCGCAGCTGGGTGTACCGGTCGGGGTCGCTGTCGCGGAACTCCTCCTTGGGCAGCAGGTCGGCCTCGGAGACGACGCCGACGACCCGGCCCTCGCCCTCCAGGACGGGCAGGGCGCTGACCTTCCAGTCCTGCATCAGCCGCACGATCTCCTTGAACGTGGCCCTGCGGCCGACGGCGGCGACCGTATGGGTCATGACGTCACTGACGATGTGCGGGGTGCCGTGCATGATGGCTCCCTTCTCGCTTCGGATCGCGTGCGGGTTCACCTGGTCACCTGGTCACCTGTTCCTGCGCTCAGACGGGGCTGCCGGCTCCGTAGGGGGCGTAGAGGTCCAGCAGCCGGGTCCGGGCGGCGCGCAGACGGTGGGCGAGCACGTCACCGACCCATTGGGTGACGTGGTTGCCCAGGTCCGGGTCCTCCCCGCAGATCGCGCGGACGGCCGTCGCGTCGAACTCGTACGCCCGCACCGGGGTCGTCGCCGCGGCGCCCAGGTGCCAGACGTGCGGGGTGAACAGCCAGGACCAGCCGACGAGTTCGTTGTGCCGGAGTGTCTCGATGACGGCCGGGCGACGGCCGGGCACACGCATGTCGAGCTCGATGGTGCCCGTGCGGATGATCCAGAACCGGTCGGCCTTCCCGCCTTCCTCGAACAGGCGCGTCCCTTCCGGGAAGGACACCTCGCGGGCCATGCGCAAGAGCCGCAGACGGTGCTCGGCCGGCAGGGCCCGCATCATGGTGGGCGCAGGTGTGGTGATCATGGCGTGCCTCCCGACGGGGTGCAGGGACTTCCAGGGCCAGCGTGTGCCCACCGCCCGCGACAGCACATGGGCCACTCGGTCCATCGGGCCGGGCCACTGGGCTCCGAATCCGGCCGGGCGCAGCCCCGAATGGTGCGTGGCCCGCTCACCTACCGATCGCGGGACCACTTCCGGTACGCGGTCACGGCCGTCGGCAGCGTCGGAAAGATCAGGTCCGCGCCCACGGTGTCCGCGAGACCGTACGCCCTGAGGTCGTCCAGAGGTGAACCGGGGCCGGCCCGGCATGCACCCCAACGGGCCCTGCGTACAGGGCCGTTCAGCCCTGCAGCCCGGACCTTCGGCACGGGGTGGCCGGCGCCCGGGGCAGCCAGAGTGAACTGCGGTGGGGGAGGAGGTGCGGTGGGTCCCACCGGTGGGCTCACCGCACGGGCAGCGGGCCGGCCGGGGCGAGAACCGGCCGGCCACCGGTCCGGACTGCCCGGCCACCGGTCCGGACTGCCACCGGCACCCGGTCCGGACTGCCCGGCACCCGG
>JABFVM010000436.1 GCA_013362785.1 Streptomyces sp. | reverse complement strand
CCCTACAGCTACACCGCCGAGTCCGCGTCCACCGTCGTCGCCTCGGTGACGTCCGGCGCGGGCGCCGGAAAGCTCTGACCACCCCCCCAACCGGAAGAAGGCATCGGGACATGACTTCACCAGCAAAGCCCCGCGCCCGCCGGCGCGCGCTGACCGGCGGTCTGACGGCACTCGGCCTCTCATCTGTCATGATCACGACAGTCGGCGCTCCGCCGGCGAGCGCCGCCTCCTGGCCGACGCCCACCAGCAGCAAGCCGGTGAGCTCGACCATCAAGGTCTCCGGCGTCCGGGACGGCGGCATGGTCCGCTACTACGGCAGCGGCGACCTGGCCGGCGACGGCCAGGAGGAGGGCCAGGACCCGATCTTCGAGCTCGCGGCCGGCGCGACGCTGAAGAACGTCATCATCGGGGCGCCCGGCGCCGACGGCATCCACTGCGAGGGCAACTGCACGCTGCAGAACGTGTGGTGGGAGGACGTCGGCGAGGACGCGGCCACATTCCGGGGCGGCTCGACCTACACGGTGACCGGCGGTGGCGCCAAGAAGGCCGCCGACAAGGTCTTCCAGCACAACGGGCCCGGCACGCTGAACATCTCCAACTTCGCGGTCAGCGAGTTCAAGACGCTGTACCGCTCGTGCGGTGACTGCTCCACGCAGTACACGCGCAAGGTCAACCTCAGCAACATCGAGGTGACCGGCACGGGGTCGACGGCGCGTCTCGTCGGCATCAACGTCAACCGCAACGACGTGGCGACGCTGCGCGGCATCACGATCCTCAACGACTCCGCCCGCAAGGTCGTCCCCTGCCAGAAGTACAACAACAACACGGCCGTGGGCACGGGGCCGGACAGCACGAACTGTCTGTACTCCAGCTCGGACATCACCTACCGGTAGTCCCCGCCCGCAGGTAGTCCCCCCACGGTGAAGGCGGCCGTCCGGAGCGTCCCCGCACGACGCTCCGGGCGGCCGTCGTGTCAGGCACGCGCCGGGCCGCCGCTGTCGAATCCATCGGGATCCATCGGGCACGCGCGCGGGTGTGTCGTCGTTCGGTCAACGACCCTCACGCGCGCGTACGTCCTGCGCCAACTCCCGCCGATAGTCCGCGTACACGGCACGCAGTCGCTCGCCCGGCCAGTCGGCGGGGAGCAGTTCGGGGGGCAGCACCGGGTCGGCGAGCAGATGCCGTACGACGGCCGCGAAGCCGGTGAAACGGTCGGACGGTGTGCGCGCGCCGGCGACATGGGCCAGCAGGGCGCGCCCGGTGCCGGCCCACGCGTCCAGCGGCCACAGGCTCGCGGCCAGTTCACGCGCCGGGCGGTCGGGGCGGGCCGTGTACCGCTCGGTCACCTCATCGAGGTCGTCCGGCAGGGGGCGGCGCAGGTTGGCCGGCCGCAGCCAGACGCCCTCGCGGAGTTCGGCGAGCCGGTGGCGGGTCAACTCGGTGCGCAGTTCGGCTCGTTCGGCGGGGCCGCGACCCGTGGCCGTGACCACGACCATCTCCCAGTCGCCGTTCCAGGGCAGGGTCTCGGGATGGACGGCGTCGTCCTGGCGGCGTTGCCGCTCCAGCAGCCGCTCGCTGAGCCCGTAGACCGTGTCCGCGCGCCGCAGGTCCCCGGCCGCCACCATCCGGCTGAGCGCCGCCCGCAGCGTGGACCCCGCGATACCGAACGGCTCCACGGCGCCGACCAGCTCCTTGACCGGCAGCTCGGGCGGATGCAGCCCCAGCAGCAGGCTCAGGACGACCGAGCGCGCGGGCAGCGGGCGCAGTTCCACGTCGTCGGCCTGCGGTGACGCGTTGTTCAGCATGGTCACGACTGTACGGGGCACGGTGACGTATTACAGGATTGCTGCAATCGCAGCAGTGGTGCAACACTGGCGGCATGGTCTCGATACTCGCGCAGGAGCAGTCCGGGCAGTACGCCACGCATGACGTCACCAACCAGCCCCCTCCCCTGACGCCGTACGACGCATCGGAGGACACGGCCCTGCTCGAAGGGCTGCGCCGGGAGGGCGCCGGATGGGCCGAGGAGGACATCCGGCGGCTCGGCCGGCGGGCCGGGAGCGCCGAGGCGCAGGAGTGGGGTGAGCAGGCCAACCGGCACGAGCCGGAGCTGCGTACCCACGACCGGTACGGCCATCGCGTCGACGAGGTCGAGTTCCATCCGAGCTGGCACCACCTGATGCGGGTCGCGGTCGCCGAGGGGCTGGCGGCGGCGCCCTGGGCGGACGAACGGCCCGGAGCGCACGTCGCCCGGACCGCGGGCGGGCTGGTGTGGGGGCACACCGAGGCCGGGCACGGCTGTCCGACGTCGATGACGTACGCGGCGGTCCCCGTGCTGCGCCGACAGCCCGAGCTCGCGAAGGTGTACGAGCCCCTGCTGACCAGCCGGGAGTACGACCCGGGGCTGCGGGTGCCGACCGAAAAGCGGGGTCTGCTCGCGGGCATGGGGATGACCGAGAAGCAGGGCGGCTCGGACGTCCGCACCAACACCACCACGGCCTGGCCCACCGCCGAGCCCGGCGTGTACACGCTGCGCGGGCACAAGTGGTTCACCTCGGCGCCCATGTGCGACGTCTTCCTGGTGCTGGCCCAGGCTCCCGGCGGCCTGTCCTGCTTCCTCGTGCCGCGGATCCTGCCGGACGGCAGCCGCAACAGCTTCCGCATCCAGCGGCTGAAGGACAAGCTGGGCAACCGCTCCAACGCGTCCTCGGAGCCGGAGTTCGACGGGACCGTCGCCTGGCTGGTCGGCCCCGAGGGGCGAGGCGTGAAGACGATCATCGAGATGGTCAACTGCACGCGGCTGGACTGCGTGATGTCGTCGGCGACCCTGATGCGCAAGACCCTTGTCGAGGCGGGGCACCATGTGCGCCACCGCAGCGCGTTCGGGGCCCGGCTGGTCGACCAGCCGCTGATGCGCAACGTCCTGGCCGACCTGGCGCTGGAGTCCGAGGCGGCGACGACGCTCACGCTGCGGCTGGCCGGCGCGGCCGACCGGGCGGTGCGCGGGGACGACGCGGACGGCACCGAGACGGCGTTCCGCCGGATCGCCACGGCCGTCGGCAAGTACTGGGTCACCAAGCGGGGCCCGGCCTTCACCGCGGAGGCCCTGGAGTGCCTGGGCGGCAACGGCTACGTCGAGGACTCGGGCATGCCCCGCCACTACCGCGAGGCGCCCCTGCTGTCGATCTGGGAAGGGTCGGGGAACGTCAACGCCCTCGACGTACTGCGGGCGTTGACCAGGGAGCCGGGCACCGCAGAGGCCCTCTTCGCCGAACTCGCCCTGGCGCAGGGCGCGGACACTCGCCTCGACGCGGCCGTGACCCGCCTGAAGGGCCAACTGACCACGGGCTCCGAGGCCGGCGCCCGCCGCCTGGTCGAACTGATGGCCCTGACCCTCCAGGCCTCCCTGCTGGTCCGCCACGCCCCAACGGCAGTGGCGGACGCCTTCTGCGCGAGCCGACTCGACGGCGACTGGGGGCACGCCTTCGGGACGCTGCCGGACACGGCAGACGTGGACGGCATCTTGGGAAGGGCCTTGCCGGGCGGGGAGTGAGGCGACGGGCGTGGGGCGACGGGCACGGCCTGGCGGTGAGGGCGAGTGGCACGGCCTGGCGGTGAGGCGAGGGGCGCGGCTTGTCGTGGGGCGACGGGCACGGCCTGGGTGTGAGGCGACCGGCCCCACTCCATTCCATACGGCCCCGGCCGCCCCACTCCTCAAGCAACCGTCACCCCGTCGTCCGCCCACCCCACAGCGGGCCGAAGCGTGCCCACTCGTACCCCCACTGGTCGATGCGGCGGCTCTCCAGGCGGGTGCGTAGGGCGCGGCCGGCGATGAAGGGGACGGATGCGGCGCACAGGCCTGCCAGGCCGCCGACCAGTGCCGCACGTGAGCGGGCCTCGGACGGGGTGGCCGGCTTGGTCACCAGGCGGCCCTGGGGGTCCGTCCAGACGGTGACCGGCGCGCCGACGCCGCTGCCGGGCCGGACGCGGGCCTGGCCGGTGTGCGCGGAGCCGTCCTGGGCGCTCCAGCGGACCTTCGCCCACACGCTCGCGGCGTTCGACGTGCCGGTGCGCGAGTCGGCCGTGCCCGGTGCCTGCTCGGTGAGCAGGGCGACGACGGGCCGCCACTCGACGCGCTCGCGCGCCATTCCCCGCTCCACCGTGTGGGCCGTCGTGAGGCCGGCCAGTACTCCTGCGAGGACGGTGAGCGCCCAGCCTGCGAGCAGTACCCAGGCCTCCACCGCGTCGGCCCGGCGCTTGAGCGGATTGCGCCGCCATCGCCACAGCCACACCTTCGGACCACGGAACGCCATCGAAGGCTTCCTCCTCATGAGTGCGCGAACATGCCGGACCAGCCCCTCCTCCCATTACGGGAGACGGCAGGCGGATGCTCACGCCACGTACCGGGAGTCGACCGTGGCACGCGTCACGCGGCGCCCGTCGGCGACTTCGCGAAAGGGCCCCGAGGCGCTGGGCAGCGGGCTATCATCGCCGCCCTGACCTGCGACGTAGGCGTTTCCAGAGGTGACTGTCAGTGCCGGGGTGCAGACTGGCCGGTACCTGAGACAAAGTCGTCGCGGAGGTGGTCGGCATGACCGAGGTACTGCTCGCCGTGGGTACCCGCAAGGGGCTGTTCATCGGGCGGAGGCGAGGTGGCACCTGGGAGTTCGACGAGAGTCCCTACTTCAACGCCCAGGCCGTGTACTCGGTCGCCATCGACACCCGGGGCGAGCGTCCCCGACTGCTGGCGGGCGGGGACAGCGCGCACTGGGGCCCGTCCGTGTTCCACTCCGACGACCTGGGCCGCACCTGGACCGAACCGGCCAAGCCGGCCGTCAAGTTCCCGAAGGACACGGAGGCTTCCCTGGAGCGGGTGTGGCAGCTGCACCCGGCGGCCGCGGAACCGGACGTGGTGTACGCGGGCACCGAACCGGCCGCGCTGTACCGCTCGGAGGACCGCGGCGAGACCTTCGACCTCGTCCGCCCGCTGTGGGAGCACCCGACCCGGTCGAAATGGGTGCCGGGCGGCGGCGGTGAGGGCCTGCACACCGTGATCACCGACAAGCGCGACGCCCAGGCGGTGACGGTCGCCGTGTCCACGGCCGGGGTGTTCCGGACCACCGACGGCGGAGCCAGCTGGTCGCCGTCCAACTCAGGTGTCTCCGCGGTGTTCCTGCCCGATCCGAACCCGGAGTTCGGCCAGTGCGTGCACAAGATCGCGCAGGACGCGTCGACTCCGGACCGCCTCTATCTGCAGAACCACTGGGGCGTGTACCGCAGCGACGACGCGGGCGCGCACTGGACGGACATCGGCGAGGGACTGCCGTCCACGTTCGGCTTCGCGGCGGCCGCACACCCGCACCGCGGCGAGACGGCGTACGTCTTCCCGATCAACGCCGACGCGGACCGCGTACCCGCCGACCACCGCTGTCGCGTCTTCCGCACGGCGGACGCGGGCAAGACCTGGGAGCCGCTGTCGGCGGGTCTGCCGCAGGAGGACCACTACGGCACGGTGCTGCGCGACGCGATGTGCACCGACGACGCCGACCCGGCGGGCGTGTACTTCGGCAACCGCAACGGCGAGGTGTTCGCCTCGGCCGACGACGGCGACAGCTGGCAGCAGCTGACGTCGCATCTGCCGGATGTGCTCTGCGTACGGGCCGCGGTGATCGGATGAACCGTCAGGACTTAGGGGCGGGTGGTGCGGTCGGCCTTGGCCACTGGTTGATCAGCGGCGCCACTACGGCAGTAGGGTGACGCCCGTGGCACCACGACCCTTGCATGAAATCGTCGAACCGGGCTGGGCGAAGGCCCTGGAACCCGTTGCCGACCGGATCGCCTCGATGGGCGACTTCCTGCGCGCGGAGATCGGCGCGGGACGCACCTATCTACCGGCCGGCCCGAATGTCCTGCGGGCCTTCCAACAGCCCTTCGACGACGTACGGGTCCTGATCGTCGGACAGGACCCGTATCCGACGCCCGGACATGCCGTGGGGCTGTCGTTCTCGGTGGCCCCCGACGTACGTCCGCTGCCCGGCAGCCTCATCAACATCTACCGCGAGCTGAACACCGACCTGGGGCTACCGCAGCCGTCCAACGGCGATCTGACGCCGTGGACCCAGCAGGGCGTGCTGCTGCTCAACAGGGCGCTCACCACGGCCCCGCGCAAACCGGCCGCCCACCGGGGCAAGGGCTGGGAGGAGGTCACCGAGCAGGCCATCCGTGCGCTGGCCGCGCGCGGCAAGCCGCTGGTGTCCGTCCTCTGGGGCCGTGACGCCCGCAATCTCCGGCCCCTGCTGGGCAACCTCCCGTCGGTGGAGTCCGCCCACCCCTCCCCCATGTCCGCCGACCGCGGGTTCTTCGGTTCCCGCCCGTTCAGCCGGGCCAACGACCTGCTGATCCGGCAGGGCGGACAGCCGGTGGACTGGCGCCTGCCGTGACCGAGGGCGCCGGGTTCCTCGCGGTCGACTCCGGAGGGTCCGGGATGCGGGTCGTCGTCGGGACCGTCGGGCGCGGTGTCCTGGCCCGGCGGGAGACCCGCGAGCCGGTGCGCACCGGGGAGCGGGGCATCGACCCCGGGCATCTCATGGAGCAGCTGGTGCCCATGGTGCGCGCGTCGGCGGCCGAGAGCGGCGTCGCCGAGCCGGGTGCGGCCGTGATCGGTGCCGCCGGGCTCGCCTCCCTGGGGGACGCGCTGCGCGCCGAACTGCCGGCCGCGCTGGCGCGGGAGTTCGGCATCGGACGGGTCGCGCTGGTCGCCGATGCCGTGACCGCCTACGTCGGCGCCCTCGGGCCCCGTCCCGGTGCCGTCGTCGCCGCCGGTACGGGTCTGATCGCGACGGGCACGGATCTGACGTGCTGGCGCCGTGCGGATGGCTGGGGTCATCTGCTCGGCGACTGCGGCAGCGGTGCCTGGATCGGGCGGGCCGGGCTGGAGGCGGCCCTGCGCGCGTACGACGGGCGGCCCGGCGGGTCGGTCGCGCTGCTGGGCCGCGCCGAGGAACTGTTCGGCCCGATGCGAGGGCTGCCGGGCCGGCTGTATCCGCGCCCGGACCGTCCCGCCGTGCTCGCCTCCTTCGCTCCCCAGGTGGCCGGCTGCGCCGACGGCGACCCGGTCGCCGCGGACATCCTGCGCGCCGCCGCCCGGCACATGGCCGAGTCCGCGGCCGCCGTGTGCCCCGGCACCGGAGAGCCCCAAGTCGCCTTCACCGGCGGCCTGTTCAAGATCGGCGCCCCCCTCGTCGTACCCCTGGAGGAGGAGTTGGCGAAGCGGCTGCCGCATGCGCGGCGGGTGCCTGCCGCCGGGGATCCGTTGCAGGGGGCGGTGCGGATCGCGACCGATCTGGCGACCGGCGAACTCACTCTGCCGGGTGACGAGGCGCTGCTCTGTGTGGCGAGCGGAAAGAGGGACTGATCCCCATACGCCGTTCGGTTCCGCACTGTAGGTAACTCAATCAGACAAAAGCGGACGGATACCGCTCACCTGCACCCTCCCCGAACAGGGGAGCCCAATTAGCCAGTAACATGCGTCGCCATGAGCTCCCCCACTGGGCCCGCGTCCGGCCTGCCAGTACGAATGCCGCGACCTCGTCAGCCCGGGCGGCACCGCCGACCCGAGCCGTTGGCGGCTCCCGAGGGCGCACCCGCGCTCGTCCTCGCGGTGCCGGGCACGCCGAGCGCCGCGACCCGCGGTCTCGCCGAGGAGGTCGTGAGCATCGCCCGCTCCGAGCTCCCCGGCCTCGACGCCCGGATCGGGTACGTCGACGGTGACGACGTGGAGTTCCCCACGCTTCAGTCGGTGCTCGTGCACGGCGCCGACGAGCGCACCGCCCGCTATGAGCAGGCGCTCGCCGCGGGTGTGGAGGTCAAGGAGCCCGAGGGCCCCGTCGCCGTCGTCGTGCCACTGCTCGCCGGTCCGGACAGCGCGCTGCTGCGCGTCATCCGCCAGGCCGTGATGGAGAGCCGGGTCGCCGCCGACCTGACCGATGTGCTGGGCCCGCACCCGCTGCTCGCCGAGGCGCTGCATGTGCGCCTGTCGGAGGCCGGTCTGGCCCGCGCCGACCGCGCCCGTCTGTTCACCGTGGCCACGGCCGCGGACGGCATCATCCTGGCCTCCGTCGGTGGCGAGGAGGCCGTCCAGGCGGCCGGGATCACCGGCATGCTGCTCGCCGCGCGGCTGGCCGTGCCGGTGATGGCGGCGGCCCTGGACCAGGAGGGCTCGATCACGGCCGTCGCCGATCAGCTGCGGTCCTCGGGCTCGCAGCAGCTGGCCCTGGCGCCGTATCTGATAGGGCCGGAGATCGACCCCAGCCTGGTCGCGGAGGCCGCGCGGGAGGCGGGCTGCTCCGCCGCCGAGGCGCTCGGCCCGTACCCGGCGATCGGCAAGCTCGCCCTGTCGAAGTACACGACGGCGCTGGGCATCGCCCCGCAGCCGGCGCAGGGCACGCCGGTCCGCTGACACGCAGGTCAGAGCCACAGCCGTAACGCCGAAGGCCCGCTCCTCCACCGAGGGGCGGGCCTTCGGCGTACGGTCAGGCTCTGCCGGCGTCCGGGCCGACGACCACGCAGGACGCCGCGGGCACCTCGATCGAGCCCTCGTAGCGCGGGAGCCCGCGGTCCGGGTCCAGGGCGAACCAGGACACGTCGCCGGAGCGCTCGTTCGCGACGTACAGGAACCCGCCCGCCTCGGTGATCGCGCGCGGCCAGTGTCCGGCGCAGGTCACCGTGCCGATCAGGCGCAGTTCCTCGCCCTCCACGGCGAACGTGGACAGGACGTCCTCGCCCCGTGTGGCGGTCCAGACGAAGCGGCCGTCGGGCGAGGCGACGATGCCGGAGGGATAGGCGTCGCCGGCCGGGGCGCCCGGCAGCACGGGCACCTCCACCAGCGGCTTCAGGGTGCCGTCGTCGGCGTCCCAGTGGCAGACGGTGACGGTCGGGGTGAGTTCGTTGAGGACGTACGCGTACCGGCCGTGCGGATGGAAGGCCAGGTGGCGGGGGCCCGACCCGGGGCGCAGGGCGGTCTCGCGATGGACGTCGAGGGCGCCGTCGGTCAGTGTGCACACCCGTACCGAGTCGGTGCCGAGGTCGACGCTCACGGCCCAGCGGCCGCCCGGCTCGGGCAGCACCTGGTGGGCGTGCGGGCCCTGCTGGCGGGGCGTGTGCGGGCCGGAGCCGGTGTGCCGGAGCACGGCGGACGGGGCGGGCGCGAGGGTGCCGTCGGCGCGGACGGGGACGGCGGTGACGCTGCCGGAGCCGTAGTTGGCGGTCAGGACGTGGCCGTCGAACAGGCTGAGGTGCACGGGCCCGCCGGCGTTCACCGGCACCGCGGGCCCGAGCGGCTCCGGCGTGTCCGCGGTCACGCGGTACGCGGCCACCGCACCGTCCGCCGTCTCGCTGACCGCGTAGAGCGTGTCGCCTGCGGGCGACAGGGCCAGGTACGCGGGGTCGGGCAGGTCGTTGACGTGACTCAGGACGGTCAGTGCGCCGCTGCCCGGCGCCACGGCCGCCATGGTGATGCCCTGACCACCGGCCGCCGTGAATGACCCGATGTAGGCCCGTGCTCCCCGCATGCCCACGTCTGCCACCGTTGTCCCCTTCCGGTCGGGTGCCGTCGGGGCGACGGTAGCAGTGGACCTTTCGCCCTATACCGGGACGCCGCACCGCGAGGGAGGTTCCGTACGGCAACATCCCGGGAGGGGCACACCCGCGGGCCGCTCCCGCACGGCACGCGGGTTCCGTGCGCCCGACGGGGCGCAGTTACCCGAGGGGAGGGCTGATCCACCCTCTGGGGAGCCAATGAAGTGCGGGACGGCGTGTCGCCCCCCAGTCTCCTCCCGTTCGGCACGGTTTCACCCGAATCCGCGCGGGCGGCTACGTCCGCTGCGTCACAAGCCGCGAACCGGACGGCGCGCGCAGCGGCTGGGCCAGCTCGGCCAGGGCCCGCTCCAGGCCGTGCAGATGCGCCAGCGCGGGGTCC
>JABFVM010000603.1 GCA_013362785.1 Streptomyces sp. | reverse complement strand
GTACGACTGCTGCGGGACGCGGCGCCGGGCACGGTGTACGCGGTGGAGCAGACGTACGGCTTCCACCAGGAGCCGGACTATCCCAAGCTGCACATGGAGATACCGGACGAGCTGGCGCCGGCCGAGGCCCTCCTGGCGCCGGACGGCCCCGGTGCCGGCGAACCGGTGCTCAAGATCCTCGCCTACCACCCCACCCTCGACCCCGACGCCTTCCTCACCCTCGCCCGGCTCGCCATCGGCGACCGCGCCAACGTCACCCGCTCCAGCCCCAGCGCCCTGCTGGAGATCAGCGGCCCCGGCGTCTCCAAGGCCAGCACACTCGCCCTGTGCTGCGCCGAGCGCGGTATCTCGCACGAGGAGGTCGTGGCCTTCGGGGACATGCCCAACGACGTCGAGATGCTGACCTGGGCAGGCCAGTCGTACGCGATGGGCAACGCGCACCCGGATGTCATCGCCGCCGCGTCGGGCCGGACCGTCGCCAACAACGACGACGGTGTGGCAGTCGTGATCGAACAACTGCTGGCCGACCGGGACTAGCTCTACCCGAGCCGCACCCCCCGCGCCGTCAGCCACGGCACCGGGTCCAGCGCCGAGCCCATCTCCGGGGTGATCCGCACCTCGAAGTGCAGGTGGGGGCCGGTGGAGTTGCCGGACGTGCCCGTCTGGCCGATCCACTGCCCTGCCTCGACCCGCTCGCCCTGATTGACGGCGACGGCGGCGAGATGGGCGTACTGCGTGTAGTAGCCGTCCGTGTGCCGGAGGACGACCTCCATGCCGAAGGCGCCCCCGCACGACACCCTGACCACTTTCCCGCCCCCGACCGCGCGCACCGGCGTGCCGATCGGTACCGCGAAGTCCTGCCCGGTGTGCAGGTTCGCCCACCGCAGCCCGCCGCTGCCGAACGCCGCGGACAGTTCGTACGACTCCACCGGCGTGACCCACTCGGCCGTGCCGTCGGTCTTCGGCTGGTCGAGCCGGACGGCACCACGGCAGGAGCCGGCGGCCACGGAGGCGTCGGCCTGCCCCTGCAACTGCCAGCGGGCCTCTTCGAGCTTCTGCTCGATGCCCTTCTTCAGTTCGGCGAGTTCGGCGTTGCGCTTCTCCAGGCTCTGCCAGGACGCCTCGGCCTTGGCCTCGTCCCTGCTGAGCCGGGCCTCGGCGCGTCGGCTCTTCTCGATGGCGTTGCCGACGACCAGGTTCGTCTGGGAGAAGACGCGCTGACCTCGCATCAGCTGGTCGGGGCTCTTCGCGAGGATGATCTGCGCGGTCAGCGGCATCCCGCCGCTGGTGCGGTACTGGGCACGCGCGATCCGGCCCAGGTCCTCGTGCAGGACACCGATCTCCCGCCGCTCACGCTCCAGCAGCGCCTCCATCCGCTGTGCCCTGGCCCGCTGCACGTCGGCCTCCCGCCGCCCCGTCTCGTACCGCTGCGTCGCCAGGGCCGCGTCCTCGTACAGCCGCACCACCTGCGCGCTGAGGATGGAGTCGCCACCGGTTCCGGTGCCGTTGCGACCGGTCCCCTTCCCGTCGCCTGAGCCGGCGGCGGGCCCGGCGGCCAGCGAGGCGAGCGCGCACAGCAGCGCCGGAACGAGCAGGAGACGGCGACGGTATGAGCGCATGTCAGCGATCGTGACCTGCGGACCGGGTGATGACCCTGTTCAGGTCGTACGCCCGGGGGACGTGTTGCTGCGGACGGGTCAGTACTGATGTTGACGCGAGCGCCGACGGACTGCCCCGCTACCGGTTGTCAGCGCCCGATCGGCGCGCCCCCGGGAGCCGGAACCCGGGCGCTACCGCGTCCCCACCAGCAGGTCCGCCGCTTCCTCCCGCGCCACCATCTCCCGCAGCGGCCCGTCCGCCGAGGCCAGCTCCGCGAACGTGCCCCGTTGCACCACCTGCCCCTGGTCCAGGACGACCACCTCGTCCACGGCCTCCAGCCCGGCCAGCCGGTGAGTGATCAGCAGGGTCGTACGGCCCTCGGTGGCGGCCAGCAGATCGGCGGTGAGGGCGTCGGCGGTGGGCAGGTCCAGGTGCTCGGCGGGCTCGTCGAGGACGAGAACGGGGAAGTCGGCGAGCAGCGCGCGGGCCAGCGCCAGCCGCTGCCGCTGCCCGCCCGACAGCCGCGCCCCGTGCTCGCCCACGAGCGTGTCGAGGCCTTCGGGCAGCCCGTCGGCCCAGTCGAGCAGCCGGGCGCGCTTCAGGGCGTCACGCAGTTCGTCCTCGGTGGCGTCCTTCCTGGCGAGGAGCAGGTTCTCGCGCACGGAGCTGTCGAAGAGGTGCGCGTCCTGCGCGCACAGCCCGACCA
>JABFVM010000193.1 GCA_013362785.1 Streptomyces sp. | reverse complement strand
GGCGGTCTTCCCGGTGACCTCGACGTCGTCGACCCGGCCGGAGTTCGAGGAGCAACTGCTGCCGCTCGCCCGGCGGTTGAGCGAGGCGCTCAGGGCCAGGACCTTCGACGCGAACCAGGGCAAGGCGGTCGGCACCGCGCTGGTCGCCGCGCACTGCACCGACCCGGAGGCGCTGAGCCGCTCGCTGGACTGCGTGGACGCCTACCTGGTGCTCTACTGCGGCGACGGCGGTGACCCGGAGGACCTGCGGGCCCGCTCCGCGCGGCTGCAGCACGCCATGGCCGCCGGGTTCGCGCAAGCGCTGCGCGAGCGGACGCTGGCCGAGCAGGAGGCGATCTCCGCCGCCGCCCTCAAGGCGCAGGGCGTCGTGGCCCAGGCCCTGCACGCGACCGAGGCCCGCTTCCGCGCGGTCTTCGAGGGCGCGGCCATAGGAATCGGCATCGCCGACCTGTCGGGCCACGTCCTCCAGGTCAACGGCGCGCTGCTGCGCATGTTCGGCGTATCCGAGCAGACCATGCACGGTCGCAACGTCATGGAGTGGACCCACCCCGAGGACGCCCCGCAGACCTGGAAGCTCTACGACGAACTCGTCCGCGGCGAACGCGAGCACTACCACCTGGAGAAGGCGTTCTACCGACCTGACGGAACGGTCCTGTGGACCAACCTCACGGTCTCCCTGCTGCGCGACGCCGACGGCGAACCGCAGTACCAGCTGGCCCTGATGGAGGACACCACCGAGCGGCGCCTGCTCAACCTGCGGCTGCGCTACGAGGCCACGCACGACGCCCTCACAGGGCTGCCCAACCGCACGTTCTTCTTCGAACGCCTGGAGAAGGCACTGGGTGCCGGAGAAGGACAGCGGTTCGGACTGTGCTACCTCGACCTGGACGGCTTCAAGACCGTCAACGACAGCCTCGGCCACGCGGCCGGCGACCGGCTGCTCGTCGAGGTCGCCGACCGCCTGCAGTCCTGCGCCACCGCGCCCGGCGAGATGGTCGCGCGGCTCGGCGGCGACGAGTTCGTGGCGCTGACCACCGGCCCCGACACCGAGCGCGAGGTCGACGAGCTCGCCGCCCGGATCATGAACGTCCTGGTCGCCCCGATCAGCGTCGACGGCCGTGAGCTGACCGTGCGCGGCAGCATCGGCATCGTCGAGGGACCGGCGGGCGAACGCAGCCCGGCGGAGGTGCTGCGCAGCGCCGACATCACGATGTACCGGGCCAAGTCGGCGGGCGGCAACCGCTTCGAGCTGGCCGACCCGGAGGCCGACGCCCGCGCCATCACCCGGCACGGGCTGACCACCGCGCTGCCGGCGGCCCTGGAGCGCGGCGAGTTCTTCATCGAGTACCAGCCGCTGGTCCACCTCGGCGACGGCAGCGTGCGCGGCGCGGAGGCGCTGGTGCGCTGGCTGCACCCGCAGCACGGCGTCCTCGGCCCGGACCGGTTCATCCCGCTCGCCGAGCACACCGGGCTCATCGTGCCGCTCGGCCGCTGGGTGCTGGAACAGTCGGTGCGGCAGGCACGCGAGTGGCGAGAACGGCACGACGACGCGGGCCCCCTCCGCATCAACGTCAACCTCTCGCCCTGCCAGCTCACCCATCCCGGGCTGGTCCAGGACACGGTCGACATCCTGGAACGCGCGGGCGTGCAGCCGGACTCCCTGTGCCTGGAGGTCACCGAGTCGGCCCTCATCGGCGCCGACGACGACCTGCTGAAACCCCTGCGCCGGCTGGCCGAGATGGGCGTCGACATCGCCCTGGACGACTTCGGCACCGGTTACTCCAACCTGGCCAACCTGCGCCGCCTGCCGGTGAGCATCCTCAAGCTGGACCGCTCCTTCACCCAGAGCATGCAGCAGTTCCCGGCCGACCCCGTCGATCTCAAGATCGTCGAGGGCATCGTCTCCCTGGCCCACAGCCTGAGCCTCGCGGTGACCGTCGAGGGCGTGGAGACGGGCGCCCAGGCCGAGCAACTCCGGATCCTGGGCTGCGACACGGCCCAGGGCTGGTACTACGCCCGCCCGGGCCCACCGGACCGACTGCACGAACTGGCACTGGTGGACGCGACAGGCTGAACGGCCGGGCCGTACGGGACAGGACGGGGCTGCATTCGGGCCCCGTACCGCCCCCTCTCACGGTCGCCCCGTACCGCCCCTCACGGTCGCCCCGTACCGCCCCTCACGGTCGCCCCGTACCGCCCCTCACGGCCGCCCCGTGCAGCCCCCTCACGGTCGTATAGCGTGAAGTCATGCCCGACCGGCCGATCGATCTGGATCTGCGCAAGCTGCGCTACTTCGTGGCCGTGG
>JABFVM010000218.1 GCA_013362785.1 Streptomyces sp. | reverse complement strand
CGAGTCGTAGACAGGGCTGAGGGCATCCGGATGCTCCTTGAAGATCCGGTGTGAGGCCTCATGGGTTGATGTGACCATGTGCGCAACGGTTGCCAGCCCCAGAGGTCGGAGCAGGTGCGGACGAGGGCGAGGCCGCGGCCCCCTTCGAGGTCGGTGGTGTTCGCGAACGGGCGTGGGGGTTCCGGAGGTTCGGGGTCGGTGTCCCAGGCGCCGATCCGAAGGACGCCGGCCTGCCAGCGGATGCGGAGTGCGGCGGGGCCCTTGGTGTGGACTACGGCGTTGGTGAGCAGCTCCGTCGCGAGGAGTTCGGCGGTGTCGGTGAGGGTGATCAGGTCGTGCGTGGTGAGGATCAGACGGAGGGTGCGGCGGGAGATCGGGACGGCCCTGGGGTCGTTGGGGATGTTGAGGGTGTACTCCCAGGGGGCGGTTTCGGGCATGCGTGACTCCTGTGTGGCGGAGGGGAGTTGAGGAGGAGGCGGCTGGCCGGTGGCAGTGCCGCAGCCGTCGTGGCAGGACGGAGTGGTGCGCTTCCGGGGGGCCGGTGTTTCGCAGCGTGTGCGTCGCGTCACCGACGGTATGGCGAAACATTTGGCCCAGGCAAGCCGGTCGCGTAATCTGGCACTCGATCGGGGAACGCCCAACCCCCCGTGACACCAGTGCTGTTGGGGAAGTTGGAGTCAGATGCCTGCGAGGGTTCAGCCGACTGCTCGTCAAGTACGCCTTGGTGCTGAGCTGCGCAAACTGCGCGAGGCGGCGGGCCAGACGTCCAGGCAGGCAGCTGCGCTGCTAGGTACCAACCCGGCCCAGATGAGTCAGATCGAAGCGGGCAATGCCGGGGTCAGTGGCGAGCGTGTACGGAAGCTGGCGGTGCAGTACTCCTGCGCCGACGCCGAGCTGATCGACGCGTTGATGGCGATGGCAACGGACCGTACGCGTGGATGGTGGGAGGAGTACCGCGACGTACTGCCCCTCGCCTTCCATGACTTGGCCGAGCTGGAGCACCATGCGCGGTTCATGTGGGTGGCCGGCGCCGTGTATGTGCCGGGACTGCTCCAGACCGAGGAGTACGCGCGCGCGGTGTACGAATTCTGGAACCCCGGACTTCCCGAGCGCGACGTGCAGCTGAGGGTCGAGAATCGGCTCCGCCGCGCGGTCGTCCTCACCCGAGAGGGAGCGGTGCCCTATAAGGCGATGCTCCATGAGTCCGTGCTGCGCACTCGCGTCGCCGACCGCCGGGTTGCCCGCGATCAGCTCGACTGGATCCTCCACATGTCGGAACGCTCCAACATCACCGTGCGGGTAATCCCGTTCGACGTGGACGGCTTCGGCGGTGCCGGTATGGGGATGCTGTACGCAGGCGGTCCCGTAGCCGCGTTGGACACGGTCCAGCAGGACACCCCCAGCGGCGCCGAGTACGTGGATGATGCCGACCGGCTTCGAGCCGTGCGTCACATGTACGGCAAAGTCGAGGCGGCATCCCTCGACCCCACCAGGTCACGGGACTACATCCGTCGGCTTGCGAAGGAACTGTAAGAGATGACCCAGTGGCAAAAGTCCTCGTTCTCCAACGGTCACGACGGAGCTGAGTGCGTCGAACTCGCCCACGGCGAGACCTCGCTCCTCCTCCGGGAAAGCGACGATCCGGCCCGAATACTCACCGTCACCCCCACCGCCCTCGCCGCCCTCCTCCAGGGCGTCGTCACTCGTCCCCGTCCGCCGGAGGCCTGAGCGCCTCCTCCTCCAGCAGGCGTTCGGCGATGTCGTCCGCCCAGGACCGGACCCACAGGCGAAGCGCCCGGACCGACTCCTCGTCCAGGCCCCTCGCGAGGAACTCGCGGTCGTCCAGCAGTTCCGTCGCCTCCAGGCGGGACTGGAGGTCGGAGGGGTCGAAGTCGTCCCAGGCGTGGCGGCGGGCCTGTTCCTCCAGGTCGGGGAAGGTCCAGTGGGACGCGGCGGCGTAGACGTCGGTCAGGTCGCGGGCGGTGCCTCGGTCGGTGAGGGCGCGGACCTTGGTGCCGATGAGGTCTTCGAGGGACAGGGCCGGGCCCAGGTCGGTCATCACGGGCGGATGCCAGAGGGTTTCCTTGAGGAGGTCGAGCGTCGTTTCCGCCGTGCCTTCCTCGTCGGTGACGAGGAGGCGGGCGGAGAGCGGGTCGGTCTCCAGGGGGCGTACCCGCCAGCCGAGGTCGGTCAGACCCTGGCCGACCACCGCCGCGATCCGGTCCATGGGCTCGGCCGTCTCGGTCGCCAGCTCCAGCGGCCCCCTCCCGGACCGCTCCGGCGTCAGGCCGTGCGCCCGGACCGCGTACTCGCCCGCCAGGACGAGCGGGTAACGGGCGCCGAGGGTGAGGGCGTCGGTCAGGAGGTCACGGGGGAGCGGGATCATGGTCCGCCGATTATGACGGCCCCGCCGAGGCGGATGACCTCGACGGGGCCGGAGCGTGCGGCTGTCCGGGCTAGGACAGGCCCTGAGGACTGATCCGCCGGACAAGCCCTGGCTACCTCGCCTACCTCGCCACGAACTGCGTAAGGATCGCCTGCACCTCGTAGATGTCGACACCCTTGGTGAACGTCTTCTCGATCGGCGTCGCCGAGCCGGACAGCCAGATCTTCAGCTCGGCGTCCAGGTCGAAGGTGCCCGCGGTCTCCACCGCGAAGTGCGTGATGCTGCGGTACGGGATGGAGTGGTACTCCACCTTCTTGCCCGTGATGCCCTGCTTGTCGACCAGGATCAGACGGCGGTCGGTGAACAGGATGGTGTCGCGTATCAGGAGGTACGCCGCGTGGACTTGTTCACCGTGGCCCAGCAGCCGCGCGTAGTCCTGCTGCGCCTGCCCCTGGTCGATGGTGTGCGCGTTCCCGAACAGTGCCATGGATGGATCCCCCCACTTGACGGCCTTGCGTGATCTTCAGTAGTCCTCTGTGGTCTTCCGTGATCTTCGCCATGTATAGCCGTTCGGAGCGGCCACGCATAGGGGCGTAAAAGATCACGTGTCGTACGAACCGTCCCACGGCGCGCCGAAGCCCAGGTTGTCGGGGTACAGCTCAGCCCAGGCCTCCCCCTCCTCCTCGTCCGTCACCAGGCCGAACAGCACGCCGTCGACGGTGAGTTGGAAGGGACGTATCGCGATGTCCGTGTAGGTGCGCCGGGGGAGGCTGCGCAGCAGGGACGCCAGGTGGGCGCGGGCACGGGCGAGGACCGAGTCGGGGCCGTGCGGGGCGCGCTGCTGCTCGGCCCAGGTGCCGGCGCACCAGATCTCCGAGTCGCGGTACCGGCCGTCGGTGTCGAAGGTGTGCAGGACCGAGTAGAGCCGTTTGTGCTCTTCCCAGCCGGAACCGAGGTCGAAGCCCTTGGGGAAGGCGTACGTGACCGACCCCATGAACTGCCCGTCCGCGTACTGGCCGATCGCCTCGGTACGGCCGTGCGGCTCGTAGGCGATCGGGATGACCTCTGGGACTGCCATGGCGGAAACCTTACGGTCGTCGCGGGGGGCATGGTGGCGGTGGGGTGGGATCGTTGCCAAGCACATGGGCAACATCCGCGTGATGTCCCCGAGTTGGGCACCGATCGGCCAAAAGATTCACGGCAACCTTTCAGATCTCCGCGACCACTCAGGGGTCGGACGCCCGCTCACGCCGCGGGCCCGCTCGCCGGCACGCGAGCCTCACCGAAGCACGTAAGGACTCACACGTGGCATCCCCCTCGCCTTCGCCCTCCCCTTCCTCTGCTCCTTCGCACCGTCCTGCCCACCGCCGTTCCCTCCGCGGGCGCCGCACCGTCGTCCTCACCGCCGCCGTGGCGGCCGCCGGTGTCGGTGCCGGTGTGCTCGTGATGAACGCCAACGCCGGTGCGGTCGACCTCTACCACCAGGTCCTGCCCGCGAAGGACGGCTGGGCGGCCTCCGGGTCCGGTACGACGGGCGGCGCGAAGGCCGACTCCGCGCACACGTTCACCGTCAGCACCCGCGCCCAGCTCGTGAAGGCACTGGGGTCCGTCACCGACACCACGCCCCGGATCATCAAGATCAAGGGCACCGTCGACGCCAACACGAGCGACACCGGCAAGAAGCTGACCTGCGCCGACTACGCCTCCGGCACCGGTTACTCGCTCGCCGCCTACCTCAAGGCCTACGACCCGGCGACGTACGGCCAGAAGGCCCCCGCCGGCACCCAGGAGAACGCCCGCAAGGCCGCCGCCGACAAGCAGAAGAAGAACATCGTCTTCCGGGTGCCCGCCAACACCACCCTCGTGGGCGTCCCGGGCACCAACGCCGGCATCAGGGGCGGCAGCCTCCAGGCGCAGAACGTCAAGAACGTCATCGTCCGCAACCTCACCTTCGCCGACACCCAGGACTGCTTCCCGCAGTGGGACCCGACCGACGGCTCGTCCGGCGAGTGGAATTCCAACTACGACTCTGTCACCCTGCGCGGGGTGACCAACGTGTGGGCCGACCACAACACCTTCACCGACGCGCCGACCTTCGACAGCGCCGAGAAGTCGTACTTCGGCCGCAAGTACCAGGTCCACGACGGCGCCCTCGACATCACCAACGGCTCCGACCTGGTGACCGTCGAGCGCAACGTGTTCAGCAACCACGACAAGACGATGCTGATCGGCAGCAGCGACACCGACAGCACCGGCAAGCTGCGGGTCACCATCCACCACAACGTGTGGAAGGGCATCGTGCAGCGCGCGCCGCTGGCCCGGATCGGTCAGATCCACCTCTACAACAACGTCTACGACACGACCACGCTCAACGGCTACGCGCCGAAGTACAGCATCGACTCCCGCGCCAAGGCCCAGGTCGTCGCCGAGCACAACGCCTGGAAGCTGCCCTCCGGAGCCAAGGCCGCCAAGCTGCTGAGCGGCGACGGCACCGGCTCGATCGCCGGCTCCGGCAACCTCGTCAACGGCACGGCGACCGACCTCGTGGCCACGTACAACGCCGCGAGCTCGAAGAAGATCAAGACGACGGTGAACTGGAAGCCGGCGTTCACGGCGGGCCTCCAGACGTCGGCGAAGAACCTGGTGACGGAGCTGGGGACGACGACGGGTGCCGGGGTGCTGTCCTGACGCCGGGCGCGGATTTCCGGGAGGCCGTCACATTCGTGCGGCGGGCGGCGTCAGGGAGGCAGTAGGCAAGCCGACCGCACCCGACCGGGAGTTCCCCATGCACACCGCGTATGTCGTCGTGACCCTCGTCGCCGCCCTGATGGCCGGTTTCTCCGGCGCCGTCCTGCTGATGCGCGCCCAGTGGATCGTGCAGGCCCTCACCGACTACGGCGTCCCCCGGTCGTGGTGGACCTGGCTCGGGCTGGCCAAGGCAGCCGGGGCCGTGGGCCTGGTGGTCGGGCTGTTCGTGCCGGTGATCGGGGTGCTGGCGGGGGTGGGACTGGTGCTGTACTTCCTGGGCGCCGCGGTGACCGTGGCACGGGCCCGGTCGTACGCCCACATCCCGTTCCCGCTGGTCTACGCCGCACCGGTGGCGGGGGCGCTGGTGCTCGCGTACGCCGGCTGAAGAACGGCGCCCACAGGGGCCCGGAACCGCGCCCGTTCGGTTCCGGGCCCCTCTGGGCGTGCGCCTGTGCCACCCGGCTGGGTGATATCTGGAGAGGCCCTCGGGAAAATAGGGTCTGCGGGCATGACGAGGATCACCAGGCGGCTGGACTCTCCGCAGAGATGTTTCAGTGAGGCGAATTGTCCGGCAGTGTTCGTTCTGTCCACCGGAGACGTGGCGTTCATCGGTCGCGAGGCGCCCACGGAAACGCATGCGACCTTGCCTTCGGGCTCCGGGGTCGGGGACGGTGAGAGCCTGGTGGTGGTCCCGCGGCACGTCCTCATCAGCGCCGGGTGGATCCCCCCGGTCGGCTGACCGTCAACGCGACTCGGTCAGATCGTCCGGGCCGGGCCCCGTCGCCAGGCCGAGAATCTGGCGCTGATAGGCCAACTCGCAGATGTCGTAGAACTCCCGCATCGTTCCGCTGTGCGGTGAGGAGAGATCTCGGGGTGCTCGGGTTTTCTCCCAGAATTCCTGAACCTTCGGGCTGGCGAAAATGTAATGCAGGGTGTCTTCGATCTCGTGGTTTGCGAGATAGCCCGTCTCCCAGCACATGTACTGGTAGGAGATGATCAGGTTGGCGTACATGAACTGCCTGCAGAGATCTTCGGACGTGTCGCTGCCATAGCCTGGCCAGACCGCCATCAACAGGGGGTCGTCGATCGCCATTTGAAGAAGGCGGCGATGCTGTTCCCGCATCGCCGCCTCGGCCACCCGACGTGCCGTATCGTGCTGGTTTTCCGCGACCTCTCGCTGCAATGCCAGCTCCGCGCGCTGCGCCTCCAGTACCGCACGCTGCATCCTGGATTCCTCGCCCTGCTGGTGAAATGTGCGGGCGATATAGATGAGTACGACGACCGATGTGGCAGCAGCGGCTGCGCCGAAGGACTGGCCGGCGTTGCCGGTGGCGGTGGACTGTATTCCGGGAAGGCTTGTCAGGGAGACGGTGAGTCCTATTGTCGCCGCACACGAAGCGATCGTGATGGTGACCAGGATCCATACTTCGCGAGCACGACGAGAACCTGCCATGGCACCCCCGATGGAAGACCCCCATTACCGGCGGGTATGTCTTCGATTCACGGGCGTTATGCCCACGTCATCTGTGGGGAAAACAATGCGTTGGAAGCAGAGAAGGGCGCGCGGCGGCGCACCCATATACCGGGGGCAAGGAGAATGATTTCGTCCGGATTCTCCTGGGCCCGTTGGTGAATGTGGGAAACCAACGGGCCCTTTCTCATCCCTACTGCTCGGCTTACTCGGCTTACTCGATCTACTCGCCGCCGAAGCGCTCCTTGTACGTCTCCAGGTCCTCGTCGGAAAGCTTCGCGAAGAGGACCGGCGGGACGGTGAAGGGGGTGCCGGCGGGGACGGAGGTCAGGGACTTCGCCTCGTCCGTGCCGACCCAGGTCGCCGTGTCGGCGTTGAGAGCGAAAGCCTCACGCATCGTCTTCGCCGTCGCCGGGATGAACGGTTCCGAGACCACCGAGTAGAGGTGGATCAGGTTCATCGCGGTCCGGAGGGTGAGGGCCGCGCCGTCCTTGTCGGTCTTGATCTCCAGCCAGGGGGCCTTCTCCTCCAGGTAGGAGTTGCCGGCCGACCACAGGGCGCGCAGCGCCGCCGCTGCCTTGCGGAACTGGAGCGCCTCCATGTGACCCTCGTACTCGGCGAGCAGCTCGGCGATCTGCTCGCCCAGCTTCACCTCCGCCTCACCCGGCGCGCCGCCCGCGGGGACGTCGTCGCCGAAGCGCTTGCGGGAGAACGACAGGACGCGGTTGACGAAGTTGCCGAGGGTGTCGGCCAGGTCCTTGTTGACCGTGGCCGTGAAGTGCTCCCAGGTGAAGGACGAGTCGTCCGACTCCGGCGCGTTGGCGATCAGGAAGTAGCGCCAGTAGTCCGCCGGGAGGATCTCCAGGGCCTGGTCGGTGAAGACGCCGCGCTTCTGGGACGTGGAGAACTTCCCGCCGTAGTACGTCAGCCAGTTGAAGGCCTTGACGAAGTCGACCTTCTTCCACGGCTCGCGGATGCCGAGCTCGGTGGCCGGGAACATCACGGTGTGGAAGGGGACGTTGTCCTTCGCCATGAACTGCGTGTAGCGGACGTCGGTGTCGACGTCGTACCACCACGACTTCCAGTCGCGGTTCTCCGGGTCCTGGTCGGACCACTCCTTCGTCGCGCCGAGGTACTCGATCGGGGCGTCGAACCAGACGTAGAAGACCTTGCCCTCGGCCGCCAGCTCCGGCCAGGTGTCCGCCGGGACGGGGACGCCCCAGTCCAGGTCACGGGTGATCGCACGGTCGTGCAGGCCCTCGGTCAGCCACTTGTGGGCGATGGAGGAGGCCAGGTGCGGCCAGACGCCGTCGTGCCGGGCGACCCACTCCATGACCTCGCGCTGCAGCTTGGACTGGAGGAGGAAGAGGTGCTTGGTCTCGCGGACCTCCAGGTCCGTGGAGCCGGAGATCGCCGAGCGCGGGTTGATCAGGTCGGTGGGGTCGAGTACGCGGGTGCAGTTCTCGCACTGGTCGCCGCGGGCCTTGTCGTAGCCGCAGTGGGGGCAGGTGCCCTCGACGTAGCGGTCCGGGAGGAAGCGGCCGTCGGCCGGGCTGTACACCTGGCGGATCGCCCGCTCCTCGATGAAGCCGTTCTCCTGCAGCTTGCGGGCGAAGTGCTGGGTGATCTCGACGTTCTGCGGGGAGGAGCTACGGCCGAAGTAGTCGAAGGCCAGCGCGAAGCCGTCGTAGACCGCCTTCTGCGCGTCGTGTGCCTGGGCGCAGAAGTCCGCTACGGGGATGCCCTGCTCCTTCGCCGCCAGCTCGGCCGGGGTGCCGTGCTCGTCCGTCGCGCAGATGTACAGGACGTCGTGGCCGCGCTGGCGGAGGTACCGGGAGTACACGTCCGCCGGGAGCATGGACCCCACCATGTTGCCCAGGTGCTTGATTCCGTTGATGTACGGAAGGGCGCTGGTGATGAGGTGTCGAGCCATCGGGGGCTGCTCCCAGGTCGGGTCGGGCTGGTGGGTCTTCTTGGTGCTTTGCGAACCTTGAAATCGTAGCCGACATGGGTGGGCCGCCCGCCTCCCGTTTTAAGGGGTGGGAAGGGGCGGCCCGGGGTGTTGCGTGCGTGATCTTCGGTTGTGCGTGGGCCTGGGGGTTACGGGCGCCAGTTCGCCAGGATGCCCTCGTAGAGCTCGGCGTCCGTCAGCTCGCGGGGGGTTTCGCCTGCCAGGAAGTGGGAGGTGTTGTCCGTCTTGAGCTTGCGGAGGTAGTCGAAGGCCTTGTTCTCCGGGTCGCCGAAGGCGACGAAGGCGAAGTGCACGGAGGGGTGGGTCTTCGCGGCCTCGGTGAGGGCGTGGGTGGCGGGGGTCTTGGCGTCGGGGGCGCCGTCGGTCTGGAAGACGACGAGGGCGGGGGCGGTGGGGTCGGCCGACTTCTGGTGCTGGGCGAGGACTTCTTCGACGGCCACGTGGTAGCTGGTGCGGCCCATGCGGCCGAGGGTGGCGTGGAGGTCGTCGATCTTGTTCTCGTGGTCGGTGAGGGTGAGTTCGCCGGTGCCGTCGAGTTCGGTGGAGAAGAAGACGACGCTGACCTTGGCCTCGGGGTCGAGGTGGGCGGCGAGGGCGAGGGTCTGCTCGCCGAGGGCCTGGGCCGAGCCGTCCTTGTAGTACGGGCGCATGGAGGCGGAGCGGTCGAGGACGAGGTAGACCTTGGCGTGGGTGGTGGTGAGGTTGTGGGTGGTGAGGGTGGTGGTGGCCGCGGTGTAGGCGGTCTTGAGTGCGCGGGGGATTTCGGGGGTGGCCTCGGCTTCGCCTTCGGCCTTCGTGTTCCCACCCGCACCACCCGTGCCGCTTTCGTCCTCGGCTGCGAGTGGCCCCTGTGCGGCGTCCTCGCCGTCGGCGGCCGCGGGTGCGTCGGCGGGCGCGGGTACGTCATCGGGCGCGGCTACGTCGTCGGGCGCGGGTGCGTCGTCGGGCGCCGCGGCGGTCGGCTCCGCGGCCCGCTCGGGGGCGGCTGCTTCCGGAGCGACCTCAGCGACCGGCTCGGGCTCAACGACCGTCTCGGGCTCAGCGACGGTCTCCGGTTCGACGTCCGGCTCAACGACCGTCTCCGGCTCAACGACCGTCTTCGACTCGGCGACCGGCTCGGGCTCGGAGACCGGCTCGGTGGCCGTCTCCAGCTCAGGGGCCGTCTCCTCGGCTGCCGCAACCGGCGCGGGCTCCTCGGTCACAGGCTCGGCCGCAGCCTCCTCGGCTACGGCCTCCTCGACAGCCGGCGTCTCCGCAGCAGCTTCCTCAACGGCCGGCTCTTCAGCGGCCGCCGTCTCCGCCACCGTCTCCTCGACAGCAGGCGCAACGGACTCCTCCGCCACCTGCTCCTCGGCGACCGGCGTCTCCGCAGCCGTCTCCGCGACGACCGGCTCCTCAGCGACCGGCGCTTCCGCAACCGTCTCCTCAGTCACCGGCGCGACCGCACCCGGCTCCTCAGCCAC
>JABFVM010000350.1 GCA_013362785.1 Streptomyces sp. | reverse complement strand
TTGGCGGGACACCGCACGGCCGACGGGCTCCCGCCAAGCCCTCACCGACGGGCTCCCGCCAAGCCCTCACCGACGGGCTCCCGCCAACCCCTCACCGGCCGGCCCCCGCCAGGCCCTCACCGGCCGACCGGCTCCCGCCCGGCCCTCGCCCCCCACTGACGCCGTCAAGCCCCGCCGCTCAGCACCCCTTCGGCCGCCGCCAGAATCTCGGTCACCCGCAGCCCGAACCCCGCGTCGCACGCGTGCGCGTGCCCGGTGCGGGCGGCGGTCAGCAGCGCGTCCCCGGCGCGGATCAGCGCGGACACCGCGCTCGCGGTGCTCTCCGGGAGCAGCGTCACCCCGGCCGCGCCCCGCAGCTCCACCGCGGCCCCGGCCGCCGCGGGCGGTGCCGTCAGGCTCAGGGCCAGCGTGCTCGACGCGCCGCCGACGTGGTCGAGCACCAGATGGACGGTGTCGCCGGGCCCGTGAGCGGCGGCCGCCACTTGCCGTACGTCACCCAGGACCGGCAGCAGCACGGACAGGGCATGCGGACCTACGTCCCACAGCGCCCCCTTCTCCCGCCGCCACGGCGAGGCCGCGAACGGGCTGCCCTCACCGTTGAACACCGCGCCGAGCCACTCCGCCCGCCCTGTGAACCAGCCCTCCACGGCGGCCTGTTCGGTCATCCACGCCTCGGTCTCCGGCTGGAAACGCGTGGTGAAGAAGACGACCGAGGCCACACCGGCCTCCTCGGCGGCCTCCACGACCGCCCGCCCCTCCGCCACCGTCAGCGCGAGCGGCTTGTCCAGCAGCAGATGACAGCCCGCCCGAGCCGCCCGCACCGCCAATCCGGCCTGCACGGCGGGCGGCAGGGCCACGGCGACGGCGTCCACATCGGCGAGCAGCGCGTCGACATCGTCATAGACAGGGACGCCGTAACTGTCGGCCAACTCCTTGGCGGCGGCCGCACGTCGGCCCCACACGCCCGCGAAGTCCAGTCCGTCGTGCCGGCTCAGGGCGGGGGCGTAGGCCATCTGGGCCCATGGGCCGGTGCCGAGCAGTCCGATGCGCATACCGCCGCCTCTCATTTCCCCCGGTCGGGCAATGGAGAGTGAGCGTGTCACACCGACCAGGAGACCACGCAAGCGGATAGACGGCCGATCTCGGCGACACCGGGGATTCGGCGGTACCGGCGCTGAATGCATTGACTCTCTTCCAGAAGTGCCGGCCCCGAAGGCGCCGGAGGACGTGATCCTCTTCGCCGTTGAACTGCTTCAGCTCGGCCCCGCTCTGCCGACGCATCCGGCGCTCCGACACCGCCCTGCGCCTTCGATCCCCCCCAGTTATAGGGCGTCCGTGGTGCTCAACCCAGCGTGAGTGAGCAGACGGTGAAGAGATCGGCACAGACAATCCTTGATCGTTCCTTGGCGATTCAACCAGCGTTGAGGGCTGCACGTTTGTGCGCGGGTTGCTTCGAATGTGCGTGAGTTCTGTGGAAATCCGGCATCCGGCGGGTCTTGGGGGCTCACCGAAAGATTGATCTGCTCGCGACAAGTCGGCACTCTCCGGAGCACGCGCAGCGCTGCCGTTCGAACGCAAATCCCCCCACTTCACGAGGAGACCCCTCTTGACGGCGCATCACAAACGCTCAGGCAAGGCCAAGATCGTCACCGCGATCGCGGCCGTCGCAACTGTCGTCGGCACCGGCCTTTACGTGTCCCCCATAGCCCAGGCGGGACAGCCCGCGGAGGGCAAGGTCTACGGCCTCAATGCCGAAGGATCCGTGGCCGGCAGCTACATCGTCCTGCTGGACCAGAAGGCGTCCACGGCCGAGAAGCGGGACCTGGCCGCCGAGTACGGTGGCAAGATCGGCCGGACCTACGGCTCGGCGGTCAACGGCTTCTCCGCCGGCAGTCTGACGGAGACGGAGGCCAAGCGCCTCGCGGCCGACCCCGCGGTGTCCAAGGTGGTCCAGAACAAGAAGTTCCACATCAATGCGACCCAGGACAAGCCGCCGTCCTGGGGTCTGGACCGCATCGACCAGAAGGACACGGCCGGCGACGGCAAGTACACCTACCCGGACAAGGCCGGGGAAGGGGTGACCGCGTACGTCATCGACACGGGCGTACGCATCAGCCACAAGGACTTCGAGGGGCGCGCCGCCTCCGGGTTCGACGCCGTCGACAACGACGACACGGCCGACGACGGCAACGGCCACGGCACCCATGTGGCGGGAACCATCGCCGGTGCCGCCCACGGTGTGGCCAAGAAGGCCAAGATCGTCGCGGTCCGCGTGCTCGACAACAACGGCTCGGGCACCACCGAGCAGGTCGTCGCCGGCATCGACTGGGTGACCAAGAACCACCAGGGTCCCTCGGTGGCCAACATGAGCCTCGGCGGCGGCGCGGACCCCGCTCTCGACGAGGCGGTCAAGAAGGCCATCGCCGCCGGTGTCACCTTCGCGGTCGCCGCCGGCAACGAGTCGGCCGACGCGGGCCAGGGCTCACCGGCCCGGGTCCCCGAGGCCATCACGGTCGCGTCCAGCACCAAGGACGACGCCCAGTCGGACTTCTCCAACTTCGGCTCGATCGTGGACCTGTACGCGCCGGGCTCGGACATCACCTCCGACTGGAACGACAGCGACCAGGGGACCAAGACGATCTCCGGCACCTCCATGGCCACCCCCCACGTGACCGGAGCCGCCGCCGTCTACCTGGCCGGTCACCCGGACTCCACCCCCGATCAGGTCGCCAAGGCGCTTGTCGACGGGGCAACCGGTGACAAGATCACCAACCCGAGCAGCGGAACCGCCAACAAGCTGCTGAAGGTGACCGAGTAGATCCCCACGGGACACAGAGGCCCGGCGGTGCCGCCAGCGCATGCGCAGCGGCACCGCCGGGCCGCGTCACAGACGCCGGGCCAGCGCCTTTGAAGAGAACAAAGCCAAAGGGGTCATGGGGTCAGGTGTTGGCGCATTCATCCGCGACGGCGCAGGCGAGGCGGATGCCTCCCAGGTAGCCGGAGATGCCGTCATCGCCGTGCATGTGGGGCGCGTCCTGAAACCACCGCGGCCACAGGCCGCCCTCCTGGAGGAGGCGGCCGGCCCGGTCGCCGCGCAGGACGGAGTCGGTATGGGCCAGCGCGCCCATGGCTGTCGGCTGGTCGTAGGCCAGGTCGGGTCGACGCAAGTGGTCACGGCGCGAGACGGCGGCGAGCCACGCCGCGGTGCGCCGCTCGCGCCAGCTGCCTTCGAGAAGGGTGGTGAGTTCGGCGTCGGAGACCGTCTTCGCATCAGCGGCCAGGGCATGAACGAACGGCTCGTACTCCTCACGCGGCATACGAAGTACCGCTCCGCCGAGCTTCAGGTAGCGGCGCGCGGGAGCGCAATAGCGGCGGAACAGTTCTTGTATCTCAGCGTCGTGGCGGATCACCACCACACCCTCTCGCAACAGGCACTCAGCTGAGAGCGTGCGGCGGACGACGCCTGCGGTGATCCCGGGACGGGAGGAACGCCATCTGGGACCCCGGGGCGGGTGCCGGATTCGGTAGTCCTCTACGTGGTTTCCCTGATGTCCCGCGGTGACCCGGGACACGAAGATGCGGGCGAACCGGGTTTTCCGGGCCGGAGTGAAGGGACCACGTCTTGGGCTGGATCATCTTTTTCGCCGTCATCTTGGCCCCGTCCCTGATCGGCTTGACCTTCGCGGTCCGTACCGCCCGCCGGGTCGGCAGGGCGGACCGGGCGATGCGTGCCCTTGCCGCTCGTCCTGGCTGGGAGCAGCTCAAGCGCGACAAGGACGGGGCGCAGTGGGCCGGTTATGCGGTCCACTTCCCCTGGCTGCTGCGCGCGCAGCACGGGACCACCGTGACCGGCCCGCTCGGTGAGCACCAGGTCACCGTCGCCAGGCTCGTGGAGAACGTGACGAGCAAGGTCGACGCCCACTGGTTGGTCGTCGTGTTCGACGTGCCGGGCAGCGGACCGAACCTGCGTCTGGAGCGCAACTGGAGTGCGGCGGAGCTCGGGCTCACTTTCCACATGGACGCGCCATACCTGCCCATGAGCGACGACCGCGCGGGGACGACCGAGCGGTTCTACGCCTCGGAGCTGCCCGAGCGCCTGGTGAAGCTCGCCGGACCGGCGGTCTCGGTGACCAAGGACGGGGTCTGCTTCGTCCACCACCCGCTGCCGGACGTGGCGGACCTGGACAGGCTGCTGGAGGAACTGGCCGGGATGCTTCCGGAGCTGGTCGCGCTCGCCGGGGACGGCGCCCCGGAGCGCTGAACGTCCTCACGGGGCCTTCCTCGTGTGCCGGAAGGCCGGTCTCAGAGGCTGGGGAAGACGGCCGTGAAGAACAGCCACAGCAGGACGGCCCAGAAGAGCGCCGCGGCCAGTGACACGAGCAGGGAGCTGCGCCACTTCAGCACCAGGAACGGGAACAGCACCAGGGCAGCCCAAGGCCCGGCCACGTCGATGGTCATGCGGGCGGCCTCGCCCAGGGTTCCGGCGCGCCCGGAGGCGATACGGCGCAGCAGCCGCTGGGAGACGAAGCCGTACAGTCCGAAGACGACCGGGAAGAACCACAGGGGTGTGATCGTGACCAGCTCGGACTCCGAGAACTCGTTGAACATGACCATGTAGATGAGTCCGGCCCCCAGGAGGCCGCCGATCAGCGCGGTCACGTAGAGCGCTGTCAGCGCGACCGGCTCGGTGGCACCGGCCGGCACGGGCAGGGGCACCGGCGAGGCATACGGAACATCGGCCTGCGGTACCCGGACCACTTGGTGACAGTGGGGGCAGCGGGCGTCCTGCCCCGCCCGGTCGGCCGGAGCCGAGATCAAATGCCCGCAGGAGGCATGGAATTCCATCTGCTGACCCGGGTTCATGCGTTGCCTTTCCTGTACCGCTGGAGGGGCGATCATCGCAGCGGCGACATGGCTCCGGCATCCGGGAAAGCACGTAGTGGACCACGTATTGGTGTGGGCGAGTGGTCTTTGGCCTCCGGCGTCATCCTCGTGACCAACGACCTGATCTGGTGGGTCTTCCGAGGCCGGGGGAGACAGCCTGGGGAGACACGGGGCGCAGCCGTGACCCGTAGAACCCCGCGGCTCAGGCCGTGGCGTCCTCGTACTGGCCGAGGAAGCGGAAGCGGCCGCCGGACGCCTGGAAGAGGTACGTCGCCTTCGTGGTGTAGCCGGTGCTTGAGCCCGTGTAGTGCAGCCGCTTGGTGATTCCTCGGTAGTCGGTCTGCCGCAGCCGGTCCACGAGCGGGCCCCGTTCGGTGAGGTACGCGCCCGGCGTCGTCAGGGCGCGGGCCACGAACAGTGTCGCGTCGTAGGCCTCCGCGGAGTACCAGGGCGGGGCGGTGCCGAAGCGGTGGCGGTAGGCGGCGACGAAGGACTTCGCTGCCGTCACACGGGTCGGATCGAGGAAGGCGGTGGCGAACACCCAGCCCTCGGCGCCGTCCCCGGCCAGGGTGAAGAAGCGGGAGTCGAGGGCGCGTTGGGTGGCCAACCGGGCTCCGGAGTAGCCGGCCGCGCGCAGCGCTCGCGCCAGTTTCGCCGCGCGTTCGAATCCTCCCGCGAACAGCACCGCGTCCGCCTTCCAGTCGGTCACCGACTCGGCCAGGGCACGGAAGTCGTCGGTCGCGTCGTCCTCGGCGGCGAGGGTGCGCCGGGTCGTGGTGCGTTGTCCGGAGGCGAGCGCCTGGGCGACGTCCCCGCAGAGCTCCCAGCTGAAGTCGCCCTCGGCCGCGTCGTCGATCAGCACCGTTCTGCGCGTTCGGACGGTGCGGACGAGGTGGGCGACCAGGGGTGCCGCCAAGTAGCGGTCGGGGGGCCGGGTGGCCGCGTACGTCCGGTACCTCGCGGCGGACACCCCGTCGAGCCCGACCGACACGCAGACCATGGGCAGCAGCGCCTTCCGGTACTGCTCAAGCACGGCCTCGGCACAGGCGTCGGTGGTCGGCCCGATCACTGCGCGGACCCGGTCGTCGGCCGACAGCTGCCGTGCGATCTGCTGTGCCCGGGTGGTGCCGCCCGCGTCGTCGTGCACCCGGAGGGTGAGGTCGAAACCGCGGTCGGCACGGGAGTTGAGGTGGTCGACGGCGAGCCGGACACCGTTCTCCTGCGCCAGGCCGGTCGTCTTGTGGTCTCCCGTCAGATCGGCGTGCAGGGCGACCACCTGCTGCGGAAGCCGTGTGCCGCCGCCCTGTGCCGGGGCGCGGCGGGGGCGGCCCGTGGCCCACCAGGCGGCCGTGCCACCGGCCGCCAGGACTCCGGCGGTCGAGCCCAGCATCAGCAGGCGGCGCCGCGTGGTGCCCTTCGGCCGTTCCCGCGAGCCCGGCACCGTGTCGGCGGCTGCCGGGGCACCGGACACCTCGGTCGCCTCGACCGCGGGCAGAGCGAGAACGGCGGCCGAACGGCGGGCGATCAGCCGGGTGAGCGACTCCGGCAACCAGCCCCCGGCCTCGCCCGCCCCACCGTGCCCGAGGTCCAGAGCCGCCCGGACCTCGGGCACGGTGGGCCGGGCGCCCGGCTCCTTCGCCAGGCAGTCCCGCAGCAGCGGCAGCAACGGCGCCGGTACGGCGTCCAGGTCCGCCTCGTCGTGGACCGTACGCACCAGCACCTCGGCCGCCGAGCCCCACCCGAAGGGGCGCTCGCCCGTCACCGCGTACGCCAGCAGACAGCCGAACGAGAAGACGTCGCTGGCCGGCCCGATCTCCCGGCCCCGGCCCTGGGCCTGTTCGGGGGAGAGGAACCCGGGGGAGCCGACCACCATCCCGCTCGCGGTGAGCGCGGTGTCCTCCGGCGGCCGGGCGATCCCGAAGTCGATCATCCGTGGCCCGTCGACCGCGAGCAGCACATTGGCGGGCTTGACGTCCCGGTGCACCAGACCCGCCCCGTGCACCGCCTCCAGCGCCTCGGCCAGCCGCGCCCCCAGGACACGGGCACTCCGGTACGGCAGCGGGCCGCACTCCTCCACGGCCTCCGCGAGGGAGGGCCCTGGCACGAACTCCGTGGCCAGCCACGGCGACTCCGCGTCCGGGTCCGCGTCGAGAAGGGGTACGACCCAGGGGTTCGCCACCCGGCTCCCCGTCTCCACCTCCCGGCGGAAGCGGGCCCGAAAGCCCGGGTCGTCCGAGTGCGCGGCGCGGATGACCTTCACCGCGGCGAGCGAACCCCCACCGGAGCGGGCGAGATAGACCACGCCCATGCCGCCCACGCCGAGGCGGCGCAGCAGCCGGTACCCCGCGATCCTGGCCGGGTCGGCTCCGCGCAACGGCTCCATCAATGCCCCATCAGGTGGCCACCTGGTACGGCGCCGGGCCCTGGTACGCGAACCTGCCGCCCTCGACCTTCCACAGGTGGACCCCGCTGCCGTCGGCCACCAGCGCCCCGGTGTCCTTGTCGAAGGCGAGGTTGCGGGCGATGCCCTTGTGCGACCCCGATCGCAGTGCCGTCGTCAGGGTCTGCCGGGTGCGGCGCCCGGCGCTCAGTGACCCCAGCGTCTTCACGGCGAACTGCGCCACGTCGTACGTCTCCACGGCGTACCGCTCCGGCTCCGCCCCGAAGAGCGCCCGGTGGGCGGCCCTGAACGCCTTCGCCTCGGGCGCCACGGTCGCGTCCATGGCCGGGGCGACGATCACCCACCCGTCGGCCGCGTCCCCCGCGGCGGACAGGAACCGGGCGTCGAGCACCCCTTGGGCGGCGGCCCTGGCGCCCGGGAAGTCACGGCGGTGCAGTTCCCGGGCCAGCAGCGCGGCCCGGTCGTGGTAACCGGCGAAGACCACCGAGTCGGCGCCTCCGTCCAGCAGGGCGTCCAGGGTCGGTCCGAAGTCGGTGCGCAGCGCGCTGACCACCTTGGGCACGGCCGGCAGCGGGACCTTGCGCAGGGCATCGGCAAGGGTGCTGCTGATCTCCCAGGCGTAGGCGTCCGCCGCCCGGTCGTCGACGATGCCGACCGTGCGCGACTTCGCCGTACCGCGCAGGTACACGTCCAGATAGAGAGGCAGCAGCGTGTCCGTCACCCGGGCGTGCAGGAAGGACCGGCTGCCCATCACCTGCAGCACGGTGGCGCCGGGCGTCACCGCGATCAGCGGCAGCGACGCGGCGTCGTACGTCGCCAGCGAGGCCAGGGCCGTGGCGTCCGTGGTGGGACCGATCACCGCCAGCACGGAACGGTCGGCGACGAGCTTCCTGGCCGCCTCGGGTGCCCGGGCCGGGTCGCCACCGTCGTCCACCGTCTTCACGGCGAGCGTGAGGGGCTTGCCCGCACGGGAGTTGAACTCGTGGACCGCGAGCCGCAGACCTCGTTCCTGCGCCCGGCCCACCGCCTTCTGATCGCCCGTCAGGTCGGCGTGCAGGCCGAGGGTGTACACCGGACCGGTGGCGGTCGACGCGGCCTCGTCCTCCCCGCCGCCGTCACCGTCGAGCCCCGCCCACGCCGCCAGTCCACCTCCGGCCGCGACGACCGCCGCGCCTGCGGCCAGGAGCAGGAACCGGCGTCTGCCGACGGCACGGGCCGTCGGCTTTGCGGCCGCGGTGTCCGGCGTGGCGGTGCCGGCGGACGCGGGGTCGACCTCGGTCTCGTCGACGGCGGGCAGGGCCAGCCCGGCCGCCGAGCGTTCCGCGATCAGCCGGACCAACGGCTCGGGCAACCAGGCCTCGTCCGCGGGGAATTGCCCGTCGGCCGCCTGCTCGGCCTCGCCGTCGGCGACCGCGTCCGGCGCGTCGGCGTTCTCCGGGGGCGCGGGGCGCTCCGCCCGCAGCGCCTCGCGTGGATCGGGTGGCGTCTCGGACGCGGCGACCGTGAGTGCCTGCGACAGTGCCTCCGCCGTGGGCCGCAGGTGCGGGTCCTTCTCCAGGCAGTCGTGCACCACCTCGGCGAGCGGCCGGGGTACGCCCTCCAGATCCGGGGCGTCGTGCACCGTGCGGTACAGCAGCGCGTCCAGCGAGCCGGTGCCGAACGGTGGACGGCCGGTGGCGGCGAAGGCCAGCACGCAGCCGAGCGAGAAGATGTCGCCGGAGGCGGCCAACTCCCGTGTGCCCTGGGCCTGTTCGGGCGGCAGGAAGCCGGGGGTACCGACCACCACACCGGTCGAGGTGAGCGCGGTGTCCTGCGGATCGCGGGCCACACCGAAATCGATCAGCCGGGGCCCGTCGAGCGCCAGCAGCACATTGCCCGGCTTGACGTCCCGGTGCACGAGGCCGACGCCGTGCAGGTCGCCCAACGCCTGGGCGAGCCGCGCCCCGAGCACGCGCAGGCTCCGTAGGGGCAGCGGCCCGTGGGCCGCGACGGCCTCACCGAGCGAGGGTCCCGGCACGAAGGCGGTGGCCAGCCAGGGCTGTTCCGCATCCGGGTCCGCGTCGACGAGGGACGCCACCCAGGGACTGGTGATCCGGCGGGCCGTCTCCGCCTCCCTGCGGAACCGTTCCCGGAAGCCGGCGTCCTCGGCGTACTCGGCCTGGATCACCTTCAGTGCGACCAAAGAGCCGCCGGCCGAGCGGGCCAGGTAGACCACGCCCATCCCGCCGGCGCCGAGCCGCCCGAGCAGCCGATGGCCCGCCAGTCTGGACGGGTCGGAGGTACGCAGCGGGTCCATCACTTCCCCTTCAGGCGCTGCTGGACGCGCGCCAGCATCTGCCCCAGGCCGGCGGCGCCCAGTTGTTGGAGTTCCTGCTCGGTGTGCCCCTTCGCGCCCGTCACGGAGACGGCCACGACGACCGTGCCCAGCCGGGCGACCATCCACCGGTACGGCTGCGCGGCACCGCCCTGCTCGACGTACTGCCCGGCCTCCAGCAAGGAGTCGTCGGCGTACTCCTGCTCGCGGGCACCGAAGGGGGTGCCGAGCGAGTTCAGGCCGGTGATCCGGGCGTCGGCCCGAGGGCGCTGCTCCGGGCAGCGCAGGACTTCCTCCAAGGTGGTGCTCAGTTGTTCGTCGGCGCCGAGGGCGGAGGAGTGGACGGTGGCCGCGGCGGTCACCTTGACAGTCCCCTTGCCGCCGTCGGCGGGCAGCAGGCTGTAGCGGGACAGGCTGGCCAGCACTGCCCGAGGGGCCTTCTCCCGCTCCCAGCGGCAGCCGTCGTCCAGCACGGCCCAGGTGCCCGGCCGGCTCACGGCCGGATCCTGGGCGACGAAGCGCCGCCCCCAGTCCCCCGGAGCGAACACCACCGACTCCACCAGCCGCTGTCCGTCCTTCGAGGTTCTGGGGACGAGGGACGCGTCGGGTGTGAAGACGGGGGCGGCGGTCGACTCGCCCGACGGGGTCGCCGTGGCTTGCGGCGAGGCGGTGTGCGCGGCCGACCCGGTCCGCCGCGGGGACCCGCTGTCCGCCCCCTGGGCCGAACACCCGGCCAGCAGGCTCCCCGTCACCAGGAGCGTCACCCAACTACCCCGTACGCCATGGGCGTTGCCTCTCACGCAGTCCCCTCTGCACCGCTCGGTTGTCCGACGGGTCGAACGTAGACGGCGGCGGGGGGCGGCGGCCTCAGTGGAAACACGTAATCGACTACGGGTTTCGCCATGTCGCAGGGTGTTCGGTGCGGAAGTGGCGCCGAGTACGTGGTTTCACGGATGTGCCGGCCCCCACGGCACCACCACACTGAGGCGGGGCGTTCATCCAGCCCTACTGGGCCGAGGGCCCACCGGCCTCGCTCACGACCCGGCTCCCAGTCCGACGCGGGTCATGAGTCCGGCCAGGGCCGCGCGGGACGGCACTGACGCCTTGCGGTAGATGGAGGACAGGTGGGTCTCGACGGTGCGTCGGCTGAGGTGGAGCCGGGCGGCGATGTCCTGGTTGCTCAGCCCCTGCGCCACCAGCTCGGCCACCTCCAGCTCACGAGCGGTCAGTTCCGCCAGCTGCGCCGGGAGCTCCGGTGTCTGCGCCATCACCTGAGGGCGGATCAGTTCGGCGAGGTCCACCAGCAGGCGTGCGCCGCCGCCGACGGCGATGCGGTGGGCCCGGTGCCACATCGCGGCGGCGCGCGCTCCCTGCCCGGTGCGCTGCACCAGGGGCGCCGCCCGCAGCAGGGAGTACGCCTCCCACAGGGTCTGGCCGCAGCGGACGTATTCCTGTGCCGCCGCGTCGAGGAGCCGTACGGCCTTGCCCGTCTCGCCGTGGTGCTCGGCCAGGGTGGCCTGGGCGCGCAGGGCGGCCGCGCGCTGACCGTCGAGGCCGAGCCGGTCGGCCTCGCGGGTGGCCTGGGCGGCCCAGCGGCCGGCCGCCTCGACGTCCCCGGCGGTGAGGGCCGCGGCCGCGAGGGTGTCGAGCTGGCCCGGACGGATCGACGGCTGCAGCAGGGGCAGTTCGGGGCCGCCGCCTGCCGTCGTGATGGCCTCCTGGGCGCGATGCGGGTCGCCGCTGACGAAGGTCGCGTGGCCGAGCATGCACCAGGCCAGCGACGACCACCAGCCCCTGCTGCGGCCGGCCGCGGCGGTGGCCTCCTCACCGGTGGCCAGGGCGCTCGCGTCGCCCAGCGGTCGGGCCAGCAACAGCACCAGCGTCTTGATGGCCAGGGTGAAGCCCAGCAGGTCGTCGCTGCCCGCGGCCCGGGCGATGGACTCCGCCTCCTCGGCGGCCTCCAGCGCGGACGGCAGACGGCAGGTGGTGAGGTGGACGAAGGCGCGGCTCGTCAACAGGTGGGGCAGGACGTGGAGTTGTCCGGTACGACGGGCGATGTCCAGCCCCCGGGTGATGTGCCGCTCGGCGTCGGCGTAGCGCTCCAGCAGGGTTTCCGCCCAGGCCAGCCAGACCAGCGCCTCGCACAGACCGGCGAGGCCGGGATCGGTCAGCGCGTCCGCGAGGGACGCGGCGGAGTCGGCGAACCCGGCCGCCGCCCGCGTCTCCCCTTCGTACGCCTCGCCCAGGGCAGCCAGCGCGAGCGCCGCCGCCTCACCGGTGGGATCGTCGTCGGCGCGGGCGACGGCGACGGCCTGCGCGACGTCCGCGCGTGCCTGCGGATAGGACGCGGTCAACAGGGCGGACATGCCGATGGCCAGGCGCAGGGAGACCGCCTGGGCAGGGGACGGGCCGGGATCGCGGGACAGCTCCCGGCGCAGCAGGGCGGTGGCCTCGGGGGAGTGGCCGAGGTGCCGCTCCATCACGGCGCACTGGGCGACGGCCCGCGTCCGCAGTTCCGGATGGTCCTTGCCGGCGGTCTCGATCAGGGAGTGCAGCAGGTCCCGGCTCTCCCGGAGGTTCCCGCTGACGCCGAGCGCGCGGGCGCGCGCCAGGACCAGATCGCCGCGTTGCGCGAACCGGTCGGAAGTGTCCGGCATATGAGTCAGGACGACATCCAGCAGTTGGGCGGCGATGGCCGGCGCGGTCGACGCGAACCGCGTGGCGGCCTCGATGAGCACCTCCGCGGCCCGGGCATCCCAGCCGGTCAACGACCGTGCGACGTGGCGGGCCCGCTCGGTGGCGGGAGCACCGCGGCGGGCCAGTTCACGTGCGGTGCGGCGGTGGAATTCGACACGCCGCCCCGGCGCGGTCCTCTCGTAGACCAGGGCCCGGACCAGGGGATGGCGCAGCATCCACCGGTCGCCCGGCCCGGCGCGCAGCAGATCGCGCGCCATCAGGGCTGTGGTCTCCTGCTCCACATCCTGGACGGAGAGCTCGCTCACCACGGCCAGCAGGGCCGACGAGGCGTGGTCGCCGAGCGCCGCCACCGCCTCCACGAGCCGGCGCTGCGACCCGGTGAGCATGCCCAACTCGTCCAGCAGCAGCGCCGCGAGCCCGCCGGGTACGCCGGCCGCGTACCCGGCGTCCCTGGCGTCGGCGTGGGTGTCGGGGGTGAGGCCGGGCAGGGGCGCCCCGGTGCGGTGCGCGTGCCCCAGCGCCAGCAGATACAAGGGGTTGCCCTCGCTGGCGGCGTGCAGCCGCCGGGCCTGCTCCTCGGTGATGTCGGGTGCCAGCGCCAGGACGGACTCCCGCTCGGAGAGCGGCTCCAGAGCGAGGTGGAGCACGGTCCCGCTGTCCGCGCCGCGCGTCAGTGCCGCGGTCAGGGATGTCGGCGTCTGCCGGACCCGCCGGGCCACCACCAGCAGGACGCGTCCGCGCGCGGGGTGCCGGATCAGATGGTCCACGAGCTCGCGTGAGGCGGGATCCGCCCAGTGCACGTCGTCCAGAGCCAGCACCAGACCGCGCTCACCCAGCTGCGTCGGCAACGCCGCGATCGCACGATGCAGCCCGAACCGGGCGGCGGCGCTCCCGACGGCACCGTCGCCCGGGGCCTGCCGGATGCCGTGCAGCACCGAGTGCACCTCGGCCAAGGCGGGGCCGGCGAAGGCGTCCTGAGCGCGGGGACCGGCATCGGCGAACGCGTCCGTGAACAGATGGAAGGGAACCTGCTGTTCGTACTGGGTGGCCCGCCCGCGCAGTACGGTGAACCCGGCCCGGCGGGCCCGCGCGCACATCTCGTCGAGCAACCTGCTCTTGCCGATACCGGGTTCACCGACGACGTCGACGACGTCCACAACCTCCGGCAGTCCGGAACGGCCCAGGCCTTCGAGCACTGCGTCCAGCCGTTCGAGCTCCGCCGATCTGCCTACCAGTCCCGCCACGTTCTCGTCCCCCCAGGGTGATCTCTCACCTGCGTTGATCTTTGTTTCCCCACAGGTCACCCTAAGGCGCGGTTTGTGCGGTTCCGGCTGAGGGGCCGTCGGATGACGCGGTACCTGGCTGTCAGTGTGTGTGGATCTTCCAGGTCAGAGTCGCCCGTAGTGTCTTGGCGATGGCGGGGTCGCGGACCGAGTCGGTCGGGTCGGTGACCACCACGGTCAGGTGGTGCTGCTGCGGGTGGCGTACGTGGCGTACGTCGAGCCGCAGTTCGGAGATCTCGATCGTAGTATCCCCCGGCTTCGTCTTCAGTGGTACGCCGTCGAGGTACCACCGCACCTTCAGCGGCCGTGCGGCCGGCCCGGCCGGCTGGGTCAGGGCGACGCGTGCACTGTCCCCGGCGTGCAGCGGGCGCTCCGTCGGTGTGACGGCACGCACGACGGAGGCGTGCCGGTAGAAGCCGGCGATCATCGCCTCGACCCCGGGCAGATTGAAGGGCTTGCCGGTGAAGCGCATCAGCGACCCGTCCGTCGGCCGGTTCAGGCCGGTCACGTAGTAGCCGCCGCCCGTGTACGCGCCGACTGTGCCGCCGTCCGGTGAGACTTCGCCGAGCCAGCGGTACCACTTGGCGCGTGCGCCTTCCATCTGCGCGGAGGTCAGCCCGGAGATGTTGGACTCGGATGGTTCGGGACCGCTGTAGTGCTCGTAGTCGGGGACGTCGGGATAGAAGTACTCGTCGGCGAGCTTGCCGAGTGAGTGGCCCGTCTCATGGATGGCGACCTGACCGGACTGTTCGTTGTGGGCGGAGGAGGTGGCGATACCTTCGTAGCCGAGCGTCGGGCTGGGCGTGTTGTAGCCGGCGCCGCCGTACTTGCTGCTGTTGGCGAGCATCATCACGAGGTCGACCTCGGGAGCGTTGTCGACGTACGAGTCGACCTTGGCCTCGTCGGCGCAGAGCAGCCGCTCGTAGGTGTCGCACCAGAAGTAGGAGCCAAGGGCCGTGTCCCGTGTCACGGTCGGGCTCGGATCGCCGGACACTCCGGATTGGCGGGACACCGCGTCCACCGCCCACACGTTGAACAGACCGGCGTACGCGCGGTACGGCTCGACGGCCACGATCTCCGCCCAGCGTTCCCTGACGTCGGCGTGGAATTGCGCGAGTTCGTCCGCGGTGTAGCCGTCGCCGACGAAGACGATGTCGAGGCGGGATGCGGTGGGGCCGTTGTCGATGACCTTGGTGACGGCGCCGTCGGCCTGCGTCTCTTCGGGGGAGAGGGCACGCGACGACGGCTTGGTCTGCTTGCCTTGCCGGGGGACCCAGGTGTACCCGGACCCCGCCTCGGTGTGTGAGTGGGAGAGCGCCTCTGGGCCGTGGTGTTCGGCGCCGGGTATCTCCACCTGGACTCGGTCGGAGGCCGGCCGGGGCGCGGCGTTGCCGGGTGCGGTGGCAAGAGCGCATACGAAGGCGGTGGCCGCGGCGACCGCCGCGATCGATCTGCGGAGGTTCGTGCTGGATCTGCGCAAGGGAGCCTCCTGGGTCGAGAGGGGAGTTAAGTTCGAACGTAAGTCGACTTAAGTGCGAACTTAAGTTAGAGGCCCGGGAGTTGTCGCACAATGCCAATGTCGATTCAACTGGCGCAGTAGGCGGCCCGCCGCCGGTCTCGCCGACGAACTGGCCCGTCCTCACCGGCTGTCATGCTGCCGCCGGACAGCCGATACGGCTGTCCGGCTCGACCGACGCAGTCCTCGCCGGCCGCATGAAGGGTGGTTGATCAGGGGCAGTTGATGGCCGTGTCGCCGGTGTCGCGGTTGCAGGTGTCGAAGCCGAGGCCACCGTCGAGGCTGTCGTTGGCGATCACGCCGTCCACGGCATTGAGGGTGTCGTTGCCCTCGCTGCCGATGTGCGTGTCGTTGCCGCTGCCCCCGGTGAGGGTGTCGTTGCCCTGGTCACCCCCGAGGGTGTCGTTGCCACTGTCGCCATTGAGGGTGTCGTTGCCGGCATTTCCGTTGATCGTGTCGTTGCCGGCCAGCCCGGAGATCGTGTCGTTGCCGGGGCCGCCGTTGATGGTGTCGTTGCCCGGCGTCGCCCGCAGTCCGGTGGCGGCGGGGTCGTCGCCGACGAGCCGGTCCGCCCGGGGGCCGCCGTTGAGGCGGTCGTCACCCGCACCGCCGAACACCGTTCCGGTGGCCTCCAGGTTCGGGGAGATGGTGACGCTGTCATCGGCGTCGTTGGCGTTGACCCGTATCGTCGTGACGGGCAGCGGACACTCTGCCGTGTGCGTCCCCGTCGACTGACACGGGGCGACGGCGGACACGGTGTCCCCGGCGTCCGCCACCACAACAACGTTGCCCCGACGCCGGATGGTGATGTCGTTCGCCACACCCTGGTCGGCTGTGACGACCAGGGTGTCGTCCGCCTGCTGCACGACCGTGGTGCCGGCCAGGCCTGCGCCGGGGGCCGCATCTGGCGCGGCGGAGGCGGCGGTCAGCGGGGCGCAGGTGAGTGCGCCGATCGCCACCACCGTGGTGCAGATGCTTCGTGTTCTCATCGGTGCCCGCCTTTCGGGTTGTCTCGCCGTGTACGGGTACTGGCGTGCTGCTCACTCACGCTGGTCAGGGGCATCCGCTGACGTTGTCGCCCAAGTCGGCGCGGCAGTCGTCCACGTCGGCGCCGCCTTCGACGTAGTCGTTGCCGCTGACGTTGTCCACGGCGTCGATGGTGTCCCGGCCGTTGCCGCCCTCGGCGTAGTCGTTGCCCGCGCCGGCGACGATCTGCTCGTTGCCGGCGCCGCCGTAGATCACGTCGTTGCCGACCCCGCCGTCCACGATGTCCGAGCCGCCGCGTCCCTCGATGGAGTCATTGCCGGAGCCGCCGAAGATCCTGTCCGCCTCGGCTCCCCCGGTCAGCGTGTCGTTGCCTGCGCGGCCGGAGAGGAAGTCGGATCCCTCGTCGCCTTCGAGGGTGTCGTTGGCGGATCCGCCGTAGAGGTTGTCGTTGCCGGTACCGCCGATGAGGGTGACGCCGAGGGTCGCCAGCGAGGAGGTGACGCTGTCGTCCTGGTCGCCGGCGTTGACCACGAGTTCGGTGGTGTCGGCGGCCCTACAGGCGACTTCGGTCGTGCTGACGGCGGTGCAGTCGCCGGACGGTGCGACCGTGTCTCCGGTGTCTCTGATCCTGATGCTGTTGCCCGACTGCCAGACGCTGATCGTGTTGCCCCGGCCCACTCCGGCGGTGACCGTGATGGTGGTGCCGGTCTTGTTCACCAGCGTCGTGGCGAGAATCTGTGGCGTCGGCGCGCCGGCCGCGAGGGCCGCACCCGCGAGGCACAAGGTGAAACCGCACAGCGTGGCCAGAAATGGCACGGCGCGTTGATACGTTGCTTTCATGACCTGCTCCTGACAATAGGAAGCTGAATTGCGATCTCGTAGGCGTCTTTTGCCTTGATCACCGGATCAACCGGATGGGATAGATATTGATGGCTCCGGGGCGTGGTCTGCCGACTGCAGCCGGGACCCATTGACCGGCCCCTGCGGACTCTGGGGGAATATTGTGGCCGTAAGCGCTGAACGTGCGGCTGTGGCCCATCCCGGCGCGAACGCCCGGATGTCCTTGATGCTTTCAACAGTCCTCAGTCCTCGACGACCCTTCCCCTCCCGCCCTGGCCGACGCCCGCTCGACCGGTGATCGGGTCTGGCGCCTGGGCACCCAGAGCATGCCGGGATCCGAAGCCGTGCTGAAGCCGAATTAGCGCCATTGCCGAATACACGGTCTCCGCGCGTGGATCGCCGCTCTGGCCGGGAATGAGGATCAGTTGCGCGCATGCCCGTCGCTTGATTTGCATCGGACTCGCCTGTGTCAATTTGGAATTAACCCGTACTGCATTCAATTAGTGGCTGTGGAACGTTGATTCGGTAGCGCGGTCGATCTGTAGGGTCGTGAGCAGGCTTTCTGCCGGCGTGTCCCGGCGGTGTCGGACTCCGTCCGTGGGTCGCTCGGTTCAACCGACCCGTGGAGCCGTCGGGCGCTCCTCCAGTCCGGCCGCACCACACCTGGCACCTGTCGGCAGCATGACGGTGACGCCACGGGGAAGTCAGAAGGGACCAGGAACGGGTAACAGGCCGTCACTCTTGGCTTGTTCGTAACCGGTCAGAGGGGGGATCTCCCGGCCCTGCCCCCACAGTGTCAGGGACCTCTTGTCCCAACCTCTGGGCTCCCTTACGGTGATGCGCACATGCCGACCGGTTGGTACGCCGGAGTCAGGTGGAGGTCGTCGCGGTGGACAACGCGCGCGTGGAGGAGTACTTGGCGGACGTACGGGCCCGCCAGCAGCGCGTATGGCCGGACTCGATGCCCAGGGAGGTGGTGTACCCGCTCGGGCAGCGGCCGCTCACCGAGCACCTGCGGCACTGGGCCCGGACCCATCCCGACCGTGTCGCGATCACCTTCTACGGCGAGCAGATCACGTACGCGGCGCTGGAGGACCTGACGGCGCGGCTGTGCGGCTGGCTGCAGCGCAGCGGCGTACGCCCCGGAGACCGTGTCGGGGTGTTCCTGCCCAACTGCCCGCAGTTCGTCGTCGCCATGCTCGGCATCCTGCGCGCCGGAGCCGTGCACGTCCCGGTGAACCCGATGTTCCGGGAGCACGAGCTGCGGCACGAGCTGACCGACGCCGGGGTGGCGGTCCTGATCACCCTTGACACCCTGCGACCGCTGGTCGATGCGGTGCGGCCGGACACCGCCGTACGGCGCGTACTCGTCACCGGCCTCGCAGACATGCTCCCGTCCGATCCGGTGCTGCCGCTGCCGACCGGCCTGGCGGGTGCCGGTTCGGCCGGCAGCGGGTGGGGGCGGGCCGTCGGCGGCGCCCGCGGCCAGGACCAGCCGGCCGACCTGGACGCGCTCGCCGCCCTGAACTACACCGGAGGGACCACCGGCCTGCCCAAGGGGTGCGAACACTCCCAGCGGCACATGCTCTACACCGCGGCGACGGCGGCGGCCGCCAGCGGCATGTACCTCTCCGGCGACCACCCCGACGTGCTGCTGATCTATGTGCCGGTCTTCTGGATCGCCGGCGAGGACTTCGGCATCCTGCTGCCGCTGCTCACCGGCAGCGGCATCGTGCTGCTCACCCGGTGGGACCCCGAGGCCGTGCTGCAGGCGATCGAGCGGTACCAGGTGACGTTGATGCTGGGCACGGTCGACAACTACGTCGAGTTGATGGAGCACCCCGGCCTGCCCGGCACCGACCTGTCCAGCCTGGCGCAGCCGCGGGCCATGTCGTTCGTGCGCAAGCTGACACCGGCGATCCGGGCTCGGTGGAGCTCCCTGGCCGGCGGGCACAGTGTGCTGCAGGAGGCGGCGTACGGCATGACCGAGACGCACACCGCGGACTCCTTCACCACCGGGTTCCAGGACGGCGACCACGACCTGCTGACCGAGCCGGTCTTCTGCGGACTGCCCGTGCCGGGAACCGAGTTCATGGTGGCCGACGGGGACAGCGCCGAGCCGCTGCCGCTGGGCGAGCGCGGCGAGATCCTCGTACGCTCCCCCTCCCTGCTGACCGGATACTGGCGGCAGCCGGAGGCCACCGGCCGGGTCCTGCGCGACGGCTGGCTGCACACCGGCGACATCGGAATGATCGACGAGGACGGGTGCCTGCACTATCTCGGCCGCGACAAGGAGATGATCAAGGTCTCGGGGATGAGCGTCTTCCCGTCCGAGCTGGAGGCGCTGCTGGCCCGGCACCCGGATGTGCTCAGCGCGGCGGTGGTACCGATGGACGATCCCCACCGGGGCCAGGTGCCGCTGGCGTTCGTCCAGGCCCGCCCCGGCGCCGCGCTCGACGCCGAGGGCGTGCGAGTGTGGGCGCGGGCGAACATGGCGCCGTACAAGGTACCCGTGGTGGTGTGCGTCGACGTCCTGCCCATGACCACCACCGGCAAGGTGAAGAAGGGCGAACTCCTGGAGCAGGCCGCGCACATCGCCGCGTCGGCGGAGTCCCCGGCCGCCGCCGACGCCTACGGAAAGGACCGGTGACGATGGGTCTGGCCAAGCTGCTGGTCGCCAACCGCGGCGAGATCGCGGTACGGGTGATCCGCGCCGCCCGCGAGCTGGACCTGCTGACGGTGGCGCTGAGCTCCCGCGACGAGGCGGACGCGCTGCACACCCGCATGGCGGACGAGGTCGTGGAGCTCGACGGCGAGGGGCCAGGGGCCTTCCTGGACGCGGCGGCCCTGGTCCGCGCGGCCGTGCGCACGGGCTGCGACGCGGTTCACCCCGGCTACGGGCTGCTGGCCGAGAACGCCGACTTCGCGCAGCAGTGCACCGACGCCGGACTCACCTGGGTCGGGCCACGCTCCGAGGTGCTGCGGACACTCGGCGACAAGACCGCGGCCCGTGAACTCGCCGCGCGCCTCGGCGTGCCGGTGCTGCCGGCGACGTACGGCGACACCGGCATCGAGGAGGCGCGTGCGTTCATGGCCGGCCTCGGCGAGGGCGCCGCGGTGATGGTCAAGGCGGTCGCCGGAGGCGGCGGGCGTGGCATGCGGGCGGTATACGGGGCAGGGGAGTTGGAGGAGGCCGTCCGGCGCTGCCGTTCGGAGGCCTCGCACGCTTTCGGCGACGGCGCGGTCTATGTCGAGCGGTTGCTGCGGCGTGCCCGCCATGTCGAGGTGCAGGTGCTCGGCGACGGCACGGGGGCCGTGGTCGGCTACGGCGACCGCGACTGCAGCCTGCAACGGCACCGGCAGAAGCTCGTGGAGATCGCGCCGGCGCCCGGCCTCGACGAGGCGGTCCGGGCCGGGCTGCACGACGCGGCGCTGCGCATGGCCCGGGAGGTCGCCTATGCCGGTCTCGGCACGTTCGAGTTCCTCGTGGACACGTTTCTCGCGGACACCGGCGATGGCTCCCCGGGCTTCTATTTCCTTGAGGCCAACCCGCGCATTCAGGTCGAACACACCGTCACCGAGGAGGTCACCGGCATCGACCTGGTCAAGGCCCAGCTGCGGGTGGCCGCCGGCGAGAGCCTGGACCGTATCGGGGCGGGGCAGGCTCCCGTCTCCCGCGGCTGCGCGGTGCAGGTGCGGGTCAACGCCGAGACGGTGCGCCCCGACGGAACGGTGCTGCCCTCCGCCGGCACGCTGGACGTCTTCTGGCCGCCGGCCGGGCCGGGTGTGCGCGTCGACACCGCCGCGTTCCCCGGCGGTCCGGTCAGCCCGCGCTTCGACTCGCTGCTGGCCAAGCTCGTCGCCCACGACGGCTCCGGCAGCCTGCCCGACACGCTCGCCCGCGCCCGCCGCTCCCTGGCGGAGCTGAGGGTCGAGGGGGTCGCCACCAACGCCGAGGTGCTGCGGCGGCTGTTGGAGGCACCCGAGGTCGTCGCCGGGCGGCTGCACACGGCGCTCGTCGACGAACTGCTGCCCGCACTGGTCCAGCAGGAGACGGGGGGCCCGGAGAACGACGCGGAGGTCCCCGACGCCTTCGAGCCGCAGGGCACGCTCACCCTCACCGCGCCCATGACGGCCACAGTCGTCGACGTGGCCGTCGCCGAAGGCGAGCGCGTACGGGCCGGAAGCACACTGGTGGTCCTGGAGTCCATGAAGATGGAGCACCTGCTCCAGGCGCCGGGCGACGGCGTGGTCGTCGCCGTACGGGCACAGCCGGGTGATCTGGCCGAGCACGGCCGGCCGTTGGTGGTGATGGAGGCCACCGGTGCGGCGGACGGTGAGCCGCACCCCGAGGAGCGGCCGGACCCGGACGCTCCACGCGCCGACCTGGAGGAGGTGCGGGCGCGCAAGCGGTTCGGCGACGACGCCGACCGCCCCGAGATGGTCACCCGGCGGCACGCCGAGGGGCGGCGCACCGCCCGCGAGAACATCGCCGACCTGTGTGACCCGGGCAGTTTCGTCGAGTACGGCGGCCTGGCCATCGCCGCCCAGCGCAGCCGCCGGACCCTGGACGACCTCATCCGCCGTACCCCCGCCGACGGCCTGGTCGGCGGCGTGGGCACGGTGGGCGCCGACCGGTTCGGCCCCCGGTCCGCGCGCGTCGTGGCCATGTCGTACGACTACAGCGTGATGGCCGGCACCCAGGGCATGATGGGCCACCGCAAGAAGGACCGGCTCTTCGCGTTGGCCGAACAGGCTCACCTGCCCGTCGTCCTGTTCGCCGAAGGGGGTGGCGGCCGGCCGGGCGATGTGGACGGCACGGTGGTCTCCGGCCTGGACTGCACGGCCTTCGCGCTGTTCGCGTCCCTGAGCGGGAAGGTGCCGCTGGTCGGCATCGGCTCGGGGCGCTGCTTCGCCGGCAACGCCGCGCTGCTCGGCTGCTGCGACGTCATCATCGCCACGCCCGAGGCCACCATCGGCATGGGCGGCCCGGCGATGATCGAGGGCGGGGGACTGGGCAGCTTCGCCCCGGAGGACATCGGGCCGGTCGAGGTCCAGCGGGCGAACGGCGTCATCGACCTCGACGCCGAGGACGACGCGGACGCCGTCCGGCTGGCGCGCACGTATCTGTCGTACTTCCAGGGCCCGGTGACGGAATGGGAGTGCCCCGATCAGCGCCGACTGCGCCACCTCGTTCCCGAGAACCGGCGGCGGGCGTACGACGTGCGTGCGGTCATCGCCACCCTCGCCGACGTCGGCTCCGTCCTGGAGCTGCGACGGCACTTCGGACGCGGCGTCGTCACCGCTCTGGCCCGGGTGGAGGGGCGCCCGTGCGGCATCCTCGCCAACGACCCGCGGCATCTGGGCGGCGCCATCGACTCCGACGCGGCCGACAAGGCGAGCCGCTTCCTGCAGCTGTGCGACGCGTTCGGGCTGCCGGTGGTCTCCCTGTGCGACACACCAGGGTTCATGGTCGGCCCCGAGGCGGAGAAGACCGCGACCGTCCGGCATGTCAGCCGCATGTTCGTCCACGCCTCGGCGCTCACCGTGCCGTTCGGGGTGATCGTGCTGCGCAAGGGCTACGGGCTGGGAGCCCAGGCCATGGCCGGTGGCGGCTTCCGCATCCCCCGGTTCACGGTGGCGTGGCCCACGGGCGAGTTCGGGCCGATGGGCATCGAGGGCGCGGTACGGCTGGGCTACCGCCGGGAGCTGGCGGCCATCGAGGACGCCGACGAACGCGAGCGGGAGTTCGCCCGCAGGGTCGCGGCCGCCTACGAGCACGGCAAGGCCCTCAACGTCGCATCGGTCTTCGAGATCGACGACGTCATCGACCCGGCCGAGTCCCGACGCTGGATCAGCACGCTGCTGCATGACCCCGAGCCCGTGCAGCGTGGCTCGCGCCGCTGCGTCGACACCTGGTGAAGCCCGCCGACGCCCGGCACACGCCGCTACCGCGTTCCGTAGGCCGCCCACCCCTCAAGGGCAAACCCCTCACCCTCCCGCCGAACCTCCACGGCACCCGCACCGCCGAAGTGCGCGGGGACAACCAACTCCCGTTCGGCAGCGGCGCGTTCGAGGATTCGGCGGCGGCTGAGCACCGAGCGTTCCGGATCGAGGCAGAAGCCGCTGTTGCAGGAGGGGTGGAGAATCTGCACCGGGTTGTGCAGCAGATCGCCGACGAACACCGCCCGGTCGTTGCCGGACGCGAGCCGTAGTACTGACGAACCCGGTGTGTGGCCGGGCGCGGACTCCAGGGTGAGATGTTGGTCGATGCGGTACGAGCCGTCCCACAGCACGGCCTGACCGGCCCGGTGGACAGGCGCGATGCTGTCCTCGTAGATCAGCCGGTCGTCCTCGCGCAATCCGTTGCCGTACGCGTTGTCCGGACCGAAGTGGAAGTCGTCCGCCGCCGGGATGAGGTACTGGGCATGGGGAAACGTCGGTAGCCATTCCCCTTCGACGTCCACGGTGTTCCAGCCGACGTGATCGCCGTGGACATGGGTGTTGACCACCACGTCGACGTCCTGTGGGCGGACTCCGGCCCGCGCCAGGTGGCCGAGGAAATCACCCTGCCAGTGGTGGAACCGCGGCGAACCGGGCCGCTCCCGCCCGTTGCCCACGCCGGTGTCGATCAGGACGGTCCGCCCGCCGCTGCGCAGCACCCAGCTCTGCAGCGCGACCACCGCCCTGTCGCTGTCCGGGTCCCAGTGGTCCGGCGCGAGCCATTCCTCGTTGTCCTTCCACACCTGGCCGGGCGACTCCGGGACGAGGTCACGGGCGGCTGCGAACGCCCCCTGCCATTCGGTGACCCGGATTACCTCGACCTCACCCAGCACGATGCTCTGCACGTTCTCGTTCGTCATGTCCTCGACCCTAGAAAGAGCCAACTGAGCCTCTCAATGCGTGACAAGCTCATCCGAATGCTCATTCGTCTCGCACTTGAGCTCACCGGTACCCTGGCGCGGTGGATGTGGTGAGCGACGCGATCTCGACCGTGCGCCTCGGGCGGCCCTCCTCCAACCGAGTGCGGGTGAGCGGGAGTTGGTGCACACGGCTCGCCTCGTATGACGGCGCGGGCTTTCACGTCGTGCTGGAGGGCAGCTGCTGGCTGCTGCCCGACGGCGGCGCTCCGGTCTCGCTCGGCGCGGGTGACGCGGTGCTGCTGCCCCACGGCACCGGACATGTGATCGCCGACTCTCCCAGCGATGCGGTGGCCGTGGAACGGGCAGTGCCGTTCGAGCGATGGCTGGACGAGAGCGGACCGCGGCGGCCGTCGAGCGACTCGGGCGAGGTGGAGATGCTGTGCGGCAAGTACCGGCTCGACCGCAGCCGCCTGCACCCACTCATGGCGGAACTCCCCAAGGTCGTCCACCTGCCCAACCGAATGGGCAACCACCCTGAACTCCGCGCCGTCATCGAACTACTGGGCCGTGAGCTGGATGGGCAGCGGCCCGGCTCCTGCGTCGCGGTCCCCAACCTGCTCGACCTCTTCCTCGTCTACATGCTCCGTTCCTGGATGGCCGAGGGCCGGGCCGGAGCCTGGTCGGCGGTCCTGGGCGACCCGGTGGCGTCCGCCGCACTGCGGGCGCTGCACACCGACCCGTCCGCCCCGTGGACCAACGACCGCCTGGCAACCGAGGCGGGCGTCTCCCGCCCCACGCTGGCCCGCCGGTTCACCACCCTCGTCGGCCGCCCGCCGATGGCATACCTCACCTGGTGGCGTCTGACCCTCGCCGCCACCCTGCTCCGCGACACGCCGGACCCCCTGGCCACCATCGCCCGCCGGGTCGGCTACGGCACCCCGTACGCCCTCTCCCACGCCTTCAGCAGGGAGTTCGGGACCAGCCCCGGGCGGTACCGAACGGAGGCCGCGGAACGAGCGATGACCGAAGACCTGCCCGAGGAACCCTGAGGCGTCTCCGCCCAGAGCGTCCGCAGCAGGCGGCTGCACATGCCAGCGCTCACGGAGGACCGATCACAGGCAGGTCGCGAAGAGGGTTGTCGACGAACCCGCTGGCGAGCAGGTCGGCCGGCGGAGCGTCCCTGTGCGTTGGCCGATGAGTGCCTGGTCGATGGCGGCGCCGTGATAGGTGTCAAACATGCGTGTCCTTCTTCCGTTGCCCGACCGGGACTTCGATGTCACGGAGGTTGCCGTCCCTTGGCGGCTGCTGCGCGATGCCGGCCACGAAGTGGTGTTCGCCACCGAACACGGCGGGCAGCCGCCGCAGGCCGACCCGCTGCTGCTCAGCGGTGTGCTGTTCGGGCAGCTCGGCGCGGAGCCGGAACCGAAGGAGTTCTACCGCGAGCTCACCCGCGAGGCCGCCTTCCGAGATCCGCTCGCCTGGGATGCCGTGGAGCCGGAAGCATACGACGGGCTGTTGCTGCCCGGCGGGCACGCGCCGGGCATGCGGCAGTACCTCGGCTCGCCAGTCCTGCAGACGAAGGTCGCCCGATTCTGGGAGACGGGCCGGCCGGTGGGCGCCATCTGCCACGGCGTCCTCCTGCTGGCCCGCACCATCGACCCGGCGACCGGCCGCAGCGTCATCGCCGACCGGCGCACCACCTGCCTGCCGAAGTACATGGAGCGCAGCGCCTATTACCTCACCGCGTGGCGGCGTGGCCGCTACTACCGTACGTATCCGGCGTACGTCCAGGACGAGGTGGCCGCCGCGCTCGATGACCCCGCGCAGTTCGAACGCGGACCGATCGAGCTGCGGCGGCGCGGTACGGCGACCGACGACACCCCCGCCTTCGTCGTTCAGGACGGCCGGTATCTGTCCGCCCGATGGCCCGGTGACGCCTACCTCTTCGCCCGGCGCTTCACCGCCCTGCTGGAATAGCTCGCTTGCCTGGCTGGGCGGCTTTGGCTACGCATGCGTGCGGTCGGTCGCCCGTTCCAGGCGGATGATCACGCTCTTCGACGTGGGCGTGTTGCTGATGTCCGCGACGCTGTCGAGCGGCACCAGGACGTTGGTCTCCGGGTAGTAGGCGGCTGCCGAACCCCGGGGCGTCGGGTAGGCGACGACGCGGAAGCCGTCGGCGCGGCGCTGAGAGCCGTCGGTCCAGACGCTGACCAGATCAACGAGGCTGCCGTCGTCGAGTCCGAGATCGGTGAGGTCGGCGCGGTTGACCAGGACGACGCGCCGGCCGCCCTTGATGCCTCGGTAACGGTCGTCCATCGCGTACGGGATCGTGTTCCACTGGTCGTGCGAGCGCAGTGTCTGCAGGACGAGGTGGCCCTCGGGCGCCGTGAGCATCGTGAAGTCGTTGACGGTGAGGACGGCCTTCCCGGAGGGTGTGCGGAACACCTTCTCGTTGACCGGGTTGGGCAGACGGAAACCGCCCGGACGACCTACCCGCTCGTTGAAGTTCTCGAAGCCGTCGACGACCCGGGCGATGCGGTCACGGACGAGGTCGTAGTCGGCCTCGAAGTCCGCCCAGGGGATGTCCGGTTCGGAGCCCAGGACCCTGCGGGCGAGGCGGGTGATGATGGACACCTCGCTGAGCAGGTCTGCGGACGCGGGGGCGAGGCGGCCGCGGGTGGCGTGGACCTCGCTCATGGAGTCCTCGACCGTCATGAACTGCTCGCCGCCCGCTTGCACGTCGCGGTCACTGCGCCCGAGCGTGGGCAGGATCAGGGCGGTGCGTCCGCACACCGCGTGAGAGCGGTTGAGCTTCGTCGAAATGTGCGCGGTGAGGCGGCAGTTGCGCAGGGCGCGCTCGGTGACGTCGCTGTCGGGTGTCGCGCGTACGAAATTGCCTGCGACGCCGACGAACAGTTTTGCCCGTCCGTCGAGCATGGCCCTGATGGAGTCGACGGAGTCCAGGCCGTGCCGCGTCGGCGCGGTGAAGCGGAACTCGCGCCCCAGCCGGTCGAGGAACGGCTGGGGCATGCGCTCCCAGATGCCCATGGTGCGGTCGCCCTGCACGTTGCTGTGTCCGCGCACCGGGCACACTCCCGCGCCCGGACGGCCGATGTTTCCGCGCAGCAGAAGAAAGTTGACGACCTCACGGATGGTGGGCACACCATGCTTGTGCTGGGTCAGACCCATCGCCCAGCAGACGATGACACTGCGGCTGGCCAGCACCCGCTCGTGCACCTGCTCGATCTCGTCCCTGCTCAGGCCGGTGGCCTCCAGGACGGCGTCCCAGGACGTCTCGCGGATGTGCTCGGCGAAGGCGTCGTAGCCCGTGGTGTGCGCGTCGATGAACTCGCGGTCCAGGACCGTGCCCGGCTCCTTGTCCTCGGCCTCCAGCAACAGCAGGTTCAGCGCCTGGAACAGGGCCAGGTCGCCACCGGGCCGTATCTGCAGGAACTGGTCGGCGATGTCCGTGCCGCGGCCGACGATGCCGCGTGCCTTCTGCGGGTGCTTGAAGCGGAGCAGTCCGGCTTCCGGCAGCGGGTTGACGGCGACCACGTGGCCGCCGCGGCGCTTGGTCTCCTCCAGCGCGGACAGCATGCGCGGGTGGTTGGTGCCCGGGTTCTGCCCGACGACGAAGACCAGGTCGGAGTCGTAGAGGTCGTCGAGGCTGACGCTGCCCTTGCCGATGCCCAGGGTCTCGTTCAGGGCCGAGCCGCTGGACTCGTGGCACATGTTGGAACAGTCCGGCAGGTTGTTCGTGCCGAAGGCACGCGCGAACAGCTGGAGCAGGAAGGCCGGTTCGTTGGCCAGCCGCCCGGAGGTGTAGAACAGCGCCTCGTCGGGGTGGTCGAGGGCACGCAGTTCACCGGCGAGCAGGTCCAGTGCCTCGTCCCAGCCGATCGGCTCGTAGTGGGTCGCGCCCTCGCGCAGCACCATCGGTTCGGTCAGCCGGCCCTGCTGATTGAGCCAGTAGTCCGACTTCCGGCTCAGCTCGTCCACCGAGTACCGGCGGAAGAAGTCGGCGGTCACTCGCCGGGTGGTCGCCTCGTCGGCGATGTGCTTGGCGCCGTTCTCGCAGTATTCGTTGCGATGCCGCTTGCCGGGCGCGGGCTCCGGCCAGGCGCAGCCCGGGCAGTCGAACCCCTTCGCCTGGTTGATGTTGAGCAGGGTCAGCGCGGTGCGCTTAGGCGATGTCTGCCCCAGCGCGTACTGCAACGCGTGCACGACCCCAGGAACACCGGTCGCCCACCTCTTGGGCGCCGTCACCGACAGCTCTTCCTCGTCCGGTTCGTCGAAATCCCGCATGGCACGCAACGCCCTCTCCGTAGCGGGGCGAGCACGCTCGGCAGCGTCCGGCGAGGGCCTGGGAGCGGGGAATCCCGCGCGTCCTCGGACCCGCGCAGGCGCGACATACCCCGCCCACCGTTCGCAGCACACCCTCTGCCGACGCCTGGGGCCGGGTCAAAGCGGTAGTTCCTATCGGCTGACAGGCAGCTCCGATCACCGCCGTGCAGTGGCGGTGCCGAGCGGCCGGGCGCGGGGGATCATGGAGGCGTGCTGCTGCGCCAACTCGAATACCTCGTCGCCCTCGCCCGCGCCCGCCACTTCGCCAAGGCGGCCCAGGCCTGCTACGTCTCCCAGCCGACCCTGTCCGAGGGCATCCGGAAACTGGAGGACGAGCTCGGCATCCCCCTGGTCCAGCGGGGGCGCCGGTTCGACGGCTTCACACCGGAGGGCGAGCGGGTCGTGCTGTGGGCACAGCGCATCCTCGCCGACCGCGACGCGATGGAGAGCGAGATCCAGGCACTGCGAGCGGGGCTGAGCGGCCGGCTGCGCATCGGCACGGTCCCCACCGCGGCCACGGCGGTCGCGCTGCTGACCCAGCCGTTCTGCGCCGCCAACCCGCTGGCGACCGTGCAGGTCTTCGCCGACCTTCAGGCCGAGGACATCGTGAACCGGCTGCGGACGTACGAACTCGACGCCGCCGTGACCTATCACAGCTCCGTCGCCGCGCACGACTTCAAGTTCGTATCGCTCTACCAGGAACGCTATGTCCTGCTGACCCAGCGGTCGGCGCCCGGCTCCGGGCCCGACGAGATCTCCTGGGAGGAGGCGTCCCAGTACCCCCTGTGTCTGCTGCACCCCATGATGCAGGGCCGTCAGGTGCTCGACGCGGTGTTCGAGGCCGTGGGCGTTTCCGTGACGCCGCGGGTCGAGACCGACTCGATCGCGTCCCTGTTCGCCCAGGTCAGGGCAGGTCAGTGGGCGAGCGTGGTGCCGCACGCCTGGCTCCACGTCTTCGGCGTGCCCGCGGGCATGCGTGCCGTGCCGCTGGTCCGTCCGGTCCGCACGGAGCGCATCGGGCTGGTGCTCCCGGCCCGTGAACCGGTCTCCGTGATCGGACAGGCGCTGATCGACGTCGCGGGGCGGGCCGGCATCGCCGCCACACTGGAACGCCTGCCCCACCAGGCGCCGGACGGTGACCTGCCGACCGGCGCGCAACGTTGACCTTGCGCCGGTCGAGTCGTTGGACGTCGAGTTGTCGGACAGGGACCCTCGACGGGGCCGGCGGCGAGGTGACGCAGGCGCAGCGGGGGTGGAGAGGGGGAGGCCAAGGCGTGGATCGTCGACACCCACAGCGGGACCGGATGCGGCTGTTCAGCACCCAGGCCCCGGCCCCGGGACGGGCCGGACTTCCAGCTCCCCGGCGAGATCTACCGGGCCTGGAGCCGACGCTACGTCACCCGCTGTGGGGCGAGGCGCACTCGGATGCCCAGCGTCCTGTCCCCTCCCCGGCGCAGCCGACTGTTGAGGATCATGAGGCGGCCGAGGATGCCGTACTTGCGGCCGATGAGCTTGCGGTAGCGGTCGCCGGTCGCCTCGTCGGCGATCTCGGCGGTGGCCGGGACCTGGTCGCCCGTCGGGTTGCCACGCAGGTCGCAGGGGCCGACGAGGATGTCGCCGGGTGCCCGGATCCGCTTGACCTTCCAGGAGTCGGCGGGGGTCCGCACGCCCAGCGTGTCACCGTCGCGTACCACCCACACCGGGGTGGCGACCGGGGTGCCGTTCTTGCGATAGCTGGTGACCAGCACGTACTTGTCGGCGCCGAGCTGCTCCAGCAACGTGTCGTTCATGATGCGTCTGTGCTCCTTGTTCTCGGCTTCGGGGCCCGGTTCAGCTCAGCGGGACGTCGAGGATGGCCTTGCGGTGGCTGAACGTCTCGATGGAGTAGCGGCCGTGGTAGTTGCCCATGCCGCTCTCGCCGACCCCGCCGAAGGGGAGCGTCGGCATGGCGAGGTGGCGCATCGGCAGGCCGAAGTTGAGGCCGCCCGAGGAGGTCTCGGCGGTGAGGCGGCGCTTGGTGGTGTCGTTCTCGGTGAAGGCGTACAGGGCGAGCGGCTTGTCGCGCCCGTTGATGAACGCGATGGCCTCGTCCAGGTCCGCCACGGTCACGATCGGCAGGATGGGGCCGAAGATCTCCTCCTGCATCACGGGCTCGTCGGGCCGGACGTCGGCCAGCACGGTCGGGGCGATGTACTTGTCCGCGCGCTCGCTCCGCCCGCCGGTGACCGTGCGGCCGGAGCCCAGCAGCTTGGAGAGCCGGTCGAAGTGCCGCTCGTTGATGACCCGTCCGTAGGCGTCGGACGTCTGGGGGTCCTCGCCGAACAGCCCCTTGAGCGCGACGGCCAGGGCGGCCTGCAGTTCGGTCGCGGTGTCCGGGTCGGTCAGGACGTAGTCGGGGGCGACGCAGGTCTGTCCGGCGTTGGCGAACTTCGTGGCCGCCAGGCGCTGCGCGACCGTGGTGATGTCGGCGTCCCGGTCCACGAACACCGGTGACTTGCCGCCGAGTTCGAGGACGACAGGGGTGAGGTGCTTCACGGCGGCGGTCATCACGATGCGGCCGACCGTGCCGTTGCCGGTGTAGAAGATGTGGTCGAAGTGCTGCTCCAACAGCGCGGTGGTCTCCGGCGCGCCGCCCTCGACGACCGCGGTGGCGTCGGTGTCGAGATAGGCGGGCAGCAGCTCGGCCAGCAGCGCCGAGGTGCGGGCGGCGTACTCGGCGGGCTTGATGACGACCGCGTTCCCTGCGGCGAGCGCGCCCGCGACGGGCACGAGCAGCAGATTCACCGGGTAGTTCCACGCCGAGATCACCAGGGCGACACCCAGCGGGTCGAAGACGGTGCGGGCGGTGCTGCCGGGAAGGCCGGGCACCGTCACGGGGGCGGGCTGCGGGGCGGTCCACTCCTCCAGGTGCTCCAGGTAGTCGTCGATCTCGGTGATCGTGAGGTCGATCTCCATGGCGTCGGCCTCGGCGCGGTTCTTGCGCAGGTCGGCGTAGAGGGCGTCGGCTATCGCCGCGCGGTTGTCGGTGAGCAGCTCGCGCAGGCGGGTCAGCTGCTGCCGGCGCCAGGCCAGGGGCTTGGTGCGGCCGGTACGGAAGGTGGTGCGCAGCCGGTTCACCAGCGCGGTGGCTTCGACGGCGGTGAAGGTGTCGTCGAGGGTGAAGGCTGCCTTGGTGTCGGTCACAGTCGTGTCCTGTTCGGTGGGAGGGGAAAGCCGGTCGGCATCCGGGGAGAGCCGGTCGGCATCCGAGGGAAGGCGAGTCGCGGCCGTGCAGGCGGTGCGGTCAGGCAGTGACGGCCGCGCGTTCGGGAGCGGTCTCGTCGTCGCTGGACGCGGGGGGAGTGGTTCCGTCGTCGCTCGAAGCGGCGGGAGTGGTCTTGTCATCGCTCGACGCGACGAGCGTGCCGGTGGCCGTCGACGGGGACCTGCGGCGGATCGCGAGGCCGACCATGGCGACGCCGATGACCAGCAGGAAGGCCATTCCGGCCAGGGCGAAGGTCAGGGTGTACTGGCTCTCGGCGGGCAGCGCGGGGACTCCGGCGGGCAGGTTGTCGAGCGTCTTGGAGGCGAGCAGCGATGTGACGACGGCGCTGCCGATCGCACTGCCGGTGGAGCGGGAGATGGAGTTGATGCCGTTGGCGATGCCGGTCTGGTGGTGCGGAACGCCGGCCACGATCAGCGCGGGCATCGCGGCGTAGCCGAAGCTGACGGCGACACCGACGACCATGCCGGCCAGGATGACCGACGCGGTGGTGTCGTGGGCGAGGGTCAGCCAGGCGAAGCCGATGACGCCGAAGGCGGCGCCGACGGCGAGGGTGAGACGCGCGCCGATGCGTCGTACCAGTACGCCTCCGAACTGGGCGGCGACCAGCGAGACGAGGGCGGAGGGCAGCAGGTAGAGAACGGAGGCGCGCAGGACGGAGGCGCCGAAGCCGTAGCCGGCGATCTCCTCGGGCGTCTGGACGAGGTAGGAGACGCCGATGAACTGGGCGAACATGGCGAACCCGACGAGCAGTCCGGCGAGGTTGGTGAACAGCACCGGGCGGTGGACGAACATCTTCATGTCGACCAGGGGGTCGCGGACCTTGCGCTCGACGAGGACCCAGACGACGGTCATGACGGCGGCGCCGGCGAAGAGAGCTAGCGTGCGGGCCGAGGTCCAGCCCCAGGTGTGACCCTGCGAGATGGGCAGCAGGAGCAGGACGAGCACCAGGGCGAGGATGGCGGCGCCGAGCCAGTCGGTGCGCCCGCCGGTCCGGGTGCGGGGCGCGGGGACGGCGACCGCGACCGCGATGAGCGCGGCGGTGGCGAGTGCGGCGGCCAGCCAGAAGACCTGGTGGTAGTCGGGGTCGGCGCCCTGGGAGAGGAGCCCGGCGCTCACCAGGGCGAGGCCGCTTCCGAACCCGAGGGTTCCGCTGACCAGGGCCATGGCGCCGGGCAGCCGCGCGGGCTGGACCTCTGCGCGCAGCACGGACAGCGCGAGCGGGAAGATCGCGGTGGCGGCGCCCTGCATCACGCGGGCCACGATGAGCCACAGCATCGAACTGGTGGTCGCGGCGAGCACGGATCCGGCGACCATCACCACCAGCACACCGAGCAGCGTCGGCTTCGTACCGTGCTGGTCGCCGAGGCGGCCCAGGAGCGGCGTGAAGACCGCGGCCGACAGCAGGGTGGCGGTGGTGACCCAGCTGACCTGGGCCGTTGTGGCGCCGAGGTCGTTCTGGATGATGCCCAGGATCGGGATCACCAGGGTCTGCATCATCGACACGACCATGGCGGCGAGGCCCAGCACCAGGACGAGGCTGAGGCTGCCGGTGCGGCGCTCCGGCGCGGCGGCAAGAGAGGACTTCACGGTGTTCTTTCCGGTGGAGGGGTGCCAAAGGAGGAGGGCATCGATGGTCGACCAACCAAACCATTGAGATGCTCGATGCTTGAAGTTATCAAACAATAAGAGCTGGTGGATGTCAAAGGTTGGGAGGTTCAAGCTTTTCGCGGTACCCTCGACGTATGCCGCCCATCCCGTCCAAGGCGCAGCTCATGGAGCTGCTCGCCCATTCGGTCAGTACGCACTACGCCGACTTCACGGCTGCCGCCGCCGACATGGGCCTTACCTCCAGCCAGGCGAAGACCCTCACCGTGCTGCGCCGCGCGCCGGCCTCGATGCGCTCGCTCGCGCACACCCTCTCCTGCGACGCGTCGAACATGACCGGAATCATCGACCGGCTCGAAAAGCGCGACCTGGTCCGCCGCGAGGTCAGCGCCACCGACCGCCGGGTGAAAAATGTCGCCCTCACCGAGGCGGGCGAGAAGGTGATCGACACGATCCGTGAGCGGATGGATCAGACGCAGACCGGCCTGGACCAGCTGTCCGACGAGGAGCGCGCCGAGCTCTTCCGCCTGCTGACGGTCGTCTTCCCGCGCTGACGAAAGCGGGGCAACCGAACAGGCGTCACCGCTCTGCCCAGTTGCCCCGTGTGCGGCCCCCGGCCGGGGAGTCGTAGCGAACCCGGGAACGCGTGTCGGCGTTGCTCCTTGCTCCTTGGCCCCGTGTCCCTTGGGTGTGACTCGACCAGATCGGCCTCACCCGGCCGGCGCGCTGATCTCCCTCTTGAGGATCTTGCCGCTGGGGCCGGTCGGCAGCGTGTCCACGAGCCACACCTGGCGCGGGTACTTGTACGCCGCCACGCGCTCCTTGACGAACTGCCGGAGCACATCGGGCGTGACCTGCGCGCCCGGACGCACCACCACCGCGGCGGCGATCTCCTCGCCGAGATGCGCGTCGGCCACGCCGACCACCGCGGCCAGTGCGACGGCCGGGTGCTCGTGGAGGACCTCCTCGATCTCGCGCGGGTAGACGTTGTAGCCGCCGCGGATGATCATGTCCTTCTTGCGGTCGACGATGTACAGGTAGCCGTCCTCGTCCTGACGCGCGAGGTCGCCGCTGCGCAGCCAGCCGTCCGGGATGGTGGCCGCCGTCTCCTCGGGGCGGTTCCAGTACCCCTTCATCACGTTCGGCCCGCGGACGGCCAGTTCGCCGATCTCGCCGGGAGCCACGTCCTGGCCCTTGTCGTCGAGGAGCCGCACCTCCACGTCCTTGATCGGGGTGCCGATGGACCCGGCCTTGCGCGGCCGGTCGGGGTGGTTGAAGGTGACCACCGGACTGGTCTCGGACATGCCGAAGCCCTCCAGCACCATGCAGCCGAAGCGGCGCTCGAAGCCGTGGAGGATCTCCACCGGAAGTGAGGCTCCGCCGGAGACACACATCCGCAGCGTGGACACGTCGGCCTCCGACGGGTGCTGGAGCAGCGCCGCGTACATGGTCGGTACGCCCTCGAAGATCGTCGCCCGGTCGCGGGCGATGGCGTCCAGCACGGTCTGCGGGTCGAAGCGGGGGATCAGGGTGAGCGAGGCACCGGCGCGGACGGTCACGCTCATCGTGCAGATCTGGCCGAAGATGTGGAACAGCGGCAGACAGCCCACGACCACGTCCTCCGCCGTCACCCGCTGCACCTCGACCGTATTGACCTCGGTGTTGTGCCGCAGCCCGGTGTGGGTGAGGGTGGCGCCCTTGGGGCGGCCGGTGGTGCCGGAGGTGTACAGCAGCACGGCCACGTCCTCGCCGTCCGGCTCGCTCACCTCCGGCAGCGGCTCGTGACTGGCCAGCAGGCCCGCGAAGGTGACCGGCTCGACGGCCATGTGCCGTACTCCGGCGGCGGCCGCGCCCTGCGCGCCCTCGCCCGGTGCCTGGTGCCACTCGAAGAGCATGTCCGCCCCCGAGTCACGCAGGTGGTACTCGGTCTCCCGGGTCTTCAGCAGCGGGTTCATCGGTACGACGACCGCTCCGGCGCGCAGCACGCCGTAGTACAGGACGACGAACTCGGGAACGTTGGGCAGCATCAGAGCGACCCGGTCTCCCGGCCGTATGCCCCCGGCCCGCAGCAGCGCGGCGGCGCGGGCGCTGCGCTCATCGAGCTCCGCGTAACTGGTGACATGCTCCCCGAGCCGCAGCGCGGGGCGTTCGGGCCGCCGCCGTGCCGTCTCCACCAGGAACTGAGCCAGATTGGCCATGACCGCCTCCACGAATGTCGCCGTCGAAATCCGCTGTTCACACTGACGACATCGTGCAGTTGTCCGTGGCAACGGCCTATGTGCCCTATGACAGCGTCTGCTCTCCGGGATTGTTCCCGAGAACAAAACAGGGGCGTTACGCTGCGAGAATGGATATCTCCGGGGTGGTCTCGGCGCTTCATGCCAGGCTGCCGGAACTGGGTGAGCGGATGGCGCAGCGCATCCGCTCGGACGTCGATGCCTACAAGGACGAGTCACTGATCCCCTTCGACTCGCTGCGCCACTCGTGTACCGCCAACGCGGACCTGCTCCTGAACCAGCTCGGCCGCGCGGACGCACAGGACCCGAGCCCGGCCCGGGAGACCGGCCGTGTGCGCGCCGAGCAGGGCGTGCCGTTGGCGGACACCTTGCACGCGTACCGGATCGGCTTCGAGCTGCTGTGGACGGACATCCTCGCCGAGGCACGCAACCGTCCCGAGGTCACCGACGCCCAACTGGTGTCCCAGTCTGCGGAGATCTGGGCCCTGTTCGGCCGCTATGCGGAGGCGGTGGCGGCGGCCTACCGGGAGACGAGCGCCGAGCTGACCTCACGGCGTCAGGCCCGCCGCTCGGCACTGGTGGAGGCGCTGTTCACCGGCGTCATCACCGACCGCACGCTGTGGGAGGCCGCCCGCGAGCTCGGGCTGCCCGACCGCGGGCCCTACGTGGTCGCCGCGGCGGCGGCCGACGCTCCCGGCGAGGAGCCGCTGGCGGGGACGGACGCGGCGCTGCGCCAGGCTCAGATCCACTTCGCCTGGCGGCTGCTGCCCGACCAGCAGATCGGTCTGGCGGCCCTGCCCACAGCGACGGCGGAGAGCACCTGCCTGAGGATCCTGCGCCGCGCGCAAGCCCGCGTAGGCATCAGCCCGTGCTTCCACTCGCTGCGCGACACCCCCCAGGCCCTGCGCTTCGCCCGACTGGCGCTGGCAGGCCTCCAGGGCACCGGCCCCGGCGTCGCACGGTTCGACGACAACCCACTGGCCATGCTCGTCGCCGCCGCCCCGGCCGAGGCGGCGCACCTCGTGGAGGTGGTCCTCCAGCCCCTGCTCGACCTCCCCGCCGCGGAGCGCGCCCGTCTCCTTCAGACCCTGGAGCACTGGTACGCCGCCGCAGGCTCCGCCCCGGACGCGGCGCGGACTCTCTTCGTCCACCCCAACACCGTCCGCTACCGACTGCGCCGCATCGAGGAACTGTCGGGCCGCTCCCTGTCCGATCCGCGAGCGGCGGCGGACATCGGCGCGGCGCTCCTGGCGGTCCGCCGAGCGGGAGCGTCCTTCGGCACCGCCGACCATTAACTCGACTGCCTAGCTCTACTGGAGTCCGAAGTGGTCGTCTGCCGGGAACCACCGAGGACATCGGCACCAGCACCTTGCGAAGGCCGACGTAGTGGATGCCGTGGTCGTGCAGTACTTCCCGCGGCGGCGTAGATGCGATCGCACTTGGTCTTCGACACCGCGCGGTCGCCGCCCGGGTTGTCCTTGTCGACCGTGGTCACCTGCCCGGTGCTCATCAGCGTCAGCAGCCGCGGGCCCGGCGCCAGCGACGCCGTCTCGGCCTGGGGATAAGCCGTCGTCCTGCCGTTGTTCGCGTTCCTGACGGCGCTGCCCGACTCCCTGCTCACCAGCGCACTGCACATCGTGGTCGGGGTCGTCCTGGTGTGGCTCTCGGCCGCACTCCGGCAGTCGACCAGGCCCGCCGCGCGGACCGGAGCCACGGCCGGGATTCCCGCCTGAGCCGAACACGACGAACACGACGAACACTCTGCCCGGACCCCAACGCGTCCGCGCTCGTCTCCACGGTGTTGTGCGATCCCGACCTGG